>NZ_JBBGZQ010000002.1:0-438158 GCF_037572595.1 Chryseobacterium sp. MYb328 | reverse complement strand
ATCTTCGATCGCCCGAGCATTTATTTAATCCCATCATGCAATACAGATATGCCTCATACTTTCATATGATAATCAATGTATTAATTCAATAGATTTTTCATTTGATTCCTTTAAATAAGCTGCAACAAATTTAACTGATGCTTCAGAATCTAAGTTATCAAAATGCAATACTCTACAATTCTTAGGTTCATAAAATACATCGCCTTCTTTTAAAACCCTAGCTTCTTCTCCATCAATCTGAAATAGAATTTTTCCTGAAACAACAATTCCGATTACCGGACAAGGGTGATAATGTACAGGGGCCTTTTGACTGGCATCCAAAATAATTTCCTGCATTTCCACTTTATGCAGATATTGATCAATAATGACACTTTGCAGATCTCTTCTTTTTATTTTATTTTCCTGTGCATTACAATCTGAAAAAGAGGTGATCACAAATAAAAAAATGATGGTCAGAATTATTCTATTTTTCATTATTATTGAGTAGTAAGTGTTACAAAATATCGATCTTCTGCACTATGGCTTTTGGGAGCTAAAGCTAAAATTTGAAGGACTTCCGTTCCTGTATTTGTAATCTGATGTACTGTATAGGGGTTTATAGAAAAAACATCTCTCTCGCCTACGTTTTGAGTGCAAAGGTTCATCACTTTTCCATTTTTGAATTTTCCAGTGATCACCGTCCCTACGCCTTTCAGAATATAATATATCTCTATTTTTTCTTTATGATAATGTGCCGGCAGTGTTCTATTTGGATGGAGTTCTATCATAAAAAAAACATTATCATCATCCCCTGTAAGGAAAACAACTTTTTGATTCATCGCCTGGTCTTCAGTACTGTTTTTCAACAGTTGTTCTGCATTGACAATCTCTATCATTTTATATGTGATTAAAATTTTGGAGTTCACCATTACCGAATGACCAGTTCTCTTTAGAATTTTCTAATAAAGTAATGATGATGTTTTGTGGATTTATGTTCGTAGAGCCCGAAATTCCTAAAACGATATTTTTATAAAGTTTTTGTTTTTGTTCCCTGGTTCTACCCATAGCAGCAATGATTTGAATAAATAAAATTCCCTGGTCATGCTTCATTCCCAAATATTGGTCCGGAAAAAAGAGTTGAGACGGGTTTACCTGCTCAATGATATGAAAATAATCATCTGCTGGAATAGTAAAATCTTCAATTAACGCAGCATGAATCGCCTGAGAAATCTTGTGGCATTCTTCTGCTGAATAGTTTTCTGATAAAGTAATTCTGATTAAAGGCATTGTTATTCTGTTGTTTTTGTTACAATGCAAAAATCAGCAAGAAAAACTATTTATTATCTTGATGTAGGTCAAGACTTTTAATTCTTGATAAAGTTTCGGGGCGAATTTTAAGATATGATGCTATAAGATGCTGAGGAAAGTCCTGTTCTATACAAGACCTATTCTGTATGAATGTCAAATAACGTTCTTTTGCTTTTAATTTAATCAATGACGTTTCTTTAAAGCATTTATTAATAAACAATTCATCTGCAATTTCTTTAAAGATCAAAGTCCATTCCTGATATTGTATCAATTCCTTATAAGTTTTTTTTTCGATTGCATAAATCTCAGCATCCGAATAGGCTTTTATATAAGCAGGTGATGGAATTTCATTTAAAAAACTTCTATATGACGTTATGATAGACTGTTTATTGTACAATTCATTGACGATCATATTAGCATCCGAATCTTCAAAATAAGAATACAGGGTACCACTTTTCACGATGCCTATATAATTACAAATATCATTTTCTTTTACAAAATAATTATTCCTTTGTACAGTAATGATCTGACTGATACCGATTATTTTTTCTAAAGATTCAGATGAAAGCATAGTTTATAAATCTAGGGTACAATTTATCTAAAAAATTAAATGTATCATAGAATTAAATATTATTATTTTCTTCTCTTTATTTCTTTTTGGTAGTAATGACTACAACCCCATTTTTCGCATTTTTACCATAGCGTTTTACTGCTTCTGCAGGTAAAAAACTGTTGACACTCTCAATCCTATCAGGTTTTAAAGATCCTAACTCATCTATAGAAATTTCTTTATTATTAAGCAAGATCAATGGCTTTTCTGTCGGTATGGATGCAGGTGCTCCAATTCTGAAAGATCTACTTTTTACAGTATCATTAATCCTGGGGTTAGTCATATTAAGTCCCCGTACCGGTTCTGAAATTTTTAGTTCATCTGATTTTATTTCCTGAGCATTTAGCTGGGTCAGCATTCCACCTACAGTCAATAATCCCAATGCTAGCTTACTTATTATTGAGAGATACAAATTCCTATCCAGCTGATCTTCTCTGAATCTACCACATATATTTTCATTTGAATCAAAACTATCAGATAGCTCTTCATTTGAAAAACCGGTAAAATCGTGAACAGTTTTAGAACAAACAGAACAAAATTTTCCTTTTTCATCAGAAGTCATGTTATCCCAGTTTTCATGACAGGGTTTTGGGATGGTAATTTTCATAGTATTCTTTTACTTATAAAGATGCTATTGGAATGGGAAAGGTTGGAAAACGCTAAGGCGCAATTGATATTAAAATCATAATGCTTTAAGGCGCAATGATTTTATCTGCGATAAAATTGAAATTACACCCTATTTTATTTCCACAAATTCTCTGCAAAGGGGAACTAACATTTCATTATGGTAAACCGCAATTATTCATGGTAATAGTTTTTTACATTTGAAATATTATAATTGACTTAAACCATGCAGAGAACAGCATTATTAATAATTTTAGTCTCTTTTTCATTAACAAATTGCAGAAAATCCAATGTAGATGTCAATGAAAATTTAGATTCCTTAAATCAATACCTAAATAATGATGATGAAATAGACTCATTAAAAATGCATGGGCTTGATGGCTCTGATTTAGAAACCAAAACTTATGATGTAAAAGGAAAAAATATTTTTCTTAGAGATGGGCCTGGAAATAATTATAAAAAGCTGGTGAACCAAAAAGCAACTGATGCTATTGGAGAGACTCAATATATGCAGGTTGATTATACCTGTACTATTTCTATTGAAGAAGAAAAAAACAATTGGGCTAAAGTAAGAGTCGTTGAACCCTCTTATTTATCAACAACACATTATGGATGGATTCCATTAAAAAATATTATAAAAGATAATATACAAACCTCTAATATAAATTTGTCCTCCATGAAATATGAAATCATTTCCACAACTGAAAATAATGTAAGTAAAAATTACAATATCTACCTTAACATAGATAATTTATCAAAAGACGAAATCTCAAACTTTATTAAACATTTTAGACAAGAAAACTGTTCAGATTGTACAGTGAGTATTTTTGACTCAAAATCAATCAAAGATCTAATAGATATATACCCTCTAAGTAAGACTGAATATCTAAAATTTGCAGATCATCTTGTTGCCACGTCTACATTTGATGCTCCAAAATCAATCAACTTTTACCCTCTTCAAGACATACAGTATAAAGAATATGGCGGAAAAAACTTTAAAGAACAAAAGATGAAATAAAAACCTATCATAAATTCCACCAAACTAATGCTCCAAAAATAAATTACCATACCAATACTCTATATGTATTTTGGAATCTTATTATTATCCTATTTTTCAGATAAAATTTTAATTTTGCAGTATTAAGAAAATAAATGGGATTTGAGTACAAACTAAAAATAAAGCTCACAGACCAACAAATCACTGAAATACAGAATTTGTTGGAAAGCTCTGCTCTTTTTGAGAAAAAATATGAATATGCCCATCAGCTGTTCTGGGATTTCAGGTATATGGAAAACACCGGGAAAATCCCTAATATCAGTATTATTTTTGAGGAAGATGGTATCTATATTTGCCAGTATGGCTCTTCTTATGTGTGGAAAGATCTTGATGAACTTAAAAACTATATAGAGAAAGAACAGATTAAATATCAAATCATTGACTATCAAGATTGAAAACATAGTTACATAAATAAAAAAACCTGCCTCACAGCAGGTTTCTATTTTTTAAACTTCATTATTAAGAGCCCTTCGTAAGATGAAAATATCGAGGATCAGGATATTGAAATTCATAATCCAGCTCTGAAATTAATTTTGAAGGTGATATTGTTCTGCCTTGAGTGGTACGTTCACCTGAATACGGCAGATCTTTCTGGGCGTTGATAATCTCTTCTTTATTAGGATGCACAGGTGCCACCACATTATAAACTTTGGACCTGGCCTGATTCTTCAACATTTTCTCAACGACTGAACAAATATCAGCATAATGAATATGGTTAACCAGCAGATCCAGATTGGATATATTATAATTCTTTAGCAGTCTCTGATCCCCCATTAATCCTGCCAATCTCAAAACATTGACTTCAGGAAATCTGTTTTTTATAATACTCTCGCTTGGGACATCATCTGCAAGACGCTCATCTTCTGT
This sequence comes from Chryseobacterium sp. MYb328, assembly GCF_037572595.1. Classification (NCBI taxonomy): domain Bacteria; kingdom Pseudomonadati; phylum Bacteroidota; class Flavobacteriia; order Flavobacteriales; family Weeksellaceae; genus Chryseobacterium; species Chryseobacterium sp. MYb328. The sequence goes on along the minus strand of NZ_JBBGZQ010000002.1, from coordinate 433,713 downwards.
AAACTCTTTTTCAGTATCAGGATATACTCCCGTAGAGCTCATCAGATAAAGCTGACCTTTATAATCTCCAAGAAATGCGAGTAAATTCTCAGCTCTCTCATGCAAAGGAATTTCAGCTCCTCTCACTCCCGAAAACGGAACCGTAATAATCACAGCATCCAACTGTGGGGCTATTTCCCATTCCTGCATTGTTTCAGATATATCGTCATCCTGAAAGCTAACCTGAGTGATCTGGTATCCTTTAGCGGATAAATCTTTTATTTTAGATTCTGAAGTGGTGGTTGCAAAAATCTCATATTGATCTGATAACTTCTCTGCTATATGAGTGCCCAACCAGCCACAACCTATAATTCCAATTTTTTTCATTTTTTAATTTATGAATCTATTTGTTAAAAAACAAATCTTTGTCTACGAATCCATCAACACTTCTCCATCTTTCAGAATAAGATAGCTCTGTCCTATTTCTTTAGAAGTTTTTTGCAAATCTTCCTGATCAAATAATTGAGGAATATAAAATTTCTCATGGGTAAATAATCCATAATGTATAGGAACCAGCTTTTTAGCATGTAAAAGATGGGCCGCAGCAAAAGCCTCTTTCAAATTAAGAGAAGCCGGAACCGGACTGTATTCCAATCCTATCATTTCAAAATTCACAACAACACCATTGGATGGCAAAAACGCATAGTCTATATTTTCATTCTCCCTTCCCAACTTCCAGAACTGATTATGCCAGATAGTATCGCCACCATGAAAAATCTTCGAGTGCAGATCTTCCACAATCCATGAAGTCTGGATTTCTCCTACTCCATCCATTGCAAATACAGGTTTAAAGATAATATTGTTTTCGGTAAAAACTTCATTAAGATTAAGTACAACCATTTCAACATCACCCATAATCTTTCTGACAACTGATTCTAGCCCTGAATACACAATCAATTTCCCTTCTTTTTTTAAGCATTTTTTAATAACACTTTTATCAAAGTGATCCAGATGCATATGAGTAAATAAGATATAATCTGCTTCTGTCTCATCTGTAAAGCTGATCATTTCATTTACAGCCTCCCCTAACACAGGTTTGTAATAAGAAAAATCTTCTGCTGCATCTATTAAGATGGTTTTACCATTTGAAATAAGCTTTATTCCCGCCCAGTTTAATTTTTGTATTTCCATATTCTTTTTTCAACAAAGGAAAAGACTTATAGAAGGTCAAACAATAAACAAAAGTTAATTAATTGAAGCTGGGAGATGGAAGAATGGAGGATGGAAGTTAATTATCGTCCTGTAATTTCTGATAGTTTTTTGAATCAAGGAACAGCGTATATCTTTGTTTTTATTCATTAAAAGACAAAATCAAAGGAAGTAAAGATGCCAGCCAAGCCAGTACTGAAATTAATGGTTGAGGCATACTTTATCAAATCAATTAAAAATCGATGAGTTCTTTGCTCACTTAAAATAATGTATATTTAAAATTGAAACTTTGCGTTTATAAAAAATAGGATAATAGCTCTTATGAAAAGTATGGGATCATTTATTATTACCTTGATCACTTCCACCTCCCATCTTCAAGCTTCCAGTCTTTAACTAATCCTCTTTCTGATCCGGCTCAGAGAAATTGGAGTAATCCCAATATAGGAAGCCAGGTATTTCAAAGGAATATTCTGAATATAATGAGGTTTATTTTCCAGCAGGTATTCGTAAAGATCCTGTGGTGTATTTTTTAGTAACAGCATCTCGCGCTTCATGGCAGCGTTCAGTTTTCTGCTCAAGTAGTAATTCTGCACAAAGCGGCACTCAGGATTCACAGCGAACATTTCCTTTACCTCCTCTAATGTAATCTCCCAGACAAGGCCACTGCTGATGGATTCATAAATACCTTCAGAACCTTTATTCCCAACCGTAAAAATATCGCCAGGAAAATAGAACTCTGCACAGACTTCAGTATCTATATCTGATGTACTGTTGATATAGTATTTACGGACAAGCCCATCTTCAACAAGATAGGCTTTATTGTCCGAGAATATATTTTTCTTTGAAAACTCAACCTCAGCAAACTTTTCCCAAACAGGATCATCATCCTCTATATTGAGGTGTGAAAACAGTTTTTTATTGATCGTTGCCAACGCTTAGCAGTTTATAAAATTTTTGTTTTTACCTGAAATGAAGTTTCAAAATTATCCATTTAATACATCTCTCAGATAAAAATTTAAAAAACTTAAAATAATCAAATCGTGATTGAAATCCTCATCAATCTCCAGTACATACTTCAATTTAAGAAGGGTTTGCTTATAACTTAAAGCTAAGACTAATTTATCTTGGCTGTCATACAACAATAACTCTTTGTGAAGCCAACTTTTAAATTGGTAGGTATAAATTTCTGTACTATTCCCATAATAAAAGAGTCGGTTTTTGGAAGAGTCGATTATTAAAACCACCTTTCCGGATTCATCCAAAACCCTAATATCCTTCCATAAAAATCCTGTACCTTCAATTTTGTAGATTTCGCTCCCTATTTTTATTCGCTCATTGAGGCCATTAATGACTCCAAATAAAAGTTCACCGACATGCTCTTCTCTCTCATTGAGTACTTGAATTGAAAAATTCCCTTCTTTTGTTGTAAAGAGTTTCATGCCTGTAAACTAAGAATTACAGTAAATTTTCGTCTACAAGATTCGGAAGGGTTACCTTTAAATTAGGTTCAGCTTCCATCGCTCTTTTAATAGCAAAAATAGCCCCCTCATTTCTTGCCCAGCTTCTTCTTGAGATCCCATTGTTTACGTCCCAGAAAAGCATAGACTTTAATCTTCTGTCAGCATCATCACTCCCATCCAGCAGCATTCCGAAACCTCCGTTGATTACTTCTCCCCAGCCTACTCCGCCACCATTGTGAATAGAAACCCAGGTTGCCCCACGGAAACTGTCACCAATCACATTGTGAATCGCCATATCTGCAGTAAATCTTGATCCGTCATAAATATTGGAAGTCTCTCTGTAAGGAGAATCTGTTCCTGAAACATCATGATGGTCTCTACCCAATACTACAGGTCCGATCTCACCGTTTTTAATAGCTTTGTTAAAGGCTTCAGCAATCTTCATCCTTCCTTCTGCATCTGCGTACAGGATTCTCGCCTGTGAGCCTACCACCAGTTTATTTTCCTGAGCTCCTTTAATCCACTGGATATTATCCTTCATCTGCTGTTGGATTTCTTCAGGAGAATTCTTAATCATTTCTTCCAATACAGCACATGCAATTTCATCGGTTTTCTGTAAATCTTCCGGTTTTCCACTTGCACATACCCAACGGAATGGCCCAAAACCGTAGTCGAAGCACATAGGTCCCATAATATCCTGAACATAACTTGGATATTTGAATTCTCTTCCTAATGTAGGATTGTCTGCCATTACATCAGCTCCAGCTCTCGAAGCTTCCAGTAAGAAAGCATTTCCGTAATCGAAGAAATAAGTTCCTTTTTCTGTATGTTTATTGATTGCTGCCGCGTGTCTTCTTAATGTTTCCTGAACTTTTTCTTTGAATAATTCAGGATCTTCAGCCATCATGGCATTAGATTCTTCAAAGCTTTGTCCTACCGGATAATATCCACCTGCCCAAGGGTTATGAAGTGAAGTCTGATCTGAACCAATATCAATTCTTAAATCTGCCTTGTCAAATTTTTCCCAAACATCTACAATATTTCCAAGATAAGCTAAAGAAACAGTTTCTTTATTTTGTTGTGCCTCTCTTACTCTTTCCACCAATCCATCCAGGTCTTCATAAATTTCATTCACCCACTTCTGATCATGACGGATTTTGGTAATCTTTGGATTTACTTCTGCACATACGGTAACACAACCCGCAATATTTCCTGCTTTTGGCTGAGCTCCACTCATTCCTCCCAATCCTGAAGTAACAAACAGCCCCCCTTTTGGATCTTTATTGATCTTTCTGAAAGCATTTAAAGCAGTAATAGTTGTTCCATGAACGATTCCCTGGGGACCAATATACATATAACTTCCCGCTGTCATTTGCCCATACTGCGTAACTCCAAGAGCATTAAATTTCTCCCAATCATCCGGTTTGGAATAATTTGGAATCATCATCCCGTTCGTTACCACTACTCTTGGTGCATCTTTGTGAGATGGGAACAGTCCCATCGGATGTCCTGAATACATTACCAAAGTCTGCTCATTGGTCATTTCAGACAGATATTTCATGGTCAGCAGATACTGTGCCCAGTTGGAGAAAACAGCTCCGTTTCCACCATAAGTAATCAGTTCATGAGGATGCTGAGCAACGGCATAATCCAAATTGTTCCGGATCATCAGCATAATGGCTTTTGCCTGCTCAGATTTTCCCGGATAATCTTCAATAGATCTGGCTTTCATCTCATAATCCGGACGGAAACGGTACATATAAATTCTTCCATAGTCCTCCAGTTCCTGCTTAAATTCAGGAATTAATTCTGCATGAAACTTAGGATCGAAATAACGTAAAGCATTCTTTAATGCCAGTTTTTTCTCTTCTTCTCCTAAAATTTCTTTACGCTTGGGAGCATGGTTGATATTCGTTTCGTATGGTTTTGGTTGTGGCAGCTGATTCGGAATCCCCTGCTGTATCTGTTCTTGAAATGTCATATTGCTATTTAAAGTTCTATGTTTAAACAATGTTTTAAGTTTTAAAGATATTCAAATTATGAAATATAGGCAACAAAAGACAGGAAAAGGAAAGCCTAAAACAATGATTAGGCAAAAAAGCTGATTATCAATCCTATGAAAATATATTCAACACTATATTTGAAATACTATATTTGAAAAAGACGCACTCACATTCCCCTCCTCCGGAGGGGTGGCTTTCAAAATTCTCTAAATTTTGAAAGCCGGGGTGGTTAAAAAACACACCAATGAAAGAAATATTAACCTCTATTAATGGTATTCCCATTTGTAAGAACTTTGTAGTAAATCTACCCTACAATTCCAGATTAAAACCACTACTGAAAGAAAAACGTAAAGCCGGAATACTGGGTGAGCTCATTTTCTGGAAAAAAGTTCGGGCAAAAAACTTTTATGAAATTGATTTCGACAGACAAAGGATTATCGGGAACTATATTGTTGATTTCTATGTAAGATCCTTAGGATTAATTATTGAGATTGATGGTTCAAGTCACGATGAAAAACAAGTCTATGATGGTATTAGACAGGAATATCTGGAATCTTTAGGGCTGTTATTTTTTAGAGTTAGTGATTTTGATGTGAGAAATAATCTTGGGTGGGTAATGAAAGAATTGGAGGATTTTATTGTTGCTCATTATGGAACCACCCCGTCTTCAAAAATTTAATAATTTTTGAATCCACCCCTCCGGAGGAGGGGAATTTCTTCTTACAGAGAAAAGTTATCATCTGGAAAACAAAAAACCTCACTGAAAATCAGCAAGGTAATTATTTCATATGGTAGAGTCTAAGTTAAAACTTCATCATTTTCCTCTTCATGATCATCATCATTATCACTGAGGCTCCAATAGTTATTTTCTTCATCTTCCTCTCCTATTTCTTCCATTTTATCATCGTCTTCGGCACCTGGAATATCAAGGCCTTTATCTATCTTGTCTTCATCTATATCTTCATCAAATATAGGATTTCCGTCTCCATCCAGCGAAACATGTTTTTCTCTTTTGAATATATCTTCGTTGGGATCATAATCCATACGTTCCAACCTTTTGTTCTGTTCATTAATATTGTTTTCCGGTGCCATAATATTTAGATTTTTAAGGTTTATATATTCAGAACAAAAATAATTCCAAGTTATGATAAATGATGGGAATATACTTCAGGATTGGCACAATTCGGCATCTTCTCACCTTTTGAAAAGGCAATGAGATTTCCGGCAGCCAGTCGGGCCATTCCGTTTCTTGCTTCAATGGTTGCTGAGCCGATATGAGGTAACACACAAACATTGGACAATTCTAAGATAAGATTGTCTGCAGACATAGGTTCCGGGTTGGTTACATCAAGACCGGCTCCCCAGATTTTCCCTTCAGTTAATGCTTTATATAAATCCTGTTCCTGATGAAACCCACCTCTCGCTGTATTGATAAAAATAGCGTTGGATTTCATTTTTCCAAATACCACATTATTGAAAAGTTCTTTATGTTCAGCAGTAAAATTAGCATGAATACTTAATACATCAGAATCTGTAACCAGTTCATCAAATGAGACATACTTCGCATCCAACTCTTTTTCAGCTTCTTCATTATGACGACGATTGTGATAAATGATCTTCATATCAAAAGCTTTTTTGCATTTTTCAGCCATTTGAAAACCGATTCTTCCCAATCCGAAAACTCCTAATGTTTTGCCATAAAGTTCCTGTCCCAAAGCATGCAAAGGATCAAAAGCTCCCCAATTTCCTTCTTTCACTTTTTGAAAATTATAGCTCGCCCGTCTGGCTATCGACTGCATCAGTAAAAAAGCTACGTCAGAAGTTGCTCTGCTTAATACATCCGGAGTATTCCCAATCGGAATATTCCTGAGACTGGCTTCCTTTATATCAACATGATCAAACCCTACGGAATATAAAGCAATGGCTTTGATATCAGGACAGGCATCAAAAAAGACTTTATCATATTTAAAATCACCACCAATATTAAGAATTGCATCCGTATTCCGGCAATACTGTATCCATTCGTCATAAGTAAGATTTTCATTTTCAGGAAATATGATCTCCAGTCCTGCTTCCTGCAACATATTGATTCCAATTTCAGGAATTCTTTTATTGATAAAAACTTTCATTATTATTTTATTGGATTTAAATAAAAAACCTCACTCGCAAAAAGTAAGGTTATTGAACTTTAATATTAAAAATTATTTCTTTTCATCAGAATGGTTCTTTTCCCAAGCCTCAGAAGCTATTTCCTGAATTTCTTCCCAAACTTCTTTAGCCGATTTCTGTGCTTGTGTCATAAATCCTTGTTTTGTGGCCTCCTGATTCTTGCTTTTCATATCGTGAATGTAATCTTTCGCCTGCTGGAAATAGCTTTCTACACTATATCCGGGATTGTTGTGCAGGTTCTTTTGAAGATTGCTAAAATCATGTGACGCCTTGAATCTGTTTGTATCCATAATCATAAGATTTTAAGTGGTTGAGTTTTTAAAGAAGTCCAATTTCCATTCCGAACTGAATCAAAATTTTATAAAAAAAACACAAAAAACTTTAAATTATGCCAACGATAAAGCTTCAAAATGGTACTACATGTAAGTTCATATAAGAATTTAATTTATAGCCATGAATGCACGAATTTTTTAGGAATGCATTTGGATTAAACATTTTTTTTTGTATTCGTGGCAAAATCAAAGAACTGGTGTTTGAGACCAGCACGCCTACCAGTTCCTTTGTTCAGCGATTATTTAAATTTAGAACTTAATCTTAATTTTATTGATTCGTGTTGCCCAGCATCGGAACAAATTTATAAGCTCCAAACTCTTCTTTTTCAAATTCCGTAGGGCCTACTTTGGTGAATCTGTATAAAACCTGTTCATCCGTTGGACCTAATGGAATGACCATTTTGCCACCTACCTTTAATTGTTTTAACAATTCTGTAGGTAAAGTTCCGGCTCCACAGGTAACAATAATTTTATCAAAAGGAGCAAAAGTTGGCAGCCCGGCAAAACCATCTCCAAAACTTTGAAACTTTGGATAAAGGTGAAGCTCTCTCAATTTATTTTTAGAAAAATCAAATAGATCTTTTTGTCTTTCTACAGTGTATACATGAGCTTTCATTGCCAGTAAAACAGCTGTCTGATATCCACATCCTGTCCCGATTTCCAATACTTTCTCTCCTGCTCTCACCTGTAGCAGTTCAGACTGCTCTGCAACCGTTGAAGGATGCGAAATGGTTTGATGGGCCAGAATAGGGAAAGCCCTGTCTTCATAAGCAAAGTCTTCAAAAATACTTTCAATGAAAAGATGTCTCGGAACGTCATTCATTGCTGAAAGTACATTCTCATCCGAAATCCCGATTCTGTATCTGAGATATTCTACTAAATTCTTTCTTTTTCCTTTATGTACAAACGAATCCTGCATCTGACAAAAGTAAGAAATTAGATTTTAGATTTCAGGAGTCTGCAAAAAAGTTTTATCCACAAAAAAACAATTTCTGCCTTCCTGAATATAACTTCTTTCTTATCTTTACAAAAATTTAATAGAGCTATGTTAAAAGCAGGTTTGGTAGGTGCCGGACATCTGGGAAAGATCCATTTAAAACTTCTTAATCAGTCAGACAGATACGAATTCGTTGGTTTCCACGATAAAGATGTTGAAAACGGAAAAAAATTAGAAGCCGAATTAGGATATAAATATTTTGAAAACTTTGATGAATTGCTTGAGCAGATTGATATGCTGGATATTGTTACTCCAACAGTCTATCATTATGATTACGCTTTAAAAGCTATAGAAAAAGGGCTTCATTTCTTTATTGAAAAACCGGTTACCCAAACGCTGGAGCAGGCAGAAGAAATTCTTCGTTTATGCCAGGAAAATGGCATTAAAGCACAGGTAGGGCATGTTGAAAGATACAACCCAGCGTTCATTGCCACCAAAGAATACATCAACAACCCGATGTTCATTGAGATTCACCGATTAGCTGAATTCAATCCTCGTGGTACGGATGTTTCTGTAGTACTGGATCTTATGATTCATGATCTGGATATTCTGTTAAGCATGGCTAAGTCTAAAGTAAAAAACATCCACGCAAGTGGTGTCTGTGTAGTGAGTAAAACTCCGGATATTGCCAATGCAAGAATAGAATTTGAAAATGGATGTGTTGCCAACCTTACGACTTCGAGAATTTCTATGAAAGCCATGAGGAAAAGCAGATTCTTCCAGAAAGACGCATATATTTCTGTAGATTTTCTTGAGAAAAAAGCAGAAGTGATCAGAATGAAAGATGCTCCTGAACAGCCTACCCCATTTGATATGATCATTGAAAATGCAGAAGGAGAAAAAAATCAGATCCTGTTTGAATACCCTAACATTCAGCCTAACAATGCAATTCTTGATGAATTAAACTCTTTTGCTGATGCCATTACCGGTGATAAAAATGTAGAGGTTTCTCTTGAAGATGGAACTGAGGCACTGAAGGTAGCTTTGGAAATCATGAGCCTAATCAGCCAAAAATAAAAATATGCTGTGTTATCAGCAACAATAGTGATCATGCTATCTTAATAATCCCTTACCCTGATTATTAAGGTAGCATTTTTAATATAGTACAGCTGTAATTCTTAAATAAAATTCTCATTAAAAATTACAGATTTACCAATAAAAAGACTCCTTCAAAGCAAAAAAACAATATATTTGAAAAACAATTCAATAAAGTATTGAAATATTTTGATTTATATATAAGGATCTATGGCAAAGCAAATGAAGTAAGTAACTGCTTATTTTATAATGCCATTCATGATTGCTTCTAATATTATTCCTCCATTATTTTAAAACCATCAAAACAACTATGAAAAGAGCCACTCTATTATCCGCTTTATTATTGTCTCAATTTGGGACATCTCAATTATTAAAGACTTCAGGACAAAAAATCATTAATGATAAAGGTGAAAATATCCAATTGAAAGGCCTCGGCTTAGGCGGATGGATGCTACAGGAAGGTTATATGCTGAAAACAGCTGATTTTGCTGGTCCTCAATATAAGATTAAGGAAAAAATAGCCGAATTGATTGGTGAGGATGGAATGCATGAATTTTATAAAGCTTATCTGAAGAATGGTATTACCAGACAGGACATTGATTTTTTAGCAAAAGCGGGCTTCAATTCTATTAGGCTTCCTATGCATTACAACCTGTATACTCTTCCTATAGAAAAGGAATCGGTAAAAGGCAAGGACACATGGCTGGAAGAAGGTTTTAAGATGACCGATGATTTGCTTAAATGGTGTAAAGACAACAAAATCTATCTGATCCTTGATCTTCATGCTGCTCCCGGCGGACAGGGAAATGATGCCAACATCTCAGATAATGATAAGACTAAGCCATCACTTTGGGAAAGTGAAGAAAATCAAAGAAAAACCATTGCTCTCTGGAAAAAACTGGCAGATCGCTATAAGAATGAACCCTGGATTGGTGGATATGATATTATCAATGAGCCTAATATCAATTTCACCGGAAAAAACCCCAATGGTATTGATGAAATGTCGAATGCCCCTCTTTGGAAATTACAAAAAGAGATCACCAGCGCCATCCGGGAAGTGGATCAGAAGCATATTATCTTTATTGAAGGAAATGGATGGGGTAATAATTACAATGGCTTACTGCCAATCTGGGATCAGAACATGGCTTTCAGTTTCCATAAATACTGGAATGATAACGATGATAAAACCATACAGTTTGCCTTGGATTTAAGGGAGAAACATAATATCCCGATCTGGCTTGGAGAAACCGGTGAAAATTCTAATGTATGGTTTACAGAACTGATTCAGTTATTGGATAAGCATAATATCGGATATGCTTTCTGGCCTATGAAAAAAATTGACAACATTGCCGGAATTACCAATGTAAAAACAACTCCTGAGTATGAAAAGCTTTTGAACTACTGGAAGAACGGCGGCGAAAAACCTTCCAAAGAATATGCAAAGAAAGCTTTGATGCATATTGCAGACAACTACAAATTCAGCAATACTGAAGTAAAAAATGATGTTATTGATGCCATGTTCAGACAGGTGACCGATGATTCTACAAAACCGTTTAAAAACCATCTAGTTCCTGGAAGAGTATTTGCTTCAGAGTATGATTTGGGGAGGTTGGGTTCTGCTTATCTGGATAAAGATTTTATTAACCTCTGGGTAAGCGATCCTGCTAAAAGATCCGAATGGAATTCCGGCCAGCAAATGAGAAATGATGGTGTAGACATCTACTCCTGCACTGATACAATCACCAATCAATATTATGTAGGAAAAACAGAAGCTGGAGAATGGCTGCAATATACTGTAAGCTCAAAAGCAGATAAAAACTATACGTTCGAGATCAGATATTCAAGTATAAATCCTTCAAAAATAAGATTTGAGAATAATTCAGGAAAATTATTATCCACCATCTCATTACCGGCTACGGGAAAAAATGAAGACTGGAATACTGTTTCTGCAAAAAATATCAAGCTTCAGAAAGGGGAAAACAAAATCAGGGTCATCTTTGAAAATGATGGTGTGAGCCTGAATTATTTTGAAATAAAGTAAAATGAAGGTTGGGAAGCAGGAAGATGGAAGCTTGGAGTTAATTATCTCACTAATACCTTTCAACGGCCCGTTTAAAAATCTTTTTTTCTTCTGAGTCTATCGATAATTATCTTAAATTGCATATCCCTTTTAGCCTTTAAAAGGGATTTCTTTTTATCCTTAATCCCTATGAAAAAAATAACATTCTTTCTCCTTTTAACTTCCGCATTTGTTTCTGCACAAAAATCTACATTAGAACAAAAAATAAACTCAATTACAAAGGGCAAGCAAGCTACAGTAGGAGTTTCAGTTTTAGGATTTGAAAATAATTTTAAATACAGCCAAAACGGAGACAAAAGACTTGCTATGATGAGTGTTTTCAAGTTCCATATTGCCTGTGCAGCGTTAGATCTCGTGGACCAGGGGAAACTTTCATTGGATCAAAAGATTTTCATTAAAAAATCTGACCTCTATGAAAATACATGGTCTCCCTATCGTGTAAAGCATCCTGAAGGAAATAGGGAAGCTACTTTAAACGAAATCATTGACTATACAGTGGCTTTGAGTGATAATAATCTCTGTGATCTGTTGATTGGCCTTACAGGTGGTACACAAGCTATTCAGAAATTCATGAATTCTAAGGGTATCAAAGATTTTCAGATTAAATACAGTGAACATGGTATGGCTCTTAACGGCTGGGATTCTCTCTATGAAAATTACACTACCACTAGTTCTACTGTAAATCTTTTGAAAAAATTCTATGATGGAAAACTGCTTTCCAAAAAATCTACGGATTATCTGATGCAGATTATGCTGGGAACCAAAACCGGAGCCAATAAAATTGTTGAACAGCTGCCAAAAGGAACACCAGCAGCTCATAAAACAGGATCTTCCGGCAGAAAGGATGATACACTTACTATTGCAGAAAACGATATGGGAATCATCACTCTTCCTAGCGGTAAACACTATGCAATTGCCATCTATGTAAGCAATTCCAAAGAATCTGAAACCGAAAACTGCAAAATAATCTCAGACATTTCAAAAGTGGTCTGGGATAATTTTAATAAATAAAATATTAAGCTTAATTTTAGGGCAGAGAATCACATCGATTCCTGAATTCATTACTATGAAAAAAATACTATTAGCAGCGTCTTTATTTTGCTTCACTTTCTTCTTGTCACAGAAGAATCAAAACTATTTAAAGATCCGCTATGGAAGTGTATGCTGTGGTCCGGCTTCAGAGAAACCTGTCATCAGCTACCTTAAAGAGTTTAAAAGAAAAAACCAGATAAGAAGCCTGGAAATCTTTATAGAAAAGGGCGTAGGCAGAGAAGGTGAATATCAGTTATATGTAGGAACCGATTTTCTTACCGTTAATCAGAGAAAACGCCTTGTACGGGGGCTTACTGCTGCTGTTTCTAATCAAAACAACAATAAAAAACAGGCAAACACCGGAAATGTTGGTTTTGATTCCACTGATATCGCTCATCAGGAGGATCTTATGAATGCAAGAAATTTAACTATCTATAAAAAATAAAGGAAAAATGATCAAAAACATTGTAGTTATCGGAGCAGGAACCATGGGAAATGGTATTGCACACACTTTCGCACAAAGTGGATTTAAAGTAAATCTTGTGGATGTATCCCAGGATGCTTTAGACAGAGGATTGAAAACCATTACTACGAACCTTGACAGAATCATTGCAAAGGGGAACCTTACGGAAGAGCAAAAAGCTGAAACTTTAGGTAATATTACGACTTTCACAGCACTTAATGATGCTGTAGGAGCGGCTGATCTTATCGTAGAAGCGGCTACTGAAAATCTTGATCTTAAATTAAAGATCTTCGGCCAGATGGATGAATTGGCACCTACAGACTGTATCCTTGCAACCAATACGTCTTCTATTTCTATTACAAAAATTGCTGCGGCTACAAAAAGAGCAGATAAAGTGATCGGAATGCACTTCATGAATCCGGTACCAATTATGAAGCTGGTAGAAATCATCAAAGGATATTCTACATCTAAAGAAACGTTCTCTGCTATTTACGAAATGAGTAAAACACTAGGAAAGGTTCCTGTAGAAGTGAACGACTATCCTGGTTTTGTGGCTAACAGAATCTTAATGCCAATGATCAACGAATCTATCGAAACTCTTTACAATGGTGTTGCCGGTGTAGAGGAAATAGACACAGTAATGAAGCTGGGTATGGCTCACCCGATGGGACCGCTTCAACTGGCAGACTTTATTGGTCTTGATGTATGTCTTGCTATCCTGAATGTAATGTATGATGGATTCAAGAATCCAAAATATGCTCCGAATCCATTGCTTGTAAACATGGTCACAGCTGGAAAACTGGGTGTAAAATCAGGAGAAGGCTTCTATGATTATTCTGAAAGTAAAAAAGCTGAAAAAGTTTCAAAAATGTTTTTGAACTCATTTTAAGTCAATAATTTTATTTATCTTTGAGAAAGTTAAAACATTAAAAAAATGAAATTACCAAAGTTTTTATTAGCAGATAATTCGGAATTTCCAGAAGATCTATTCGTAGTCCACACAGAATATCCAAGATTTATCCTAAACGTTGAGGAAGAGGAAGTTGAGTGGTTAGACGATCTTGAAGGAGACGACGAAGAGACTATGGCAGACGAAGCTACGAAAGTGGTAGAAGCAGCATTCAAATGGTGCGATGAAGAGTTGGCTAAGTACGACGAAGAAGAGGAAGATTAATTACATCTAAATCATAAAAAAGGAACTCAAATTGAGTTCCTTTTTCTTTTTATTCTGATTTATTGAATTTCAATAATAAAAGATTGTCTTTATAAAGCTCCAGAGTGGTTCCGGAAATTACATATTTGTTAGCTTTCCCCATCATATCCATGAAGTTCTGCTCTACTCCAATATTGTTACACATCATTTTTGTAGATCCCATTTGCCCTGCTGAGAAACCTCCTGTAGAAGGATCTATGGTAGCGGTTCCGAAATAGTTGTTACAACCTGCATTTCCATTAATTTTTTCACCTTCAATGTTCAATGTCGGGACTTTGCCTTTTACATTATCTGCCAACGTCCATTTTGTACTGGCAAGAGCTGGTTGGGCTTTTCCTACTTTAGAAGCAGATGGACTTGTCATGGATCCACACGAAGCCAATACTGCTACTGTACATATACTTAAAAAAAGATTTTTCATTTTTTACTTTTTGAATTAACCCAAATTTACGGATTTTATATTATTTAAACGGGCTGCGATAAATTTTTATTCTTTAACAGTTGATATTTTTACTTTATTTTAAATGTAAATTACTGATCTTACCGGCTCTTCTTTAGATATTAATTTCACAAATGTTACACCTACCTCTCAGTGCGAGCTAAGCAATATCAACATTGAAATACTGCCTTACAGGTTGGAAACGCTAAGACGCAATGTTTTTGAAAATCTGCTGTTTTTAAGGTGCAAGGATTTTATCTCCGATAAAATTGTATGCTTCTTCTAATGCCATGAATGCACGAATAATCTATCAGCAGATAAAGCCTATGTGTCCTTAGTTTGTAAAAAGAAATTAAGCTTACAAACTAAAGGACACATAGAATATTATTTCATAATCTACCTAGAAATAATTTAAAAACAAAAAACGGACTTTAAAAAGCCCGTTTTATAATATTTCTGTAATCTTTGATTAAGATCTTAATTCTGCATTGAATTCTTTCTGGAAAGCTTTAATTAAGGAATCCATTACTTCTGTGATTTCTTTTTCTTCCAGTGTTTTTTCTTCATTTAACAGCTCGAAGCTCATGGCATAAGACTTTTTACCTTCCGGAAGATTTTTACCTTCATACACATCAAATAAATTAATATTCTTGATGAATGGAGATTTATTTTTCTTCGCTATCTGGTAAAGCTCCTGATAGTTAACTGTCTTATCAATCAATAAAGCTAAGTCTCTTCTGATCTTGTTGAATTTCGGAATGTCTTTAAACTTCAATTCGTTTTTAGAACGTAATTCCTGAGCCAATTCAAGCTCTATTTCAGCATAGAAGCAATCCTGATCGATATCAAAATCCTTCAATAACGCCGGAGCTACTTTACCGATTCTTACTAAAATTTTACCATCTGCTTCATAAGCTAATGCATCAGAGAATCTTTCGTCAGATAAAGCTACTTCTTTATAACTTACGGCTAATCTTTCCAATAAAACTTTTACATAAGCCTTAAGGTTGTAGAAGCTTACTGCAGATTTAGGCTGCAGCCAGTTTTCAGCTACATCTCTTCCGGAAACAATAATCGCTAATTGTTTTCTTTCTTCGTACTTCTCTCTTTTGTGGTAGATCTTTCCTAATTCAAAGAATTTGATATCCTCATTCTTTCTGTTGATGTTGTAAACAGTATTCTGAAGAAGCCCTTCTAATAGAGATTTTCTCATGAAGGCAAGATCACCGCTTAAAGGATTCAATAGTTTTACGGCATCAGTTTCGTCTTTTACAGAAGTCAATGAATTGTTCATTACTTCATTGAAACCAAGGCTTTGTAAAGTTTTTGCCCAACTGTTTTCCAGTTCATCCTGATCATTTGCACTTAACTTCACTGGGGTAAATGAAATCTTTTGTGGAGCATCGATCTTATTGTATCCGTAGATTCTTAAAATCTCTTCAATAACGTCGATTTCTCTTGTTACATCTGCTCTGTAAGCAGGAACAGAGATTTCAAAACCGTTAGGAATTTCGTTTAAAACCTGAATTTCCAATGCTTTAAGGATTTCTTTTACTTTTTCTCTGTGAATTTTTGTTCCTAAAATCTGTTCAATTTTAGAGAATCTCAGGATCACATAGTTATCTTCTATTTTCTTAGGATATTCTTCTAAAAGCTCACCCACCAGTTTTCCTTCTGCAATTTCCTGAATCAGTTTAATGGCGTGAGTAATTGCTGTTCTTGTAAGGTTCGGGTCTACTCCTCTTTCGAATCTGAAAGAAGCGTCTGTATTTAAACTGTGAAGTTTCGCACCTTTTCTTACGGCAATCGGATTGAAATAAGCGCTTTCAAGGAATATTGTTTTTGTAGTTTCAGATACTCCTGAATTTTCACCACCAAAAACTCCGGCAATACACATTGGGCTATCCTGACCATCTTTAATCATGATCTCAGTACCGTTCAGTGTTCTTTCTACTCCATCCAGTGTAGTGAATTTTGTCCCTGGCTTTACCACACCCACTTTCACTTTTTTGTCTGCTATTTTATCAGCATCAAATGCGTGAAGCGGCTGCCCGTATCCGTGAAGAATATAATTTGTAACATCTACAACATTATTAATCGGGCTTAAGCCGATTGCTTTCAATCTGTCTTTTAACCAACTTGGAGATTCTGTAACTTTTACATTCTCAATTACAGCGCCAATATATCTTGGACAAAGCTCTGCATCTTCAATTTCCAGTTTGAAATCGTGAGTTCCTTCATTATTTAAAACTTCGGAAGCCACTTTATTAAATTGCGACTTTTGCTGATTGGTAGAAAGAAATGCATGCAGATCTCTTGCCACACCATAGTGAGACATTGCATCTGTTCTGTTTGGTGTTAAACCAATTTCAAGAACCTCATCATTGGTCAATTCAAAATAGTCTGCAAAGTTTTTTCCTACTTCATACTTAGTTTCATCTAAAACCATGATTCCCCCGTGATCTTCGCTTAAGCCAAGCTCATCTTCAGCACAGATCATTCCCTGAGAAACTTCGCCTCTGATTTTTGCTTCTTTAATTTCAAAAAAGTTTCCGGTCTTATCATAGATTTTGGTTCCGACAACGGCTACAGGAACAGTTTGTCCTGCCTCTACATTAGGAGCTCCGCAAACGATATTCAATATTTTTCCGTTTCCTACGTCTACTGTTGTCTTCTTCAGTTTGTCGGCATTAGGATGTTTCTCGCAAGTTAAAACTTTACCTACAACAATTCCTTCCAGGCTGCCTTTCACACTTTCAAATTTATCTATCCCTTCAACCTCAAGACCTATATCTGTAAGGAACTCACCGATTCTTTCAGTTTTTAATTCCGTTTTTACAAAGTCCTTCAGCCAGTTGTTTGATATTTTCATTTGCTTATCTATCTACTTGTTTAATTCGTCAAACGAAACATCAGGTTCCATCTGCACTATTTTTGAAACTTTTTTTGAAATTCCGCTCAATTATCGAGTCGGTTTTTCGCGGTACAAATGTCGTGTTTTTTTGAGAAATACAGAAATTTAGAACCAACTTTAAGAGAAATAATTTTAATAGATTTCTTCCGGGAAGGCTGAGCAGATCCCTCTGTGATGTACTTTCAATCTAATTTTTGAGAAACCATTAAAAATTGGCTAGAAGGGCTTTACCACTTTCTTTACACTATCTGAAAATAAAACCAATCCACCTGCCATCATAATAATATCTTTCAAAACAAGACGTCCTGCTCCTGAAAGATATGGAAATCCATATTGAATCGTCGGGCCATCTCCACCAAGATCAGGAACATACACTTCTGGTGTGGTCAAGAGAAAAGATAAGGTAACCAGAGACATAAAAAAGGTCAAAGCCCCACCTACAGCACCTATTTTAGGAAACCAAATTCCCAGAAGCACTACAATTCCTATGATCACAATCATCGTTCCCAGCCCATAGGAAAAGGTATAGGTCCCATTCTGTGTGTGCCAGTTAATATTCTTCTGTACAACTTTTCCTTCCGGATTTTTATATATTGTGTATTCAGAAACAAGCTTTTGATCATTATTCAGGACTTTGTTTCCTGCATTTTTATAGAAAAAACTCATCAACGGACTATTGGCAACAAAGGGAACAATTCCATCAGCTTCATATTGAAATGCTTTAAGCCCGCCAATCCAGACCATGACAATACATATTGATATTCTCAGAAAATTGAAGAAATAATCATCTAACTTTAATAAACGGCTGTATAAGCTACTGTTTTGCATAAGATTTACTTTTTAACAAAGATATTCACATGCTTACAGCCCAAACATAGACATTTCAGGACATTATATGGACATTTTTGCCACCACAGAAATGCCTACTTTTTCCCGATATTGTTTGGGAGAACAGCCCACAGCTTTTTTGAAATACCTGCTGAAGTAGAATTCATCATCAAATCCCAGCTCTGAAGCAATCTCTTTTATGGAACGGTATGTCAAATGAAGAAGCTTTTTGGATTCCAGAATAATTCTCTCATTAATCAGCTGAGTAGGTGTTTTGGAAAACTCTTTTTTGACCACTTTACTTAAGGTATTGTTGGTAATATTGAGTTGATCGCTATAAAATGAAAGCTCTTTTTCATTTTTAAAATTCCCTTCCAGTAGTTTCTGAAATTCTACAGCGTATTTGTTGGGTAGTTTCTCCTTGATTACTGAACTGTTTTCAATTCCGCTTTTTTGCTTACTGCAAATGGCAAGAATCAGCTGGATATATGTTTTAATAATAGATTGTGAAAACTGATGATTTTCTGTTTCTTCCTTTTTTATATGATTAAAAAGCTCAAGAATGTATTCATAGTTTTCTTTTGAGAGTTCTATGCCGGGATTCAGATAAATATTATTGAAAAGTAGTCCGTTGCAGGCTACTTCTTCTTTATGATACTCTATGCAATAAAAATCTCCATGAAATAGAAGAACATCAATATTCTCATCCGTCTCTGAAACCAGTTTCAACTTTTGATAGGGTGAAAGAAATAAGATATTATATCCTTTGTAAGGATAATTGATATCATCTACAGAAAAAACACCGGAACCCTTCCATAGAACAACACTGTAGTTTTCAGTGGTAAAATGGGAAGGAAAATCTGAAATTCGGTAAGACTGTATTTTAATTTCCATGATGAGCGTTGTTGTGCATTACAAAGAACGTTATAATTTTACTTATATATATTCTTTTAATGCGGCGTACGCAAGGATTTTATAATTACACCGTATTATTTTTTTAAGATCGTAATGGCACTTCACTCATCTAAGGCTAATCTACTGATTCTAAACATTCATTTAACCTATCATGCATCATCTCTGCTGAATGAAATGCTCTTGCGAACAAAAATATACAGCCTTTAATCCTTTTTTTGCGAACTTAGCGTTTAAACAATCTATATTACTTGATTTTTAACGCAAGGAACGCAATGGTTTTATAATGATAATGTATAATTTAAGGATGCAAAGGCGTTTCACTTAACTAGCAGCATCCTGAATCCGTCTTTGATGTAGCTTAACTTTTCTTAAAATCTTCATATTTCTTAACGGTTCAATATTTTGACTATAACAAACAAAAAAAGCCGGAGTGATCCGGCTTTTACTATTTATTATTTTAATCTTACAACCCGATTACCGGCATTGATAACATTAAGATATTTTCATTTTCTTCAAGACCATCAAGTGGTTCAATGATTCCCGGTCTGTTAGGCTGAGACATTTTCATTGTAATATCGTCAGAACCTAAGATCGTCAACATTTCCGTTAAGAACTTAGAGCTGAATCCGATATTGATATCTTCTCCATTATAATCACAAGGAATCTGCATGTCTGCTTTATTTGCATATTCAGTATCTTCTGCATGAAGGTGAAGAATATTTCCTGAAAGTTTGAATCTTACCTGGTTGGTAGATTTATTAGACATGATAGACGCTCTCTTGATTGCTCCTAATAAAAGGTTTCTATTGATTGTCAGTACATTCGGGTTTTCTTTAGGGATTACCGCTGTATAGTTTGGATATTTACCATCGATCAGTCTACAGATCCAGATATGTTTATCAAAGGTAAATTTAGCCATGTTCTCATTGAAGTCGATTTTTACTTCTTCATTAGAACTTGCCAGAATATTTTTGAAAATATTCAATGGTTTTTTAGGCATGATAAACTCCATTGGCTCAGCATTCATCAGGTCTGACCTTTTGTAAACAACAAGTCTGTGAGAGTCTGTAGAAACGAAATTGGTTTCGTTTTCTGTAAACTGGAATAATACTCCTGTCATTACCGGACGAAGTGAATCGTTACTGGTGGCAAATAATGTATTGGTTAAAGCTTCGGACAAAACTCCAGCCGGCATTACAACACTTTGAGAAGCGTCGAATTCTGGCAATTCGGGATAGTCATCGGCATTATCTAATGCTACTGCGAAATTATCTTTTTCATCTAAAATCTCAAGCTGGCTTCCAGTTCCTTCCGCATTGTCCTTTACAACAAATGTTAAAGGCTGTTCTCCATATGTCTTGATAAAATCCTGAAAAATTTTAGCAGGAACAGCAAATTTACCTGAATCATCAGACTTTACTTCCAGAGAAGTTACAAGAGTTGTCTCGCCGTCAGATGCTGTAATGGTAACATTATTTCCGTCTAATTCAAAAAGATAGTTTTCTAAAATCGGTCTCGATTGAGAGCTTGATATTACGCCACTTACAGTTTGCAACGCCTTCTGCAGTTCACCACTTGAAATAATAAATTTCATAGATTTATAAAATAAGTTTCTACAAATATAATAAATACATACAACAAAGAAAAGAATATTCCTGACGAGTTTTTAACAAAGATCGTCAATGGGGTTTCAGATCCGATATTACGTTCTGGTTTCCATAGCGGTATATTTTGTATCAAAATATTGACTGCTGAATATATTGTAATCTTAGTTTTCCAAATATAACAGATTAACTGCAACAATCAAAATACAAAAGCTATCTTTGTTCAAAAAAGTAAAGGAACATGCAAAAACCTCCTCTTCATAAAAGTTTTCTGAATGCTTTCCGGGGTGTTTTTATGATGATCAAAACGGAAAGAAATTTTCAGATTGAGCTTGTGTCTTTTTTCATTAACCTGTTCCTTATTTTCTATCTAAAGCTCACTTTTACTGATGCAGCTTTGGTTCTTATGGCTTCTGCAACAGTTTTAAGTGCTGAAATTTTCAATACAGCCATAGAAAAGATATGTGATATCATTCAACCGGATTTTGATAAAAGAATTGGCTTTATTAAGGATATTGCAGCCGGAGCGGTTATTCTAGTAGCCATTGCTTCTGCTATTATTGGGGTTCTTGTATATTGGAAGTATATTGTTTGACCACCCCGTCAAATCTTTGATTTGACACCCCTCCGGAGGAGGGGAATATTACGTCTTCAATTCAAAAGTTTATCAAGACAGGAGGCTTAGTTTTTCTGAGTTTTATTTCACAGCAATCAAAATATCTACTTCTGCATCGGATGGATTTTGTGCTTTTTCCCCATATATTTCAAAATCAGCGGTAAAGGCTCTGCCCAGATCCATATCCCAGATTTTAAACCATTCATTAATCACCAACCCTTCTGCCAGATTTCCTTTTGGGGAAAATTTCACATAATCTCCGCCATCAAAAGACTTTCCGACCATTCCCTCCGGAATATGATCAAGATTTTCTACTTTGCATCCTAACAGCGTAGTATAAGGTTTTGTATGGTCCTTTTCATAATCCGTATAGATGGAATAAACAGTAGTATCCATTTTGTGTGGGATATTCTCCAGTACATTTTCTTTCATAAATTTCTCCCATAATACCGGAATATCTTTGGCAGCCTGTTCATTCTCATTGGTTGTTCTTACTGCAATTCCGATTACCTTAAAAGGTTCCACTTTTACGTTGTTCATTGTTTGATTTTTTGTTGTAAGTCAAAGATAGAGGGAAGTTGTGACAACTGTTTGTCAGGAGAGAATTTTAGAATGAATAATGCCGAGAATAGGGAATGAAATGATATTTTATGTTTTGGCTCAAGCCAATGGATAGGTCTTTAAAATATAAAACGGGCTAAAGCCCGTTTATTGATGTTGATATTCGACTATTTATTACCTTTTTCTGTTGCTAACCAAACAGTAATCTCTGCATCTTATCTTTCGGATGATACAGCAACATACAAAAGGTATTACAGATATTTTTCAATGATTGGAATTGCTATTTCGGCCATCATTCCATAGCCTTTCTCATTGGGGTGAACCCCATCTGCGGAAAGCAGAACTTCTTTATCCTCAAACAAAGCTGAATGAAAATCAATATAGGTTAAGGAATATTCTTTTGCAATATCCTTAAGGATCCCGTTGTAAGTGATCACTTCCTCGTTTGATCTGAGTTTCCCTGAACTAACCACTACTCCATCTATATTTTTAGATATAGGAAGAATGCTTACCAGATAAATGTCATTAGAAAACTCCTGGGCATGCTGAACCGCTGTGATGATATTATATTTAAATTTTTCAGGATTCACGATCTGCATTCCTTCTTTAATAGCAAGATCATTCGCTCCATAACTGATGAAAACCAGATTTCCATCGGCAGAATTTCTTGCCCTTAATTCTACAGGCATTCGTTTCAATAACCCTTCTGTGGTTTCGCCACCGATTCCTAAATTGAATAAAATCAGTTCATCCCCATTTCCTTCATGGAATTTTTGAAGGGCATATCTTTTTAAAATATCTACCCAGCCTCCAAAAACACCATCATATTCTCCGTACGTTATACTGTCTCCGAAGAACAACCCATATACTATTTTCTTCATTCAATTAATTCTTTTGTTTTTTGATTGTTGCTTTTACAGTAAAGCTTTTCAATTATTCTTCAAAGTAAGATAAAAATCTGCGAAATCCGCTTAATCTGTGAGATTTTTTAAATGTAAAATTGTAGTAAGAAAATTTTGAATCATTAAGGATCTTTAAGGAATTAAGAAAAGGGATTTAAATATATTTTTAACGCAAAGGTTTTATTCTTAATAGTATATATTTTAGGAAGCAAAGATGCAATCAACAAGTTGATTCGATGAAGCGACGTGGCAAGCTTTGAAAATAATACGTGTCATTAATATCTAAAATTCCCACTCATTGCTTATTGCTTATTGCTTATTGCTTATTGCTTATTGCTTATTGCTTATTAATCTAACGTCAAAGTGATATTTGTATGTGATTCGATAATTTCTATCAGAATACCAAACAATGTCTGCCCTTTTCCTTCCAGTAAATCATTTAATTTTTGTTGGGCTAATTCAATATTAAAAGGTTTTCCATGTCGGATCTTGTTTTTGTAGAACTCCTGAGTGGCTTTAAGCCCTAAATCTTCTTTTGATTTTTGTGATTCTTTCCAGATAATTTCAATTTCTTCTTTATTTTCAAAGATTCCGAAACCACCATAGAGAATATCATCAAAGCCATCTAAGGTTCCCACTTTCCAATCTGTGTCTTTCATTAAAACATTGGAAACTTCTTCGTAAAAACCTTCTAAAGATGAAAAATGATCACCATGGATGACAATCATTTTCCCTGTATTGTTATTTGAGGTATTCAATTTCATTTTTAATGATATATGATGATTCCTAAAATGTGATAGCCTTTTCTATTACAATAGATTTCACTTAAAAAAGATGGATCAGGTAAGCCAATAAAATCAAAGTGTATTTGTAGGTAACAACTCCTAAAAATAAACAAATTAAACTTTTAACATAATTTAAAAAGACCTTTTCTCCAAAAAACTGCCCTATCGCACATACAAAGTAAATCTGAAGCAAAAACACCCCAATTTGGGTGATCATCAACAAGCCAGTAAGCTTTGTGAGCAATAGAAAGAATAGAAGTGAAATAAAAAACACGCCAAAAATATAGGACAGTAATACGAAGATTTCAAATAAGTTATATCCCTTTTTGTAAAAGAATATTTTTGTCCATAAAGCCATAAAAAATCCAATAATCAAAGCAGAATATGCAAGATGAGAATCTATCCAGCTATTGATAGCTTCGGTATTTATATTATTTTCCCATTGTTTCGTTTCCTCAAATCCTTTTATATTAAATATGAGAACGTCAATATGCAATAAATGAATAATGAAAGTATAAAGAACTGCTGCGAAAACTAAAAACACGATTGGTTTTACATATTTTTCACGGTTTTCTCTAAGATATTCTCTTACGGCTTTTCCCGGGCGTATCAAAACTTCTTTAAAAGTAAAAGGAAAGCCTTTATCAAAATGTAAAAGGTGCTGTATCTCGTGCGAGATGTAATGGGCGTCTATTCTTTTGATTTCTTTTTGGGGCTCAGAAGAATGTTCTTCGTTCATCGGTTATCGTTTTGTTTTTTCTAATTGTAATGGTACAAAAATATAAACTTATTGATTAAATAGTAAAAAAAAACCTCATAGATATTGAAATTCTATGAGGTTGATTTTTTATTTGAAGTATTCTACACCGTTTTTGAATATATTGTGATAATTCGCGGTTGGTATATTTCTCATGAGACCTTCCGTAAATCTTTCCGGGTGTCCCATTCTTCCGTAGATCTTTCCACATGGGCTGGTAACGCCTTCAATTCCAAACAATGAATTGTTAGGGTTAAATGGCATTCCGTGGGCAATGTTCCCATCGAAATCGATGTACTGTGTTGCAATCTGTCCGTTTTCATATAACTTCTTGATCTCTTCTTCTGAGGCCATGAAGCGTCCTTCACCGTGAGAAATCGGAATGGTGAAGGTCTGACCTTTCATTCCTTTTAACCATGGGCTTTCATCGTTCACTACTTTTACCGTTACCATCTGAGAGATGTGTCTTCTGATGGCGTTATGAGCCAATGTTGGAGAGTTTTCATCTAAATCTTTAATTCTTCCGTAAGGTAATAATCCAGATTTAACCAAAGCCTGGAACCCGTTACAGATTCCAATAATCATCCCGTCTCTGTCTAGTAATTCGTGAACTGCATTTCTCATCTTCTCGTTCTTTAAAACGTTGACAATGAACTTAGCAGAACCATCCGGCTCATCACCTGCAGAGAAACCTCCTGAGAAGGCTAAGATTTGAGAAGTTTTTATCTCTTCTACCCATGCATCAATACTTTCATCCAATAATTGGTGGCTGATATTGATCAAAGGTAAGCTGCTTACTACAGCCCCTTCCTTCTGGAATGCGTTTAAGGTATCATACTCACAGTTTGTTCCCGGGAACACCGGAGCAAATACTTTAGGCTGCGCAATTCCGTGTTTTTTGATAATAATATTTCTTGGGTTGATTGAGTTTGATTTTTCATCAATTTCAACCGTAATCTTTTCTTTTTCTGTTGTTGGGAAAAGGTTTTCGAATGTACCTGTGTAAGCAGACACAAGATTCAAGATGCTGGACTCAAGACCATTGATCTTTAAAATACCAGAATCTTTTACTTCTCCTATTATCTGAAGAGATGCATTGTTTAGTTCTTCTTTAGCTTCGATGATTAAGCTACCGATGTTTTTAGCTAATAAAGTATTTTCATCAGCGTTGATTTCAGCTCCCAATCTGTTTCCGAAACTCATTTTTGCTAATGCTACTGCTACTCCACCATCTTTTACTGTTTTTACAGAAACAATTTTTCCTGACTTGATGTTTTCAAAAATGAATTCATAAACATCTTTTAAAGCATCATAGTTTGGAAGACCGTTTTCCTGAGCAATGTGATTGAAGAAATATACTTTGTTTCCTGCTGTTTTAAATTCAGGGGAAATGATATTTTGTTTTTCTCCGTTTGCACATGCAAAAGAAATTAATGTTGGCGGAACATTCAGATCCTGATAGGTTCCACTCATAGAATCTTTACCACCGATTGCTGCCAATCCAAGGTTGATCTGTGCATCATAAGCACCAAGAAGTGAAGCTAAAGGTTTACCCCATTTTTCAGGAGCCTGACCTAGTTTTTCGAAATATTCCTGGAAGCTTAATCTGATGTTTTTATAATCACCTCCCATTGCAACAATCTTCGCCACACTTTCTACAACAGCGTAAGATGACCCCAATAATGAGTTCTGTTTTGAGATTTCAGCATCGAATCCCCAGCTTGCCAGGGAAACGGTTTTGATATCTTTAGCTCCTAAGATCGGTAATGTCTGCACACTTCCTTCCATTAGGGTTTGCTGGTATTTTCCACCTAAAGGCATTGCAACGGTTGTTCCTCCTACTGAAGAGTCGAACATTTCCAATAATCCTTTTTGGGAAGCTACGTTTTTATCTTTTAAAATATTCACGAAGTTTTCTTCGTTGAATACCTTAGTTTCTGTCTTTACTTCTTCAAGATGGTTGATTTTCACCTCCTGAGATTTTGAACATCCGTTGGTATCAAGGAATGCTCTTGAAAGGTCTACAATTTTATCTCCTTTCCAGAACATCTGCATTCTTCCTGAATCTGTTACTTTTGCTACTTCTACAGCAACAATGTTTTCAGCTTCACAGAATTTGATGAACTTTTCTTTGTCTTTTGGATCTACTACGACCGCCATTCTTTCCTGAGACTCAGAGATGGCTAATTCTGTCCCGTTTAACCCTTCATATTTTAATGGTAATACATCAAGGTTTACTTCTAAAGAGTCTGCAATTTCACCAATAGCTACAGAAACACCTCCTGCACCAAAATCGTTTGATTTCTTGATTAATCTTGTCAGTTCAGGATTTCTGAATAACCTCTGGATCTTACGTTCTTCTACCGCATTTCCTTTCTGAACTTCGGAACTCATAGTATGAATAGAAGTCTCATCCTGTTCTTTTGAACTTCCGCTTGCTCCGCCTACTCCATCACGGCCTGTAGCCCCTCCTAAAATAATGATAGAGTCACCATTCGCAGGCTTCTCACGTCTTACCCAGTCTACAGGAACGGCTCCGGTAACAAAACCTACTTCCATTCTTTTGGCTTTATAGCCTTCATCATAAATTTCAGACACCATCGTAGTTGCAAGACCAATCTGGTTTCCGTAAGATGAATATCCGTTGGCAGCCTGTTTTGTAATGGTTTTCTGAGGCAATTTTCCTGGTAATGTTTTGTCTACCGATTCTAAAACATCTGCAGCTCCCGTTAATCTCATTGCCTGGAATACGAAAGATCTTCCTGATAAAGGGTCTCTGATCGCTCCTCCTAAACAAGTGGATGCTCCTCCGAAAGGCTCAATTTCTGTTGGGTGGTTATGCGTTTCGTTTTTGAATAGTAAATACCAAGGTTCTTTTTTCCCATCGTATTCTGCTTCAATTTGGATAGTACAAGCATTGATCTCATCAGAGATAACAAGGTTGTCAAGGTTGCCTGTTTTATGGAAAAATTTACCACAAACTGTTGCTAAATCCATTAAGGAAATAGGCTTCAGCTCACGGCCTAAGAATTTTCTTTTTTCGATATAGTCATTGAAAATGGTTTCCAATGTATGTTTGAATTTCCCTTCAAACTGGATGTCTGACAATTCTGTTTCGAAAGTCGTGTGACGACAGTGATCGCTCCAGTAGGTGTCTAATACTTTGAGTTCTGTTTCTGTAGGGTTTCTTTCTTCTGTTTTAAAATATTCCTGAATAAACTTCAGGTCATCTAATCCTAATGCAAAACCGTGATTGTTATAGAAGTTTTCAAGTTCAGCATCGTTAAAATTGATGAAATTTTCGTGGATTAATACTTTTGAAGGTGTTTCATCAGCAGGAATATCCAACACAGAAAGGTCTTTTTCCTGAGATTCCACTTTATTGATCAAAAGATCTTTGATTTTCACCAAATCAGCTTCTGTAACTCCTTCAAATTCGATCAGCTTTCCACTTCTTACTTTTGATTTTTCATTTTCTGTCAATAAAGCGATACACTGTTGTGCAGAATCTGCTCTCTGATCATACTGACCAGGCAGGAATTCCATTCCGAAGTGGATGCTTGTTGCAGGGTTTTCTGTATGTAAAATATCAGTAACAGGGTCTACAAAAGTATTGTTTACTACTTTTTCGAATTCCCCGTCATTCAGGTTAAAAATATCGTACACATTGTATACTTTCACACTTTGAATTGCCGGAACAACTGCTTTTACTTCATCAAAAATTTTTGGACTTTCAACATCGAAAATTCCTCTTTTTTCTACGAAAATTCTTTTGTTATTAGACATTAGATGTCAGATTTTAATATTAGATTTATTTTTCTTTTACTTTTCTGGGTTTCGGAGAATCCATATCAGATTGTGGCTTATTATCCTTTCTGTATTAATCCTACTTTAAGCGTTATCATCCGCTCTATATTATTGAGTACAAATTTACTCTTTTTACTTTCTTTTTCCTCTATCTTTTTCTTATAATACCAATGTCAGATTATGATCTTTGGTACCATCGCTATTGGATGCATTTTTAGAGGCTCCTATCCATTCTTCTTTATTCAATACCAATTTAAAAGAATAGGTTTTTCCTTTTTCAAAATGGGATACAGGAACCTCCAATTCATAAAGGTTTTTATCCTTTTTTATCATCTGATATTCTTTATTTTCAGGATCCCAATTATTGAAACTTCCTGTTACAGCAACAGTATTGATAAGGTTTCCGTTCAGGTTTTTCGGGTGTGTGTAAGAAAAAACGATTTTATCTCCCTTTACGGAATATCCATATACCTGTTTTTTATCTGAGGTTGAAATAAGATCGGCTACTAAACTATCCGTTCCATTATAAAGTGCAGTAAATGTTTCAGGTCCATTGATGTTCACTATTATACAGATTCCGATATTCAGTTCAGGAAATACCGTAAACAAGGTATTTATTCCATAGGATCCACCATGTTTGAATCCTCTTTTACCATGTTCAGTAATCCAATATTTATCCCAAAAATATCCATACCAGCCTTCTTTGCTGTTGTTAATGTTCCTTTGGGACTCCTGAACTATTTTATCTTGTGGATTCAGTTCTTCTTTTAAAAACTTCACCATATCTCCCATTGTAGATTCGGTTTTCGATCCACCTGAGCCCCATAAAAGGCTTTGTGAAACGGGCATCAGGCGATAATTTTCATGATATCCATTGGCCTGAGCTTCATCTTTACCAAGTTCCAGTTTGGTATGGTTCATTCCAGCTTTTGAAAATATATTTTCTTTCAAAAGCGTTTCATAGCTTTTTCCGTAAATATTTTCAAGCATGAGACCAGTCAACTCAAGGCTTAAATTGCTGTATTTATATTCTTTACCTGGCTCCATATTTAATGTAACACTGGCCAGATCTTTTTTAAAGTCTTCTTTTGTATAGCCTTTATTAAGCTTCTCGTAAAGAAAAGCGGTCTCATCGTTCATGTTTTTCCTTAATTCATCATCAATAGGAAGATTTCTTGGAAGCGCTGTTTCGTAAGAAATTAAGTTGCGAACTTTTATAGGAACTCCATTATATTCTAAGTTAGGATAAGATCCTTTGAGGTATTTACGTACATCATCATCAAGGCTTATTTTCCCTTCCAGCACTGCCTGAGCCAATAACTGACCTGTAAAAAGCTTGGTAACGGAAGCGATGGAGAAATATGTATTATCATCTGCTTTATTTCCTTTTCCTTTGTCTATTTCGCCAAAGTGCTTGGTGTAGACTTTTCCGTCTTTAATAATTCCAACGGAAACGGAATATGCTTTAGATTCTACTGCAACTTTTTGAGCTGCTGCATCTATCATGGAATAAACTGTTTTATCTGTTTGTGCATAGTTCTTCACAAATGTCAAAGCAACAATACATAAGAATATATTTTTTCTCATTAAGTTTAATTCTGGTTATTTTTGAATTTATTTGGGTTATCAGGATGTTCTTTTTGAAATTTTGTTGCTTCTTCTATTTCTTTTCTCAGCCATTCTTCAAAAGGAACTCCTTTCTCATTATAGGCTGTTATGGCATAAAATGTTTTCCCATCTTCTGAAACCAGAAATTTAAAACGATAAAGCATTCCTAAATCGTACTTCGTATAATCATATGTATTGACCTGATAATAAGGAAAGTTTTCTTTGGGTCTTTCTACAATTTCAAAAAAAAGTTTTTTTTCTTTTTCAGGGATTTTATTGTACTGATTTACATAATAAAGATCTGATAACAGTTTATTCTGCTTTTCAAAAAACTGAAGAATATTTTTTTCTTTTTCATTGTATTGGAAAGGATACGGATAGTATTTTCCGACAATCTTCACATCATTCTGAGAATATTTTGTAAGAGGCTGAACGGTTTCTCCTTTGATATTCATCATTCCCCATTTTTCACCCGGCACTTTTACATAGCCATCATCATCGTTCCTTTTACATCCGTCACAAAATGAGGCGTATCCATAATTGAAAGAGGCAACAAAGTCATGTTTAGGCTCAATAACCGTTTTTCCGTTTCTATCTGCAAAACCTATCTTTCCATTTTTAACGAAACGTCTTAGCCCTTCTACAAAATAATCGGGTCCGTTGTCATATAGAAGTGGAGTGTACAGAAAGTTTCCTTTTCTGTCATAGACATATCCCCAGGTATTTTTCTGAGATTTCTCACCTTTTTTCTCGCCATCAAAAAGAATGGTTTCTCCTTCTACCAGATCACCGTCTTTAAGGTCTGAGTACATTTTAAACTGTGCAGGAATGATAATATTTCCTTTGTCGTTTTTCACCCCTACTAAGGATTCTTTGGTTTTAAAATATCTTAAAACTTCCTTCTCCTGAGAGAAGGCAAATACAGGGATTATTGAAATGAGTAAAAGGACTTTGTTCATGGTTGGGGTTTAAATAAAATATGCAGCCCAAAAGGCTGCATATTGTTTTATACTTTAAGATCAGCTTCTAATCCTATAAGGTCTTTATTTTGGTCTATAATCGGCTGCACTTCATTCTTGACAAATTCTTCTGTCTGAATCGGCGCGAACCCAATAAAGTTCTTAGGATCTAAAACTTCTTTTAATTTTGATTTATCTAGCTTTAAAGAATCATCGTTTAAGATTCTTTCGATCAGGTCATTTTCTTTTCCTTCTTCTTTCACTTTCTTGGAAGCTTCCATAGAGTGAACTCTTATTACTTCGTGAATTTCCTGACGGTCACCACCCGCTTTCACTTCTTCCATGATGATATATTCTGTGGCCATGAAAGGAAGTTCTTCTTCGATGTGTTTGTTGATTCTGTTCGGATATACTACGATTCCGTTCATAATGTTGTTCCAGATCAATAGGATTGCATCTACCGCTAAGAACGCCTGAGGAATTGTTAATCTCTTGTTTGCAGAGTCATCTAATGTTCTTTCAAACCATTGTGTAGAAGCTACCATTGCAGAACTTGTCGTTAGAGACATTACGTATTTTGCCAATGCCCCAATTCTTTCACTTCTCATTGGGTTACGCTTATAAGCCATTGCTGATGAACCGATCTGGTTTTTTTCGAATGGTTCTTCAATTTCCTTAAGGTTTTGAAGTAAACGTAAATCGTTAGTGAATTTATGTGCAGATTGAGCGATATTTCCTAATAGAGCAACAACTTTAGCGTCAATCTTTCTATCGTAAGTCTGTCCTGAAACTCCGAATACTTTTTCGAATCCGAATCTTTTTGAAAGTTCTTTATCTAAATGTTTTACTTTTGAATAATCTCCGTTGAACAGTTCAAGGAAACTTGCAGCTGTTCCTGTAGTTCCTTTCACTCCTCTGAAACGAAGTGTTTCAAGGAAGAAGTCTAATTCTTCGATATCAAGAACCAAACTCTGTAACCAAAGGGTTGCTCTTTTCCCAACTGTTGTTAACTGAGCCGGTTGGAAGTGTGTGAATCCTAATGTTGGAAGGTCTTTGTACTGAATCGCAAAGTCTGCTAAGTTTTTCATTACATTAACCAACTTTTTCTTCAGAATTAAAAGTCCGTCACGGATCTGAATTAAGTCTGTATTATCTCCTACAAAAGCTGAAGTAGCTCCCAAGTGAATAATTCCTTTTGCTGAAGGCGCTACATCCCCATACGTGTGAACGTGAGCCATTACATCATGACGGAATTTCTTTTCGTATTCTGCTGCTTTATCGAAATCGATATTTTCAGCATTAGCTTTTAATTCAGCGATCTGCTCGTCTGTAATTTCAAGGCCTAAGTCTTTTTCGATCTCTGCTAAAGCGATCCAAAGCTTTCTCCAGGTACGGAATTTGTTATTGTGTGAGAAATTAAACAACATTTCTTCACTGGAATAGCGCTCTTCCAATGGATTTTTGTAGGAATTCATTCGTTCTTTTACTTTTTTAGATGTACAAAAATACGATTTTTCAGTGAGAGATGAAAATGTTGGTTTTATGATTTTTGTGGTGGTTGGGTAGAGCAAAATTTTGGATGAATTTTATCAGCTTAAGGTCAAACACCTTATATATCAAGCTATTTTATTTTCGGAATTTATTTTCAAAATTTTTCCATAAGTTGTAATTTTATTTAAACTTTTTTATAAATTCGTAACAAGCGGACCTCGAAAAGCTTACAGAATAGAATAACCAAAACCAAATTAAACGTATGAAAAATCTCAAAAAACTAACAAAATCTGATTAAAAAACGATCTCAGGAGGATGGGTTCCACAACCTGGACAAAGCTGTCCGAGCGGAACATGTCAATATCGCGAAAATGGTGCCTGTAGGACATATGATCCTGAAAAGTGTATTTAAATATAAGCCTGACTGAAGTCAGGTTTTATTTTTAGTAAAAGGTCATACACTGATCCAGACTCTAAAAATAGAAGAAACCAAACTTACTTTTACATTTCCAAAATAATAAGGCCATTGCAAATACAATAATTTCTATATTATTTGGAGGTACGAGCTAGAAGCTCACGCCAGCGGGGGGTATAAGTAAAAAACCTTTGCTCTTGCAAAGGTTCTTTTATTTTGATTGCTCAAAGTCAGGAGACTTTGCGCAGCTGGGGCGGGTTTTTGTTTATTGTTTTATCCATTCTTCTCCTTGCCACATTAGAGTTTTTTTATCCTTTACATAGATGTAACTATGGTAATATGGCTCAAACTCGTAAAAACATTGATTGAAGTTAGGAAGACTAATCGTAAAATAATTATTTTTCTCTACATCCAAAGGAAAATCTTGAAGAATCTCATATCTTAAACGATTATAATAGCGGGTTTGCCCGCTTGGTTTAAAAACTAAATCTAAATTCACTTGGTTTTTCACTCCGATTAAAGAATAGTCTTTTTTTGAGATTACAATTTTATTATTCGTTGTTTCTATTTGTTTAGAACTTTTATAATTGAATAAAATACTAAACTCAGGCGTTGGTATTGACGTTTCAAAATCTTTATGAAGATTTATATTAATATACACACTATCTTTTGAAAATTTGGTTTCTTGTTTCAAGTCATACTTGTAACCATCTTCTTTTGAATAGTAATTTTCGCTTGTTAAATCCACTACATCTGTACTTATTTGCTTCCATTGACCTTTAGACAAAATATCACACTGGTCTAAAGCTAAATCTCCCAAATTTTTGGAATTATACAAGATATACAAGCTGTTATCTTTGAGTTCTATTTTATCGGTTCGTCCTTTTTTTACGTATGTACCGATTAAAAATTCATTTTTAAATTCTTGCGTTTTACAACTTTGAGCAATAAAAACACTCATAAAGCTTAAAATAAAAATTCTCATTCTATTTCTTTTTAGGGTCTTCTAATCCTTGGTATGTAACACCATTTCCAATCTGCATTAGAGTTGTAGGATTAATATCGTTTAAAGAACTTGCAGGAAGAGGATAACTTCCTGTATCATATGAATAACCAACTTTATATGCTTCCACTTCTAAAGCTTTTCCTTTTGCATAATCTTGCTTATCTTTAGTTATAGCGGGATTTAGCATTTGACCACTTTTGTTAAATCTCAAACCACCAGCTTCATATCCTTGCCCGACATGACGAGTTTCGTGTAAATGTAGCGCAGTATTAGAGCCTTCAATATTTATTCTTTCTTTGCCATCTTTATCCGTGGTTTTTACAACTCCGTGATTGCCATTATTTTGACTTGGGCCTGTTAAATAAAATACTTCTTTAGCATCAGCAATAGTCTGGATATCTTTAAGGGATTGGTTCATATTTCCAATCATTGCTGTATTTTCTGCCATTTGTGCATTAAGTTTAGCCAATTTTTTTTCGCTCAAACCTCCTTTATCAATTTTGGTTTGAATATCAGCATTACTTTTATTAAGACTCTCAATTCTATTATTAACATTTTTCGTTAACCTCTCTTGGTCTTTCGGGTCTCCCCAAGTTCTTCCATCAGGGTCAATAAATCTTATAGGATTATCTGCTGCGTAAACATATGGTGTCCACCTTCTTGTTTTCTCCGCCAGCGGATCAACAACTCCCCATCTTCCCAAATCCGGCATATACATCCTCGCTCCATAATCATACATTCCTGTCTCCTGCAGCTCCTTCCCGTTGTACTTATAATTATAACTAGGATTACCTCCTAATATATTATACCCTTCATGTTTCAACCCAAAAGGATAATAATTATTCTCCTCAAGAACTTCTATTCCCGTACCATTTTTGAAATAACTCAATCGTACATTTCCTAAATGGTCTGCGTAATTGTAAATATACTTATTATTTTCAAAATTAAAATAACCTTCTGAAGTAGGAACAAATTTCAAGCTTGCTTCTGTATATTGGAAACCATCCAGATAATCTGTAGCTAAGCCAGCCGTTCCTGATTTTTTAACCTTTGTTCCATCCGCTCTGTAGATATAATAAGTTGTTTTTGAATCTTGGGTAACCTGTTGAGGCAAATTCAAGTAATTATATTTGATGGATGAGATTTTTTTATCCGGATGAGCAGTGTATAAGTAAAAAACCTTCGCTCTTGCAAAGGTTCTTTTATTTTGATTGCTCAAAGTCAGGAGACTTTGCGCAGCTGGGGTATCTCTGGATTATCTTGTAGGGTCTACGGATATTTTACTGGATAAAAATATTGTCGCTAAAATTTTAGATATACAAAAACTAAAAGAGAACGATAGACAGCATGTCTTCGCTCTCCTTGATGCATTCCTTAAACAAACTAAACTGCAAAGCATTTTATAAAACAACAAAGCCACTCAAACGAGTGGCTTTTGCAATTAGACCTGTATTAGTAATAATTTTTTATAAAGCTCATTTTTAGGCTTTGCTTTTGTAAATTCATTATCATTTTTAAATTTTAATTGTAAACGGCGAAGTTGTTCAATATTTATTCCAAATAAATTTTCTTTAAATTCAATATATTCATAATCTTCTAAGTATAAGAAGTCTAATGTGTTAAAAGTAAAACTCAAACAATCTATTTTAAATTTTTCTTCTATATTTTTATTGTAAATTATTTCATCAAATAAATCTATCTCTAAGTATTTATAGGTGAACTCTATAAATGAATAAAAAGAAAAAGAATTAGTAAAATTTTCTGTTAATTTAATTAAATCTTCATAGTTAACTTTTTCCCATAATTCAGGTAAGCATATAAACAACTGAACGGTATATGTTGGATTTACATTTTCAAAATTACAAAGTAAAAATTCTAAATAATTAACAGACCGAATTTTCTCAATGAATCCGTTTTTTTCAATAAAAAACCTATCTATAGGAAAATATTGTACCACCTCTTTTGTGGAGCTAATTGCCATCTGAGAAGACAATTCTTTAACCTCATTTCCAATGTTTATTTTATTCATGTTTATTCTACTGAAAAAGTTCTCAATTTAGCTCTACTTACATCTAGTCCCATATTTGATAATATTGTTGGAAATTGCTGAGCTTCTGCTGCAGAAGGTTGATAATGTCCAGAGGCATTATTGATTTCCATTACTTGACCTTTAAATAACCTTAGTTGGCCTGCAGCTTGAACTTCATTAGCTCCTCCAGATAAATTAAAGTGCCCAGTTCCTACTTTAAGTTCGCCAGACGCAGTTACCACAAAATCAAAACGACCATTCGTTACAGCTCTTCCTGATAATGAAATATTTCCATCAGCTATGGTTGCCCCTAAATTTTGAAAAGCTTCACCCACCTGTGGAGCTGTATTTTTAACATTTATTAAGTTGCTTGCTTCTTCAACTGCATTCACTGCTTTCGCCGCTCTTCCGTAACCGCCAAACATATTCATGCCTCCGCTTGCGAAATCTCTTCTAGCTTCTAAGGTCCCTGCCCCAATTAATCTAGCAGTCCTATCTCCAAAACTTTCCCCATTATTATATCCTGGGTTATTTTGCCATTGCCTATAATTCTCTAAAGGACTATTTCCATTGGTATCAACATTTGCATTTTGAATTAAACCAAATAATCTAGTTTGCCCCTCAGCAACACGTTCAACTTGCCCAACCTCTAATGTACCTTTTGAATTACCTCCAAACCAGCTCTTGACTTCTTTCCAAGCCCTACTTAAAAAACCAGGTGGATCTCCTTCTAGTCTTCCATCAGGATCTATAAAACGTAAAGGATTATTGTATGCATATCTATAAGGAGACCAAGCTCTGTTTACTTCAGCCAGCGGATCTACCACTCCCCATCTCCCAATATCCGGCATATACATTCTCGCTCCATAATCATACATACCAGTCTCTTGAAGCTCCTTCCCGTTGTACTTGTAATTATAACTAGGATTACCTCCTAATATATTATACCCTTCATGTTTCAACCCAAAAGGATAATAATTATTCTCCTCAAGAACTTCTATTCCCGTACCATTTTTGAAATAACTCAATCGTACATTTCCTAAATGGTCTGCGTAATTGTAAATATACTTATTATTTTCAAAATTAAAATAACCTTCTGAAGTAGGAACAAATTTCAAGCTTGCTTCTGTATATTGAAATCCATCCAAATATTCTGTATTGGCAGTAATAACTTTCCCTGCTCGTAAATTAAAGTAATTGTAAGTCTTTTTCAGTTTTGTACCGTCTGCTCTAAATAAGAATTGTAGTTTGGTATTGGGGTCAATATAATTTACTTCGGTCGGTAAGTTCAGGTAATTATAGTTAATTGTAGTGATATCCTTATCAATATGGCTTGTCATATTCCCATTATCATCATAGGAGATGGTATTGCCTCCTCCTACATATCCTAAATTATTTTGAGCATTATCCTTTACATTCAAAAGCCTGTTTCCGGCATAACTATAGGTAAGATCATCAATCTGCATTGCCACTCCAGTAGTGGAGTTCTTAGCATTACGGTATAACTGAGTGATATTTCCGTTCAGGTCATAAATAATATACTCGCTGTAAAAACTGTTTTGAGGTGCTGTTGCCCAGGGTTCGGAATAATGTCCGAACTTCAGTTTATTATCTGCATAGTAATCATAGGTATACCTTCTCAATACATTATCGTTGGAGGTATTCCAGTCTATTTCTGCGATATTACCGTTGTATCTTGCAGTGGCATAGAGTGGATTAACCGGATTAGTGTATTTTATTTCATACCCAAACAGTTTCCCATTCAGGTTAGCAGGATCATTAATTTTAGTCATCCAGCCTCTGATATTGTATTTATAGTCAATCTGCTGAAGCGGAGTTCCTACAGAAACGCCACCCACTTTTTTAGATTCAAGCTGGGAAAGTTCGTTGTATGTATTCTGGGTAAGGATTTCTACAGGATTGGAATTCACCTGATGTTTGTGGACAAGCAGCCTGTTCTGGTGATCGTACTCAAAATTTTCTGTGATCACTGTTTCTGTATCGGTTGCCAGTCTTTTATGTCTGGTAACAACATTGTGAGCTACTCCGGCAAAATCCAGCTTGGATTCTGTTTGGGTATAACCCCCTAAATGATTGATAGAATACGCTCCAATAGCTCTTGCTTTGGTGTCATAATAGGTGTAGTTTTTTGTCCAGTTGTCATCTTCAATATTCTTTACCAGGCTCATCACAGGAAGTCCTTTGGTGCTTCTTCCTTCTGGTGATATCGCCTCAGTTAAGGTAGGTACTCCCTGAATGGTGGAAGGAAACGGCGGATTAAAGGTATATTCAGGATAAGTATCATAATAATTGACACTTAGAATACTTTCTGTATCCACCATGAAATAATTATTGACATAGTAAATCGTCATCCCATTTCTGATAAATCCCTGGGTACTGCGAGGTTCGGTAATGACCAGGTCTTTAATAAGATCCTGTAATACTGCTCTCTTGGCTGTTGATACCAGTACTCCTGTATAGATCGCTCTTCCAAAAATATCATACTTGGTGAGAAGCCATTTACCTTTGGGACCCATTACAGCGTCCTGTGTCAAAATCAACCTGTCTGCTTTATCATACACCATCAATTCCCAGCCTTTACCGGGTAATTTCTTTTCAACCAGACGGTTTCTGCTGTCATAACGGTATTGGTAGCAGAGATCATTCAGTAAAGGTTCGGCAGTTCCCATATGAACTGCTTTAGGAGGAATTACAAAGGCCAGCTGGTCGTATTCGTTATACACATAGTAAGTATCTAAATACTCGGTAGTAATTTTTCTTACAAGTAAGGTCTGACCTTTTCCATTCTTAAACTCCACGGTTTTATTCCCGTCTTCATCAGTGACTACATTTTTATACAATGTTCCGGGAGCATAGAAGGAAGTAGCTGAAGCCAGAATAAGCTCGCTTTTGGTAGCTCCGTTCTCCCATGTTGTTTTCGTGGTATACTGATATACTTCATTAGCCATATTGGCTTCGTATGAAAATCCTACAGGTTTACTGGCCCAGTCGTTACCGGGCTGAATCTGCTGCATGATTCTATCCAAAGGTGATTTTTCCAACATCTTTTCCGAATAGATCTTTTCTGATCCATAAATCCCAGGTTGGGTTGCATTGGATAAAGGATTGGTAATAATAGCACCATTCTGAGTTCCTGATTGTGGGACAGGAAGATAGTCTTTTGTCTGTCTTCCAAACTGATCGTATTCTATATGGGTGACCACATCTCTTCCCAATGGGGAAGCTTTTACATTCACAACTTGTTTAGGTCTTCCCAAGCCATCGAAATATCCTACTGTTTCAGAAGATTTTGTAGGAACAGATCCATTATAATCCAGATAGGTTTTGGTCTGTATATAATTCTCCGTATTAGGGAGCGGGGTAAGCTGGGCATGCACTGAATGGGTAATCAGCAGCATGCTTATAGGGATTATTATTTTTTTCATCGGTTTTAGTTTTTATAGTTGTATTTCATTTCCTTTAGGATCTTTCCGTTGGTATCAACTACTTTTTCAAGTCTATTGGCAGAATCATAAAGGTAAGTTTCTCTTATTCCGGATGGTGGGGTAATACTTCTTACTCCAATTAATGGGTCATAGCTGTAAGTCGTCACCTGATGCCCGGGCAAATTGGCTCTGAAAGTTTGAAAGGCATTAAGTAGG
This sequence comes from Chryseobacterium sp. MYb328, assembly GCF_037572595.1. Classification (NCBI taxonomy): domain Bacteria; kingdom Pseudomonadati; phylum Bacteroidota; class Flavobacteriia; order Flavobacteriales; family Weeksellaceae; genus Chryseobacterium; species Chryseobacterium sp. MYb328. The sequence goes on along the minus strand of NZ_JBBGZQ010000002.1, from coordinate 394,443 downwards.
TTATTCTCATCATTATTTGCTCCGGCTGCTGCATCCAGATCAGAGGCATTCACGATACTGTCTATAAAAGATTGCTGGATATCAGTTAACCGTATATTTTCAATCTTGGCAATAGGCTGAGTTTTATTATATCCCCAGATGATAACTGTTATACCTCCATCTCTAGTGGTATACTGCAAAAGATTTCCTTTGGTATCAAACTTATCATACATTATTTCTGTTGAAGGTATATTATTCTGAAGTCCATAAGATATTACTGAGCTTGGCAGTAAATTAGCCGGATTATCGTACTTGATTTCGTTTCTTGAAATAATTTTTCCGGAATCGCTTGAATTCTGTTTATTGACAACAGTTGTCTCCAAAGGAATTCCCAGCATACTGGCACTGATCAGCTTCTGATTTCCTTTTTCTCTGGCATATAGATAAGACGTTTCCTTAATTCCTGCACCAGAGAATGAAGTAATACTTTTTGAAAGTTGCTGATCAGGATTATTATAAAGATAATCACTGCTTGTAGTTATTTTTTTATACAAAGAATCATCTGTAGTATTCAAAGGAACATCCTCCAGGTATTCTTTGGAAATGCTTTTATTGAGAACAAAAGAATAAGAAGGAAGCCTATAGGCTGTGATGTACATATTATCAAGATAAGTCCCGACATTGGTTCCCGGCATGATGAAAGCAAGAGGGAAAAGTGTAACGCCTGCAATACTCGATATAATCCCTGTCTGATCCTTAAAATACTCATTTTTCATAGAAGTCTTCAAATAAAATTGCCCATTCTTACTGTTGAATACCCTATGGGATAAGAGCTTTCCACTCAGATTTCCTGATGGAACACTCCAAAACAGTGAGTTCTCTGCAGATGAAGATACCATAGGAAGATCATTTAAATTATTAGTATACATTCCATCTACCGTGGGAGTTCGGAAAGCATAACTGTTATTGTATAGTTGAGTTGAGAATACTTTTTCTTCACCTCCTTTTTCAAATTGATCTCCTCCATAGCTAACTGTTACATTAGGATATATCGGGTCATATATGCTGTAAGAGTATTGCCCATCCATACTATCCGTAAAAAAACCAGAATGTCGAATTGAAATTTGAGGTTCCGAATGAAAAATAGTCTCAAATAGACTACCTACCATAGTAGCTCCAGGAGAAGGTAAAGAGTTAGGATCAGTAAAGGGAGCATAAGTTTTTTGATCAAATCTGTAGGATCTGAATTCCGGTTTATATGGAGATCCCATCTTGTTCATGTTGTTAATATCATTATAAACACTATAATATAGTCTTTTAATATTCGTTTTTCCAGTTTCAGCAATATCATATTGCTTTTTCAATCTGACATTTCCATCTTCAACAATATTCCATTTGTTTTTTTCATTATATCTGATGAGCGCAGTAGCAGAACATTGGTTACAAATATTATTTACTATTTTGAATGTCAATTGATAAGTACTACCACCTAATAATAAATCTTCAATAGAACTCATATCCTTGTCGGATTTGTTTAGAAATATCGGTTTTGTAAATACAGTCTGCCCCGTAGACGTATCCACAAGAGTAAATTGAGCTTTTCCTTTACCGAATCCTATATCTGTGTTTGAGTGTATTTTCAATTCTATCTTTACCTTGCCTCCATCCACCTCAGAGGCATCAAATGTACTTGTTGTTTCATTAGATAAAGGGAGGCGATCCGCTACCATATGTATCAGATCATAATCGGCAGAAGGTGCATCCTCAAAAAATGGCTCTGCGTTCCCTATCGCTACATAATGTTTTCCTTCTCCTATTATAGCTTCCTTTGCATATTCAGGCTCGTACTCAAAAGTAGTTTTTCCTTTGGTAGGATAAGTAATGGAAGTAAGTGTTCCTAACTTGGCATAGATAAAACTAGGGACTCTATTGGCATAATAAGAGCTATTAAAAAACAGTTTGTATTTCTCTCCAAACATATTTAAATCAGGCAGTGAGGTATTTCCATTATTGCTTCCATTATAGTATCCCAGATAATCTGTAGTCTTAGATAATCTTGCAGGGAGACCAAGAGGATTATCATATTCAAATTTATGTTCCTGTACAAAAGTTTCCTGATTGTTTTTTATTACATATTCTTTCACTTTCTCAAGGAAAAAACGCTTTTTTTGACGATCACTTTCTGAATTGTTGATATAATCGAATACAATTTTTTTGACATTCGTTGTACCTGTAATACGGTTGGTAATAGTATTGGAACTGGTAACTGAAGACACTATAATATTTCCAATCTTTTGAAAAATTTCTGAAGGATCTGTTGAATAATTGATGGTAATTTTTTCGCTTTCCGTACTAATCTGGGTTAATATTTTGGGCCTGATTATATTGAGGGTTCGAATTGACTGGCTATAAGGAGTTGTAGGAGGAATTGCTGAGGTACCTTGTTCTGCAGGACCTTCATCCATCATTCGGGTATCCAAAGACTGCTGTTCTCCTATACTAAGTATGGTAGCATTCGTATTAACTTCAGAATATGAAAATTCAATTTTATTTCCTGCAGTATTCTCTATTTTGGTAAGAAAGAAACTAGTATCTCCACTTAATCCTCCATTGAGCCTTACCCAAGTCTTTTCAGTAGCTCCTGTACCTCCAAAGGTATATTTTGTTCCATCATAAGTAGTGATAATAAAAGAATGATTATCCTTGAATGCTCCTATCGTTTCAATTTTGAGATTGTTATCCTGAGTCAGAAGAACCGGCTGAAAATTAGCATCTAGATAAAAACTTCCACTATAACCAGGAAAAGAGAAACTGAAAACATCAGGCTGGTGATCATACTGTTCAGAGCCATATTTAGTAAGTTTTACAAGATCATCTGCTCCCTGCTGACTGTACAGATGAGTGAGATCATTGAGGCTTAGTAAAATCCTTTCTGCTCCGAACTCATCTGCTTTATCATAAATGGTTCTATTAATAACGCCTCCTGCATCCAGGATCCAGTTCATCCCCAATGTATTTGGGGTGTCGTTTACTTTTACGCCAGCTTTACCATATTTTAAAGATATTGTATGCTTTAATCCACTATCGGAGATCGTATGAATCGGAATATTGATATTGGGATTTCCTTTAAATTCATTGGTTTCCAAATTGCCAAATTGTGTCCTAAAAGAGGACTCAGGAGAAGGAGGATTTATATTAGGAAGTTCTATTCCAGATCCTGAGCCAGGATTTCCCTTTGCTACTTCCTGAGCAGAGTAAAAATGAGCAGACAAGATAGCTGCACAAATGATAGCTTTCTTCATGATTAATGTTTTTTATTTTTTGATCAGCTTTGCATTCGCTGTTTTATTAGTATCCGTTTTTATAGTCACCAGATAAGCTCCCTGAATTAGATTTTGGGTATTTATCTTCGTTACTTTATTCTTAGTCTTCAAATTTTGAAGCTGTCTTCCGCTCATATCATATAGCACAATATCAGCCTCTTTAAAATCAAAGCCGATTTCTATGTAAGCATAATCAGATACAGGATTGGGATAGATCTTGATATCATATTTTTCAATCAGATCATTGACCTGTTTATCGCCAAGCTTTACAATCTTCCAGTTTTCTTTACCCAATTCTTTGGCACTGGTTCCTGCTAAAATAATAGAACCATCTCTGTTGAGTCTCAAATCTGAAAGTCTCTCTTCTTTCTGTCTGGATTCTCCGCTTACATGTTTTCTCCACTGTTCATTTCCATTACCATCCAGGTAGATCATCCAGAACGTCTCATCATCTTTTTCTATTCTTCCTTCGGCTTGGGTGTAACCACCTAACAGAATTCCTTTCGAGGATTTGTCGTCTCCTGAACGGATTACGCTTGCTCCCATCAGAATATCACGGTTTTTGAAATTGTAGGATTTCTGCCACTGTTCATCACCTTTTTCATTTAAAGAAATCAGCCACAGATCGGTTCCTTCTTCAATACCAACAGTCTTGTTTCCTGATCTTTCGGATCTGGATTCCCCACCGATGATATAGCCATTTGAGGTTAAAGACAGGGTTCTGATATGGTCATCTCCTTTTCCACCAAAGTTCTTTTCCCATTCTACTTTTCCGTTTTTATCCAGCTTGATAATCCAGTAATCTCCTTCACCGAAGTTGCTGCTGGCTTTTGGCGTCTGGCTAATGGCTGTTGAACTGACAGATCTTTCATCTGAAGATTTACTCTCAGGATTTCTTAATCCTGAACCTCGAACTTCGGAGCTTCTTGAATAAATTCCTAATAAGGCTCCACCATCTTTTGTGGGAATCATTTTCTCTACTTCATCCAAACCTTTTCCACCTACTATCAATTGGGAAAGTTCTTTTCCGTCTTTATTGAGTCTGGTGATCCAGACATCTTTGGAGCCATACCCTTGGGAAGAGTTTTGTACATTCCCGGCTACAAAAAAGCCTAAATCTGTAGTCTGGATAACGGCTTTAGCTTCTTCATCGGAAGAGGTTCCTAATGTTTTCTGCCAGATTTCATCGCCAAATTCATTGATCCGGATCAGCCAGATATCTGAACCTCCTTTGGAATCTTCTTTCTTATCCAGCCCTTTTCCGGAGTATGAGGTTCCTGCTAAAAGAAATCCTCCCTCCTGAGTGCTGACTGCTGCAGATAAATAATCGTGATTATTTCCTGAGAAATACTTTTCCCAAGCTTCTTCTCCCTGTTGATTGAGTTTAACCAGGTGGAAATCATAGCCATTGTTTTGTTTACTTCCTGAAGTTTGCTGTTTATCGCTTTGTATAGAGCTTCCTGTGATAAGATACTGTTGATCGATAGTGGTGGTCACCTGGCTAAGGAAATCCTGGGTAGAGGACTTGATATCTTTCTGCCAGAGAACATTCTGGGCAGATATGCCAAGAATTGTGCATACAGTACATGCACTGAGATAAATCTTTTTCATTCTCGTGTTGTTTTGAGTTTAATGATTAGTTTTCAAATTTTTGCAAATGTAACTTTTTTAATATAACAATATCACGTTGGTATGATTTAATATAAATTTTCAATATCAGATTCATTATCATACTCTATTCTAATTATACAAATCTACCACAGCACAACGACAGAACCTGTCGTGTTATTTTGAGATTATTTTCAATGTAAGACAGCTTAACGAAAATGCTTGAGAACCGTCTTACAGGATAACAAAATATTCTTTTAACTTATGAGATATAAAAGGTACTGTATTGAAAAGTAATATCATTCTTTACTCATAAAAATAGCCCCGATAGAAACGGTTACCCCGCAACACAGGTTAGAAAGGTGTAGGAATTGAGCGTTGGAGCGCTATGGCGTGAGGAGTATGAGTGGATAGCGAGATTAAGCTCCTAAAAAAAGAAGAAGACATTTAAAGTCTAATATATATTCATAAAAAAACCACCCTTTACGAGTGGCTTAGATTTTTTGAAATTTTGATCTTATTGATAAATGACTATGTCATCTTTTTTAATCTGGTAGCCTGCTTTCTTGTAAGGAACTAAGACATAGGTTTCTTTAATATAGCTTCCGCTTTTCCAGATTTTTCCTTTGCCTTCTCTATCAAGGATGATACTTTTTGCATTTCCTTCCGGAATAAAAATTTCAGCCCGCTTCATATCTTTACTAAAAATAACTGCCGTCATTGTGGAATAGCTTTTATCTGTAGCTACTTCCTTTAATTTGATTTTCTGTTCGAAAACTCTTATACAGTTATTTCTGATTTGCGAATAAGTATATCCTGCTGAGCCTATACATCCGTGAACATCTCTGTCACCTCCCAAAGCCGGAGTTTTTTGTTGAGCGAAAACTAAAGATCCCAGGAACATCATGCTAAATAAAATTGGTTTTTTCATATTTAAATTATTAATGTTTTCAGTTTGGTAAAGTATTTTGGAAATAAAGATACTAATTCATTCTTAGTTACAAAAAACATTATTGTTATAAACAATGTATCAGTTCTATTTTATGTGAATTAATTCTACAAAAAAGTCACTCCTTCGAGTGACTTCATTTTTCTTTAAAAATGTGATTTTATTGATAAATTACTACATTATCCTTTTTAAGCTGGTAACCTCTTTTTTTGTAGGGAGTTAACACATAGCCATCTTTTTTCCAAGCTTTTGCTTTTCCTGTTCTGTTAAGAATCATGCTTCCTTGTTCAACATCTTTTACAAAAATTTCAGCTTTCTTCATGTCTTTACTGAAAATAACTGCTGCGATATAATCTCCTTTTGTAGCAACCTCTTTTAATTTGATCTTTTCTTCAAAGGTTCTTACACAGTTTTTCTTAATCTGTGAATAGGTATATCCTGCTGAACCGATACATCCGTGAGCATCTTTATCGCCACCTAATACCGGTGTTTGCTGTGCAAATGCTATAGTACCCAGGAACATTGCGCTCAATAAAATTGTTTTTTTCATTTCGTTTGTATTATATATGATAACTACGCAGGATATTAATAAAAATCATGCCAAAAAAATCATAAAACACATTATTGTGAAAAAAAATCTCTTTTTACTTTGTCCAATTGATCTTTGAATGCTTCACCTCATCAGAACTTGTTCCCATCATAATATCAAATTCGCCTGATTCCCAGTCATATTTTAAATCTCCATTATAGAATTTCAGGTTTTCCGGCGTAATCGTAAAGGTTACTTTTTTAGATTCTCCTTTTTTCAAAAATATTTTCTGGAACCCTTTCAGTTCTTTTACGGGTCTTGTAATACTTCCCACCATATCTCTGATATACAACTGTACCACTTCCGCACCGTCATAGTTTCCAGAATTGGTTACGGTAACGGACGCCTGAATCTCCTGGTTTCCTTTTGGATTGGTATTGGATATGCTGATATCTGAATAGTTGAATTTCGTATAGCTCAATCCGTAACCAAATGAATATAATGGCGTATTGCACTCATCCATATAATTGGAACGGAATCTCTGGTATTCACATTTATCCGTAAGTTTCTGATCTAATGGTCTGCCTGTATTTTTAGCATTATAATAAATAGGGACCTGTCCCAGGCTTCTCGGGAACGTCATCGGAAGTTTTCCTGATGGGTTTACTTTTCCGAAAAGTACATCTGCCATGGCATTTCCTGCTTCTGAACCTGGGAACCATGCATTAAGAATGGCATCGGGAGTGTCTTTTACATTCGTTAATGCTAATGGACGACCTGTGAAAAGGATCATTGCAATTGGTTTTCCGGTCTTTTTCAGTTCATTTAACAGGTCAACCTGTGATTGAGGAATCGTAATTTCGGATCTTGATGAAGATTCTCCACTCATTTCTGCAGATTCTCCGATCGCCAGAACTATAACGTCAGCTTTACTGGCAATATCAACGGCTTCTTTTAACAGTTCTTCTTTTGAACGGTTATCTCTATCGGTTTTCTTTCCGTGAGCAGCATATATTTCTTCTAATTTGGCATCGTAATCGATATTAGCCCCTTTTGCTGAAAGGAATTTCACTTCTTTGCCGTAATTTGCCTGAAGCCCCTGCATTAAATTAACTGAAACACTGTGTTTTGTAGCAACACTCCAGGTTCCAGCCATGTTCATAGAGTTATTCACCAATGGTCCGATTACCGCAACAGTTCCTGATTTTTTTAAAGGCAATACCTGATTTTCATTTTTCAGTAAAACCATTGACTGAGCAGCAATGCTTCTTGCGATATTACGGTTTTCTAAATTATATACTTCTTTTGCCGCTAATTTGGCATCACCGTGTTTGTATGGATTATCAAAAAGACCTAAGTCATATTTTGCTTCAAGAATTCTTTTTGTGGCCATATCAATCTCAGCCTGGGTAACTTTTCCTTCGGATAATGATTTTTTTAAAGTGGTTAAAAAGCCTTCTCCTACCATATCCATATCAACCCCAGCTTTTAAAGCCAGTGCTGAAACCTGCTGAAGATCTCCCATTCCGTGATCAACCATTTCATTAATCCCGGTATAATCGGTTACTACAAATCCTTTGAATTTCCATTGGTTTCTCAATACTTCCGTCTGAAGCCATCTGCTTCCAGTAGCGGGAACGCCGTCCACTTCATTGAAAGATGCCATTACAGAAGCTACCCCAGCATCTACAGCAGCTTTGTAAGGTGGAAAATATTCATTGAACATTCTTACATGGCTCATATCAACCGTATTGTAATCTCTACCGGACTCTCCTGCTCCGTATAATGCAAAATGCTTTACACATGCCAAAATATTTGTACCATTAGCCAAATCTTTACCCTGGTAACCATATACCATATTTTTTGAAATCTCACTTCCTAAATACGGATCTTCACCGGAACCTTCGGACACTCTTCCCCATCTTGGTTCACGGGAAATATCCACCATTGGCGAAAATGTCCAGTTGATTCCATCAGATGCAGCTTCTCTTGCAGCTACTTTAGCAGACTGCTGTACCAGATTCATATCCCATGAAGCGGCTAAACCTAATGGAATAGGGAAAGTAGTTTCATAGCCGTGAATCACATCCATTCCAAAGATCATTGGAATTTTCAGGCGGCTTTTTTCAACAGCTACTTTCTGAACAGCTTTAATCTTGTCTGCTCCTTTTATATTAAATAATCCTCCTACTAGCCCCTGTTCTACTTTTTTTCCGATATCTGAACTCTGAGCCATTCCCGTAGTAAAATCTCCGGAGGTAGGAAGGTTCAGCTGACCGATTTTTTCATCTAAGGTCATTTTAGATAAAAGATTGTCTACAAAGGCTTTCTTCTTGGCCTGATATTGTGCAGTCTGATAGGACTGTACAGGCTTATCCACCATTTCCTGAGCGGAAAACACCGGCGAAAGGGCCAGGGTTGCAAGTACAATTAACTTTTTCATAAATCTATCTTCTTATTATTATTGTTTTGATTTCTATCTAGTCTTTTTCGTTTAACGAAACCTGTATTTCTATTTATTTTTCTTTTTAGACAGCATCCATTCATACAACTGCGGATTTGAATAGGCTGAGTCCCATGAATTATGATTGTCATTCGGGAAAATCACCAGTTCTGCTGATGGATTTATAGGATGAAGTTTCTGATACAGTTTAAAAGCATTTTCAGGTAATACAACATCATCCATCCCACCATGGAACATCTTCATATTCAAATCTTTAAATTGATCAATATTGGCCGTCATCATCTGGTCTGTAGGTGCACAAACTGAGGCTACTGCAGCAAACATTTCAGGATGCTCCATTGCCAGCTTCAAAGTTCCCCAACCTCCCATCGAAAGTCCTGTAAGATAAATTCTGGAGGCATCAATTTTATATTTTTTCTGGATATCCTTAATCAGGTGATATACTGTTACTGTATCCCACCAGCTATCTGCCGGACATTGCGGTGCCAGAATAGCCACCGGTTCTTTGATCAGGGCTTTATATGTGAATGGACTGTGAGCTTTTACCATTTCAAGATTATTCCCTCTTTCTCCCGAACCGTGAAGAAAAACAATCAGTGGAACATTCCCTTTTGCATTCTGGGGATAATCCAGGATATAAGAGATTTTTTCCGGTCTTTTGATCTCTTTATTCAGTTCTGCTTTGATTTCCTGAGCATTAAGCTGTAAAGAAAGTGGCAATAATAAAAGGGGAATATGTTTTAATTTCATGATGCTTTTAGGTTTTGGCTAAAGCCTGTTTCTATTGAATGCATATAGCTTTTGCAAATTTTTTCTCTCGCAGATTTTACAGATTAAGCAGATTATTGTGTTTTATCTTTTTACAGTTCTCATCAATAGTTAACCACAAAAGTTTTATTCCAAACACTTTAGCCCTCTTAAGTTAATTTAAACAATACTGTATATAAGTCCTCTTAAGTTTTTTAAAGTCTTTGATTTTCTACTTATATGTCCTTATGATACACAAGGCCTGACACTTTAAATAACTTAAGTATTTTATCTTTTGAGGTTTATATAAAAATAAATAACTTTTTCATATAAAATCAGTGAGCTTTATTTTTAATTATTTTATTCCATATTTTGTGGATTGGAAGCTTAGTTTTTTCAATCCTTGCTGGATTTCAGGAGCATTCATAAATAGCTTCCAGAGAAATCCTGTTCTGTAATTTTCGATCATGGGTGCTATTGTCCCCTGATCAATGGCAAGGTATCTTGGCGTAAACCAATTGTTATAGTTGATGGAAGTTGCATCGTAAGGGCCTGCTGATCCAATGAATTCAGGCTTTTGAGTATAGATAAACCTCAGAAAATCCATGGATTCTTTTGGAGTGTACGGAAAACTGCTTAGAGCAGCTGTAGGGGTTATCACTCCATTGTCATTATTTGGCATATGAGCCGTATAGCCTGTGCTTCCATCCTCATTTCTTGTATATCCGGCCGTGAGTCCCCAATAATTTGGTCCGTAACCTTTCCATTGTTTTGGATTTTCAACACAGTATTTATAATCAATAAGGGTTTGATTTTTATTAATATCAAAATAGTTTTTCACCAATTTATCGGATAATCCTGTCGGATCAAGCCCAATGTATGAATATTGAGCCCAGAAAAGCGGCCCGCCGTATTCTTCGGCATAGTTGTGTTTTACATACAGAGGTAATCCGTATTTTGTTTTGTCGGTAAGGTAGGTTCCGTTTCGGGTCCATCCTTTATAATAAGTTTCAGCATCTATGGAATATGTAGGAGAAGATGCGGCAAGGATATAAGTAATGAGACATTCATTATAGCCTTCAAGTGGGAAATTCATTTCCCATTGATATTCCGGTGACCAGTGCCAGTACAGTACTTTTTCACCTCCTTTGGTGTACCAGTTCCATTGAATTCCTTTCCAGAGTTCATCACATTTTGCAGCCAATTTTTTTTCTTCTGCATTTCCATTTTTAAAGTATTCACGAACCATCAGTATCCCTGAAGTAAGGAATGCTGTTTCTACAAGATCTCCTCCATTATCTTTCTTTCCAAAAGGAACCGTTTTTCCGGTTTCCCCATTGATCCAGTGTGGCCATGCCCCTTTATGACGATCTGCTTTTGCCAGAAAATTCATAATATGGGTTAATCTTTTCACAGCTTCTTTTCTTGGAACAAATCCTCTTTCCACTCCTACCAGTAAAGTTGCCAATCCAAATCCTGATCCTCCTGTTGTAATGACATGCTTGTCATTATCCGGATAGATATTGTCTTCGTGATAACGTTCTCTTCCCAGCATAGAATTGGGTTCCGCATAATCCCAGAAATACTTTAAAGCATCTTGCTGTACTCTATCCATCAGCTGTTCATCCGTAACAGTACTTTTAACTACATTACTTTTTGGTGGTTCCTGTTTTGAAACGTGAGCATTTTTGCAGGAATAAGCAAAGAATAAAGAAGTTACTGCAATTGATAATAGGGTCCTTTTCATTGGTATTGGTTTACTGGTTATAAAAGTAGAGGAGAATTTTCACTCTCCTCTAGTTTATGGTTATTTGTTAATATCCTGGATTTTGTGTAAATGCCCCAGCACTTTCAGTGATGGCATCAAATGGAATCGGGAATAATTCATTTTTTCCAGCTTTGAATCCATAAGAAGCAAGAACTGTAGGAGCCTGTCCTGTTCTTACAAGATCTACAAAGCGATCTCCTTCCATGGCTAATTCTACCCTGCGTTCATTCCAGATTGCGGTTTTAAGGGCTATTTGTGTTGAAGCCGTAGTTCCTGCCAGCTTAGCTCTAGCTCTTACTCTATTCAGATTTGTAGTAGCTACAGAAGTATTTCCTAATTCATTAGCTGCTTCTGCATTGATCAGAAGAATTTCAGCAAATCTTAAAATTCTGATATTCTGAATAGATCCATATCCACAAGCACTTTTATTCAATGCTTTTGGTACATATACCTTTTGGTTATAAGTGGTTACCGATTGAGCATCCCCCATTGCAATTAAATCGCCTTCCGGAGTAATTTCCCCGTTTCTTAAGATGGTAAGTTCTTTTCTGATATCACCTGGTTCAAATGCATTTTCAAGAGCATTAGAAGGGGTAAAGAAGCCCCAGCCAAACTGATCTCTTACACCCTGAACTTCAGCATACTGACTTCCTTTTAATGGAGGGATACAGTCACAGTTTACTTCAAATACAGATTCCTTTCCAAATTCACCTGAAGGTCTGAATACATGATTAAAATCCGGATCTAAATCATATCCCATTGCCATCACCTGATTAGAGGTATCATAGGCTTTCTGCCAGTCTTTTTTATAAAGATATACTTTTGAAAGCAATCCTAATGCGGCTCCCTTTGTTACTCTCCCTAAATCTGAAGCAGGGTAAGTCTGAGGAAGAATTTCTGCCGCACTGGTAAGATCAGAAATAATAAAATTGTATACTTCTTCTACTGAATTTCTCGGAACTTTATAATTGGCCTGAAGCCCGTCAAAAATAGGCACTCCACCATATATCCTTACTAAATTAAAATAAATATAGGCTCTCAGCATTTTTGCTTCTGCAACCAATCTTGTTTTCAGTGCTGAGTCCATTTCAATTTTCGGAACATTCGTGATCACCTGATTACAGCTATTTAGTCCTTGCCATTGTCCGATCCAGTATCCTCTTACACCCTCATCACTTACAGTATAGGTGAAGTTATCATAAACATTGATAAAAGAAGCATCTCCGGGATTGGAACCTTTAACAACATCATCTGCAGGCACTCCAAAAACAAATTGGTAAGGAAAAGCTGAATTATCATAACTTCTCAGAAAACTATAGATAGCATTCGTTGCCAGCATTGCATCCTCCTGTGTCTTGAAAAATGATGCAGCTTCTGTATACCCTTCCTGTTTTATATCTAAATAATCATTGCAACTTGCTGCAAGTGATAATAATGCGATTGATAAAAATATCTTTTTCATAACTCTTTCTTATTAAAATGTTAAATTAAGACCCAAAGTATAAATGGCTGAAATTGGATAAATATTATTATCCACCCCCATTTGTACCCTGTCGGTATTTAAAACTTCAGGTGAGAACCCATTATATTTGAAACTTGTCCATGGATTCTGTGCACTTACATATAATCTTAGCTTTGTAATCGACATCGATTTTGTAAATGATTGAGGTAAATTATATCCCACCTGAATATTTCTGATTCTTATGTAGCTTCCATCTTCTACATAAAAACTGTTGGGTAAAATAATAGCCTGGTTATTGGTTGCCATTGAATAGGTATTGGATGTTCCTTCACCATGCCATCTGTTATTGTAGAAATCCAGATCCCAGCTTTCATTTCCATAGCGCTGCTCTCTGTTGAAATTGTAAATTTTATTTCCGAACACCCCTTGAAAATCAATAGCAAAATCAAAGTCATATACATTCATATTCACACCAAATCCATAAGTCCCTTTTGGAATAGGGCTTCCTAAAAATGTCTTATCTCGAACATCGATCACTCCGTTTCCATCCAAATCTTCAAATCTAAACCCTCCGGCCTGTGCACCATTTTGAACCGCCGATGCATCTACTTCTGCCTTATTCTGAAAAATACCTGCCACCTGGTAACCATAATATGAACCTACAGCCTGTCCTTCCTGAAGTCTTATGATGGAGTTACCATATAAACTGGCCCCTGCATTTAAGTATGAATCATTTAAAACAGAGGTAATCTTATTTTTTAAAGTGGTTAAGTTTCCATATACACCGATTTTTATATGATCATTAATCTTAGTATCGTAATTAACCGAAAATTCAAATCCTTTATTATTAAAAGAGTACGCATTCGTAATATAGTTATTCCAGTTAGAAGCACCGGAAACCATTCCCTGAACAATACCATACACTACATCTTTGGTATCTTTATCAAAATAAGTAGCATCTATTTTCAGTTTATTATTGAACATGGCCATTTCCAATCCGAAATCTTTACCTGTTGTTGTTTCCCAGCCAATATTCGGGTCTATAACTTTGTCTATTGTTTCTGCAGGATATCCGGAATCTCCATAATAAGCTCCTCCCTCCAGTTTAGTAGTATTTAGAGTGTAAGCTCTCTGTACATCCGGATTACCCAGCTTCCCCCAGCTTGCTCTTAATTTTAAAAGATTAACAACATTCTGCTCACTCATAAAGTTTTCTCTGGAAATTACCCATCCTGCACTTACAGCAGGAAATACACGAGATCTGTCATTCGCAGAATACTTAGAAGTTCCATCTCTACGAACCGATGCATTCACTAAGTATTTCCCATCATAATCATAATTAAGCCTTCCGAAAAAGGATTCAATTCTGTCCTGATAAGGAATAACATTTCTTTCTTTTTCATCGAAACTTGTTTTATAAATATCCGTTCCTTTAGAAATATCCAGAGAAGCATTTGTTCCGTTATAATTAACGTTTAAAGCTTCTGCATAGGCCTGAGAATAGGAGTTTCTGGTTCTGGAGAAACCTGCCAGTAATTCTACATTATGTTTTCCAAAATCTTTTTTCCAGCTTAATGTGTTATCCCAGATATAATTTCTGGTTCTCGAATCTCTTGTTATTAATTTATTTGGTTTCTGATCGGCAACAGGAACGTAACCGAATGTTGGGGTATATTCGTATTTATTCGAATTAATATTATCAGAACTATAACTGATTCGTAAAGTAAAATCTTTTAAAAATTTATATTCTCCCCAGATATTATTCAGCAGTCTTTCTTCTCTTGTCTGAGATCTGAATAAATCCATTTTTGCTCTGGAGTTAGGGACTTTTGCTAATGTAAAATATTGGTAATCCCCTGTAGCCGGATTAATTGGAGCATAAACTGGAGGAGATGAATAAGCGTCCAGCAAAGTATTATTTACATGATCTGTACGCATTTTTGAAAAAGTGAAATTATTACCTATGGTTATATTATCTGTAATTTTATAACTCAAATTCACTTTGGTTGTAAATCTATTAAAACCACTGCCTGAATTAATACCTTGTCCTGCTGCCAAATTTCCTTCATCCTGAAGATTTCCGGCACTTACATAATAGTTCAGCTTTCCAAGGTTTCCTGAAGCCGAAATATCATTCGAGTTAATGATACTTGTTCTCAAAATCTCTTTGAACCAATCTGTATCTGCAGGATAAGATGATCTGTCTAAAAATACAGGGTCTTTTACTTTATCATTGATTAGTTTCTCATTATACAGCTTTAGATACTGATCTGAATTAACCATTTTAGGAACGTTCGTTACCGGTTTAATTCCTAGATACGAGTTAAAATTAAAAACCGGTTTTTTACCTCTTCCGGTTTTGGTTTTAATGATCACAGCACCATTGGATGCTCTGGCCCCATAAATTGCCAAACTGGAAGGATCCTTCAGCACACTCATAGATTCAATATCCTGAGGGCTTAGGAATGAGATATCATCTGTAATCATTCCATCAACAATAAAAACAGTTTTCCCCGTTAATGAACTAATTCCTCTGATGTCCACTCTGGGAGAACCTCCTGGTGCTCCGGAGTTTAAAACCTGTACACCTGCTACCCTTCCCTGTATAGAACTAATTGGGTTGGCATTCGGTTTATTCGCTAAATCTTTAGCAGAAACGATTCCGATACTACCGGTCACATTCTCTTTTTTCTGCGATCCATATCCGATCAGAACCACCTCGTCGATCTTCTGCTCTTTGGCAGCAGTATCTTTAGGCTGAGTCTGAGCATTGACATTCATACCAAAGTATAGAACAGCAATGAGACATGAATATTTTACATTACTTTGTTTCATATAGTTTCAATTTTATTCGTACAATCAGATTTTCAACAATGTCTCATTTCGAAGCATTCAATTTCTCAAAAGAAGACATTAGTCAAAAATATAAAAAAAACCGAACTATGTTAAGATATCTTAAAAATTTAAAAACAATTGTATTTTTTTACACAAAAATATAAATATGATTACATTTTGTGAATTTAAATACAAAATAAACACTAATTTAATATCACATCACTAATAACAAAATCATGATTTCAACTCAAAAAATCACCAAATAATTCACTAATCATTAATATTTTGTTAAATACAAAATAGTATTTACCTTTGGTGCAGTTTTTGAGAAAAGCAATAAAAAGATCAATGAAAAAATATATCGTTGCAGCCGCTCTTATCATAGGAACCGGTGCTGTTATTACCACCTCTGTACAATCCTGTACAACATTGGCCACATCTGATATGGGGCTTTCTATTATTAAAAGAATGCTACTCAATGGCATTGATAAGGGAATGGGTATTTATACCAACAAAGAAGCCTTCTTACAGAATAATATGGTAGACAAGGCTCTTCCTAAAGAACTTAGAGAGATCAACTCCATGCTGGAAAAGATAGCGCCATCACTAGTTGCTAAAGAGAGAGATTATATTGCGCAGGCAGCAGCCTATACCGTAAATACTTCAAGGCCCATTCTGCAGGGTGCTGTAAACAGCTTAAACGCGCAGGATGTAACGCGAATCATTGAAGGAACTACTGCAACACAGATCCTTAAGGAAAAAACTTCACAACAGCTTATTGCTGCCATCGCTCCAAAGGTGGATGAAAAGCTTAATGAATATGGCATTGTAAAAACCATCAATACATCTTTAGCAGGAAGTAACTTCCTCGGAAGTCTTCTGGGAGGAAATAAGAACACCGTAAATTCAGGTGGATTAAGCCAGCTTGCTTCTGAACAGTTGGTAGCAGGACTCTTTAATATTATTGAAGATTACGAGCACCAGAACTCCAAGTCACTGCTGGGACCATTTGGAAAATAGAAAAAAATTCGTTATATTTATATATTATATTAGAATTGCAGATGGATATATTACAAGGAAATCAACACGCAAATCCTGAAGACTTTTATAAATCTTTAAAGGAAAAACTGGAAGGTCATCATGATTTTCCTGAGGATTATTTATTTAAATTTATTATTCCTACAGACCAATCAAAACTTACAGAAATTTACAAAGTATTTGATGGTATCAAATTTACATTGGGAAATCGCGAAAGCAAAAATGGAAAATACACAGCCTGCAACATTAATGCATTTGTTTTAGATGCAGATCAGGTAGTGAAAATTTATAAAGAAGTAGCAAAAATAGAAGGCGTTATTCTATTGTAAAAAAGAAACCGTTTCATAATTAAATGAAACGGTTTTTTTTAGCTCTATTCATTAAAAACTATTCTTATTTTTTAATATTTTAATCTATTAAAATAAAGTGAATTAAGGGTAAGAATTAATTCTGAGTCAAAAACCATTATTGACTGTCTCTTATTTTTTGACCTTCACCCTCACTCAAAATGTATAATCATTTTTTTAATAATAAAAACCGCCTCTATTGAGACGGTTTTATCAGCTTAATACTTTGCTGTATTTATTATTATTTCTTAACGAACTTAATGCTTTCTGAAACTTTAGCATTATTAATCGTAATCACGTAAACTCCTTTCACAAGATCAGCTACATGAATCTGATTATCATTAATTTTTCCTTTTTTAACAACTTGTCCTACAGTATTATGAATTTCAAATTGAGATTCTCCGGAAAGTCCTGTAACATTCAGAATATCATTAACCGGGTTAGGGTATACTCCAAAAGTATTTTTCTTATTTACTTCTGTAGTTGATAAAGATTCTCTTGTAGTAAAGGCTTTAGTTTCATAAGAGAATTCACCATTCGTTTCAAATATAGTCTGTCCTGTCCCCGAAGAACCTACAGTTAGTTTTGCATATCCACTTGCACCATTAGCCAATTGTCCGGTTAAACCATCCCCAAAATCATCAGATATTGTAAACACATAGCAATCTGTAGGTAAATCCCATACCTGAGTGATAAGAGCCGGATCTGGATCACCATCTTCGGTATTACCATATCTTCCGGATTTTACAATCTGTCCACTACTGTTTTTAAGATTCCATCTTGTCTCCTGTCCCCATCTGTCTCTCTGTAATTTGAAGGTAACCGTAGTTGTTCCAAAATACTGAGGTGCTACAGGTTTCACATAGTCACCAGATGTAGTATTATTAGTACTTCTCTGATCCGTTGTTCCGTTTACAGAAGCAATAGAGAAGGAAACTCCTGAAGATGCTATAGATGCGTCAACAGGAATATTTATCACACTTGATTTATCCTGAGTAAGATTTCCTGTCCAGTTAAATGTCTGAGCAGCACCTCCACTCATGGTGTAAGTAATAACAGCCGATGTCAGATTAGCGGTACCTCTGTTTGTAATAAGCAGACGCAATGATCCTTGCCCACAATTAACAACTCCTATGGAACATCCGCCATCATATTTTATTTCAGCATCATTTGGAAATAAAGGAATAGCTTGATCTTTAGTAGAAGCTTTCAGCTCCATTCTTCTTGGAGAATTATCCATCACCGTTCTGATCCTTGTTTTCTGATCATTAGTATAGATATTCATACAGGTATCATTGGTATAGTCCATATAATTCTGAACCATTTCAAAAACGTTCGGATCATTACAACTCTGTATAGAAGCATTACATTGATAATTTGCAGTATGTGCAGTAGGGGTATCTGCGCAGTAATCATTACCACATGCAGAGTCTCCCCAGATATGTCTTAATCCCAGGAAGTGGCCTACTTCATGAGTCATTGTTCTTCCTCTGTCATAGCCAGGCTGCATAATGAATGTAGTATCATCATAATCCATACTTCCGAAAGTAGAATATCCGGCAACAACTCCATCCGTAGCTGCAAGACCCATGTTAGGATTCAGACCCGGAAGTGTAGAATTAGAAGGAAACTGGGCATATCCCAATAAACCGTTATCTGCAAAGTCCACACTCCACATGTTCATATATTTGGTTGGATCCCAAATTGTTTTAGTCTTTACAATACTGTCAAGATAATTTGTATACCCTTGGCTTTCATCACCTCTTCCCCAGTAATCTCTACAAAGATTTACTCTATCAATTCCATTGGTAGGATTTCCGTTAGGATCTACTTTTGCAAGTACAAATTCTATTTCAGTATCTGCACCAATTGGGTTGTTATTAAAACCAGGAGTGTTAACTTTTTTTCTGAAGTCGTTAGTCATCACAGTAAGCTGTGACATTACCTGAGTGTCAGAAATATTTGGAGCTACTCCTACATTCTGACCACTGTGGATAACGTGTACTACCACCGGAATTGTAATTACATTTCCAATCTGAGACTTGTCTGCTTTTGCCTTTTCAATCAAAGGAGCAATCCATGCTTCAAACTTCTCTGATGATAATCTGTCTGGAAACTTCTTCTGCAAGTTGTCTTCATATTCAACAGTCCCACATTTTTCCATTCCTTTAGGATCAAGTTCTCTTTTTTCCCACACTTTTTTTGATGGCTTTCCACCATCTCTCTTCTGTGCATTTGAAAATCCAACGCCCATAAAAAACAATACGGCTAAAGAGGATTTAAAAATAGTAGATTTTCTCATTAATATATTTTTTATATTTTAGCAAATATATAAAATTAAATTACTTAACAATTTAACTATTCAATAAAATATTAAATAAAATAAAAATAACACAATGAAGGTATTTTTAACATTAATGAGTATTATTTTAATTACATCAACAATATGTTGCGCTAATCAAAATAAAAAAGATAATAATGAAATAAAAACAACAAAAAACGATAAACAAAAAAAAATTGAAAAAATACAGCTAACAGAGATGACAAGGGGAATCCATCGAAATTCTATTTTTACACCAACCTTTAAAATCACTGTTTTAAATGGCGATTCCACAAAATATACAACAAATCCTTCCGAATGGGATAATATCTCCAGACAGGTAGAAGCTCTTGATCTCTCCAAAATATCAGAACTTCAGTCTCCTACTACAGGCAGATATTCTGATCAGGCCTTATCCGCAACTTTTCTCATTACTTCTGGAGGAACAACATACACTTCCGCAACATTTGACGCCGGCAACCCTCCAAAAGAACTGGAAGCGTTATACTACACTATCCGGCAACCAAAAGGAAAAAAGAAAAAAACACCTTAAACCCATTTAAGTTTCCGGCGGTTATTCCAAAAGAAAAGTATAAAATAAAAAGAGTCCGTTTTAGCTTGTAAAACGGACTCTTTTATATATATAATCAATTATTATTTTTCAATAAAGAACTTCACATTATCAATAGGCCTTCCCAACATGGCTACCGAACCTTTTACCAAAATCGGTCTCTGGATCAGTGAAGGGTTTTCAGACAGAATTTTTATCCATTCTTCTTCAGAATAATTTTTGTCTGCATAGTTATCGGTATACAGTTTATCTGTCTTCCTAATGATATGAAAAACGCTCTGATTAAGCTTCTTCAATACGGTTTTAATCTCCAGAATACTCAAGGGATCTTCAATAATATTGATAATCTCAAAAGGTACTCCGTTTTCATCAAGATACTCTAATACTGCATTTGATTTTGAACAGCTTCCGTTATGTAAAACCTTAACTAACATTTCTAATGATTTTAAAAAATTAAACTCTTCTGTAACAAATTTAACAAGAATTCAGTGGATGTTATCTTAATGTTCTGATAAAAGTTTGTTAAAACAATCCGTTCAATTCTGTTTCAATTTTTTCCAGGATCAATCCGAAATCTTCCGGCTTTTCAACGAAATCCAAATCATCCACTTCAATAATCAAAAGTTTACCTTCTGTATAGTTGGAAATCCATTTTTCATATTTCTGATTCAGTTTTGATAGATATTCAATACTGATAGATGCTTCATATTCACGTCCTCTTTTGTAGATTTTCTTTACCAGATTCGGAACGTCTGATTTCAGATAAATTAAAAGATCCGGCGCCGAAACGAAAGATTTCATCAGATCAAAAACAGATGAATAATTATTGAAATCCCTGTCTGAAAGAAGATTCATATCATTCAGATTCTCCGCAAAGATATGGGCATCTTCATAGATCGTACGGTCCTGAATAATGTTTTTCCCACTTTCTCTGATCTCTTTTACCTGACGGAATCTACTTCCCAGAAAATATACCTGCAATGCAAAGCTCCATTTACTCATATCCGAATAAAAATCCTCCAAATAAGGATTGTGATCTACGTCTTCAAACTGTGCATCCCATCCGTAATGCTTAGAAAGCATCGTGGTTAAAGTTGTTTTTCCTGCTCCGATGTTTCCTGTAACTGCAATATGCATATTCTTTTTCCTTGTATTAACTGATTAATTGATAAGCTTTTCTACACCTGCAGCCTGCACTTCGGAAGTGTCTTCAATCAACTGTTCCAATGTATTGTCAGAAGATTTCTTTTCTGCTTCTCCATCGGGCTTTTCTTCAGTATTTTCTACAGGTTTCCCGGTAGATTGCTCTATGATCTGAAGCTCAGCTTCCTGCTGTTTCTGCTGTCTGGCTTTCTTTACTTTTTCAAGGCTGTAAAGATAAAGCTTGTTCCCCTTGATTTCAAAATAAGAAAGGATGTTTTTATCCACAATTTGTGCATCGGGATCTTCAAAAATGACACTCATCCCTTTCTCAGGAACATATTTTAGAATTGAATTATTAGTAACAACCAGAATATTATCATTCTCTCTTCTGAATCTTTTTCCGTTATCCACCGGAGCTTCAAAGAGTTTTTCAAACTTTACACTATAAATTCTGAGATGTTTTTGAGTAAGAATATAAACTTTACCTTCATATACCAACATATCCATCAAATCCTCGAAACTGATATCAAAAGGAAATGCATTGATGGTGGTATCATTTCTGAAATTATACTGTATTAGTCTCTTTGTACTGTCATCCAATAGCCATAACTGCTGTAAATCTTCAGCATAAGCCATTTTGATAAAGCCAAATTTCTGTTTGAAATCAATACGTTGGATTTCATTCATATTCTGGTCTACAAATTTCATTTCCTGAGCATTCTCCGAAAACAAAGATAAAGTCAGAGGATTTTGTACCGACTGTACCTTATAAGGAACTGTAAGCATCATTTTCCCAATCTGCTTCCCCAAAGAATCGTACTTGGTAAAGCTGAAATCCTTGTTTTTATAGATGTACAGGTTTCCGTAGTCATCAGCCAGCATATCTTTGGCTTCCTTCAGCTTCAAGGTATCCAAAGGAAGAACGTTCTGTGCCGCAGAGGTACAGAAAATGAAAATGCATATCAGATAGATTAATCTCAAAATTCTTTTACTAAGATAGCGCTCCTTTCGGAACGCTACCAATTTACATACTTTATTTTATTCGGATAGAAATTGTTATCAATTTTTCTTATTTAATAACAACTTCATAAATTTTTGGCCAATTCTTTCCTGTGACTAGCATATTTTCTCCTTTGAAGGCAATTCCGTTCAATACGTCATCACTTCCTTTGGTGTTTTGTTTTGCAATTTCGGTAAAATCAAATGTACCTACTACTTCTCCGGTAGCAGGATTGATTTTCAGGATGATTGGTTTTTGCCATACATTAGCATAAAGGAATCCGTTGTGATACTCCAGTTCATTCAACTGATCATATGCCTGTGAACTTCCTGCCACAGCAATATATTTAATCAGTTTTGAAGGATCATTCGGATCAAGGAAATATAAAAGTTTACTTCCGTCTGATGCAATCAGGCTTTTCCCGTCATACGTTAATCCCCAGCCTTCACCCAATACATTTGGATACGCAAATTCTGAAAGTAATTTCAGAGAACTTTTATCATAAATATAGCCTTTCTTACTTTGCCATGTCAGCTGATACACTTTATCTCCCACAATGGTACTTCCCTCTGAGAAATCTTCCGGAGCCTGCTTAGTAGAAGCAAGTGGTGTAGTTGTTCCTAATGTATATTTAAGAATTTGTGAAGATCCGTTCTGACCGTCACTTTCATAAATGGTATTTCCTTCAGCCTGGAATCCCTGTACAAAGTTTTTAGGATCGTGAGGATATTCTGCTACAATCTGGTAAGCAATATTTTTTTCAGGACTTTTTGCAAACACATTGATGGTTGCATCCTGGTTCAATGTTTCTCCGCCTTTGGTTTTGATGTTAAAAGTAACAGCATTATCACCTAATGTAAAAAATTTAGGGTCGATAGTTAAATCTGTAGTTTCCTTATCTCCAAAGCTGATGCTTACGCTTTCTGCATTTTCTGTCACTTCTTTTGGAAGCTGTAATTTATCACCGAAATGATATCCCTTTGCTTCCATAGAATTATTGTATGTATTTAATGTGTTAAGAATCTCCTTATCCTTATTACAAGATGCCAGTAGTAAGATTGCTGCGAAACCCGCTATTATATTTTTTTTCATTGACTTTTTAAATATTTCCCCAAAAATAGCAAATTTTATTCCGTATTGCCAATATTATCCACAGGTTCGCCAAATTGTAGGATATATCCGTTGTTATCATATACTGCGAATTCTCTCATCCCCCATTCAAACGTTTCAATTTCATAACAGATTCGGGCCTTTGTTTTAATGTTTTCCCATAATTCATCCACTTTATTTACATTAAAATAAAATGATCCGGTAAAACCGACTGTGACCGGGTTTTCATGTTTGTTGGGCAAAGCAAGCATGATATACACATCGTCTTTCTGAAGCGAAGCCCAATGCCACTCATCGTTTCTGTCTAATAGCTCAAAACCGAGAATATGAATATAAAACCCTATACTTTCCTCTAAATTTTCAGTCCAAAGCATGGGACGAAGTCCGGTAAATCTGCTCATGATTTTTTATATTTCAAATGTACCTCTGTGAATTTTCATATTGAGAGAAACCCAGATTTCATCATCAATTTTAGCTTCATTTCTAATATCCGGATCAATGGTAAATCCTACTTTTTTATAGCATTCAATCGCTCCGGTATTCCAGTCGTATACATTCAGTTCCGCCAGCTCTCTGTTTAAATGGCTGAATCCGTATTTCAAAAGTTCCTGCATTACCTTTTTACCATAGCCTTTTCCACGGTTATTCTCGTCCCAGATCAGGATTCTTCCCAGCAAAAATGTCTTTTCTTTTAAAAATATCTGAGCATGACCTATTATATTCTGATGCTCCATATCCACTACTTTGAATAAGGTTCGGTTTTCATCAGACAAATCCATTTCAAGCTGACCTTCAGTCAAAGGAAAACGATACATAGGTCCCGCAAACTGAAGTAGAGATCTTTTATCTTTAATTTTTGAAATTAATACTGGCGCATCAACAATACTGAACGGCTGTAATTCTATCATGTTTTATTTTTCTAAATATTCTTTTAAACTCTGACCTAAAATAGCATTCCAGCCTCCGGTAAAATTCTTTCTTGAAAAGCCTTCTCCAAGGTCTTTAAAGTTTTCAATTCCCTCATGGGTTAATGTAACCAGAGTTCCATTATCTTCGGATTGCAGCTCCCATGTTACTGTTGTTTTCTGATCTGAGAAATCAGGATAAGCCCAGGTATGTTTTAATTTTTGACGGGAAATAATTTCCAGAATTTCGCCCTGATGATGGTATTTATTTTCACCTCCCGGTTCGTAGAAATTAAACACATTTCCTAATTCCGGTTCAAAATCCTGAATATCAAAATACCAGGATTTCATTTCATTTTTATCAGTTAATGCCCTCCAAACCTTATCGATGGGAGCATTTATTTTGTATTGAACGGTGATTGGAGTGTTCATATTACTAAAATTTAACTAAATTATTTTAACCACAAAAGTCACAAAAGAATCTTAACACTTAAGTTATTTTAAAGTTAATATTCTTGCCATTGAAAAGAACACTGAAATTTCAGAAATCTGTGAATTTTCACTTTGTGAACCTTATGCAAGTTAACCTTAATTTTAAACCTAGCTTAAATCCTTTTGTGACTTTTGTGGTTTTATATTTACTTTATCGTAAATATTTTATATTATCAGTGGGAAAATCCGGTAATCTTTGCTTCGTCAAAATCCAGCTGCATTTCAATGGTTCTCATCACATGATCATCGAATATTTTTTCTTTTTTCATTCTATGCAACTCATTTCTCTGGGCCTGAATAACCTGACGCAATACATCTTTATTCTCATTGATTGCAGTTACATAATCTCCGGTAGAAGCCATACACTGAGCTTTATCAGCCATCAGCATCATTTCATTTTCCAGTTTATGCTTTTGATGACGAACAAGGCTGTTGGTTACTGCCAGTTCAGAAAAGTCATTATCAAGTTTATGTAAAGCGGTTTCTTTAAGTTTTCTCATCAGGATTACCTCCTGTTTTTCTTCCGGTAATTCACTTCCTGCATCCTGTATATTCAATAATTTCAGGATTGGACTAAGCAATAATCCCTGGCCAACCAACGTAATTAATATGATAACAAAGGTTACGAATAAAATAATGTTTCGATGTGGAAAAGCTTCTCCATTAGGTAAAAATGCTGGGATAGACAATGCAGCGGCTAATGAAACGACTCCCCTCATTGCTGCAAAACTGATGATAAAGGGTTCACGCCAATCGGGTTTCGGAGCTTTTAACCTTAATTCTTTGGAACAGATTCTTGGGAAATACATAAGTGCATAGCTATAGATAATTCTAGTTCCGATTATGGCACCACCAATCACTACGCTGTAGAAAATCCCTTCTGAAACAGTATAATCTGTTAATCCTTCTACAACAATAGGCAGTTCAAGGCCGATCAGGATAAAAATAATGGTATTCATCAGAAATATTAAAACACTCCATACATTTCCGGACTGAATTCTTGAGGTATGACTTAGGTAACAGTGTGAATTATAAGACATCAATAGTCCGCCGGCAACAACGGCCAATACTCCTGAAAAATGAAAGTGCTCTGCTCCCACATACATGATGTAAGGAACAATGAGCGTGATAACAGTATCAATATTGGAATTTGTAGGAATAATTCTCAATAATGCTCCAAACAGAAAACCTATTGCAACACCCATTGCAATTCCCCCAATGGCCATAGTAAAGAAATCCTGAACAGCATCTCTCCAGATAAACTGCCCTGAAATGACTGCTGCAAGGGCAAATTTAAATACAATTAAACTGGATGCATCATTGATCAGGCTTTCTCCTTCCAGAATACTGGTAATTTTTTTTGGAATCTTCATATGCTTCAATACTGAAGTTGCGGCTACAGCATCCGGTGGAGAATTTACTCCTCCCAACAGGAAGCCCATCGCTATGGTAAGTCCCGGAATAATTGAAGATGAAAGATAAGCAACAACAACTGACGTTAAAAAAACCAATCCGAATGCCATGGAAAAGATCTGTTTTCTCCATTTATGAAAATCCTGCCATGAAGTAAACCATGCGGCTTCAAATAAAATAGGAGGAAGAAAAATAAGGAATACAAGATCAGGTTCTATTTCTACCCGGGGCATTCCCGGAACAAAACTGATGAGTAATCCCGCAATCACAAGAAAAATAGGATATGCTACTTTCAGTTTTTGTCCTATCATTACCAATATCATTACAGACAGTAAGACTACAATAGATATTATAACATAGCTGTGAATCATTTTGAGTTAGTTTTTTTTAAGTATTATTTTTTGTTAAGAAATGCTTCTTTATTTAAACCTAATGGATTTTTTAAATTTATCCGTTTGATTTTTTCCTCACGCAGATTTTCCAGATAATGCAGATTTCTTAATCTTTTTAAAGTACAATATTATTTTTTGGAGTGATCGCAGGCGGAAGATCAGTTTCGTCCAGCATATCTCTCATATCGATTTCTATAGTACGGCTGATCTGGGTAATGGGAACATCATTGGCACTTCCTTCAAAAGGATTTACTGATGCTTCTCCTACACTATCCAATGTATGGAAACACCATGTTACCAGTAATGAGAAAGGAATATTGAACCAAATTGTCCATCCTTCCACCATAGAATTTTCTCCCAGTTTATCAAATTCTTTTAGTAATCCGAAAGGAACAAATACAATGAACAACAACAAAAGATAGGTTGTGATAGAAGAAAAATTTCTTGGATAGGGAAAGTTCTTGATTCTTTCTGCTTTTCCCTGACTATCTGTAAATTTCACCAATTGCTGGTTGATCTGTGTCCATTGGAAATCATTGATTTCTCCTTTTTCATAAGCTTCAGACAATTCTTTACTTTGACTAGCCATCAATTGTGTTGCCCTGTTTTTCTTACTCAGGATATATTGAAGTTCTGTTTCTGAAAGGTATTTCTTCAGTTCATCATCCAATTTTGAAAGCCGTTCCGGGATTTCATATTTTTTAGCATATTCATCGAACTGGGCTGATCCTGTATTCTCCCAAATCCTGGGCTCTCTAAGCTGGTACCTTAGCGCCGTCAGCCATGCATAATGACGCAGGAACATCGTTTTTACTGTATCTGAATCTTTTGAAACAAGAGCATCCCTTAAGATATACCCAAAGCTTCTGCTATCATTAATAATAGCTCCGTAAATCTGTCTTGCCTCCCAAAGCCTGCTGTAACTGGCGTTATTTTTGAACCCAACGATGAAGGCAACTGCTGTTCCCATGATTGCAATGGGTTGCCAGGGTACAGAAAGAAATTTCCAACCTAAGAAATAAAAAATCGTAGGAATGGCAGCCAATATAATTAAGGCATAAATACTGCGTCGTGTCCAACTGATGAACTCACGCGCTCCAAATCTTTTTCCTGAATGCATTATGTGTTATTTTTGTGTGTTAATTATTTAATAGTTTTCATCAGCGCATCCAGCAGAAAGGTCAGAATCAGTTTTTGGTAAATGGGATATTGTTATAAAAACCAATCTGGATCTGTCCTCTGTTTCTGTTTTCCTGAATCTGATTCATATATCCGGCTTCAATCCGCATATTTTTATTAATGACGTATCCTAAAGCTCCATAGACTCTGTTTCTATCAAAAACAGGGCTGTTGAAATGCAGGAAAATTTCATTATATACGGATGCGTATAATGTTTTCGGCAGCATTTCCTTTTGAGTGATCGGAATATTGAATCCCAGCATATAACGGAATCTCATTCTAAAATCGTCTTCCAGAAAACGTTCTTCCAAACGGTAGCGGTGCTGAAGGTTAAAACGTCCAAACTTCTGTTTGGTAATGTACTGCTGGAAAATTCTGTGTTCTATATTTTCCTTTTTATCTCCGTTTACATATGGCTGGCTAAGTATGAATCCATATCCCAATAACACGTTATTATTGTTTTCGGTGAGATCATACCCAATTCCGGTACGGATCAGAAGCTGCTCCAGATCACCAACGGCATCAAAGTTTCTGTATTGTACCTCATTGTGCCAGTTCAGTTTTTTGCTGATTTTATTATTTCCAAAATACATATACCATGCACCAAGATCACTTTTCTGTGCAAATGTAAAAACGGATCCCAAACCCAATACCGTGAATGCCAACTTCGTAAAAACCTTTCTCATGTTTATCAATTACTATTATCTATCGTTTTAACAAAATTAATATTTTAAATCAATAATAGCAAGCGATATTTTATGATTGATTCCATCGAATTTGTATATTAGGTAGCATTCAATCTGGCTCCTATCAAATTTATCTAGTCTTAATCAGGAATCTGTTCCACCAGAACTTCTTTTCGATCTTTATCAAAATAAGTACAGGTCATTGCTCCCAGATTTATTACCCAGCCTTCGATTCCGTTTTCTGCACAGTCCTTACAGAATGTCATGTAATCTGTGCCTCCCTGCTGGTGAAGTTTTAATCTTGTTTTAAAATTTTCAAGATTCATCTTTTCAGAAACAATAAGTTTCTCATACTTAGCTCCTGTATGGACAGATTGATTATGACTATCAGAATATTCTGTGTTTCCATCATCAACATAGGCTGTATAGTGAGAGACACCTAGATTTTTAATAGCTTTTATATAGTGTGGGAAATCGGCTCCACTTTTTACTTTTTTATGCTCCGCTTTAATCTCTTCAATGGTAAATTTCATCATGTTATTTTAATTAATTATTATTATACTTATTCAAATTTAAAAATTTTCGGGATGCAAATATAACATCAAATAAAAAACCGGCAGTATGGCTGCCGGTAACTTATAACTATATTTCATATACAAAATATGAATCTTACGGATGTTGCTGCATTTTGGCAGGATCATCGTAATTAACCATCCAGTTGATCCCGAATTTATCAGTAAACATTCCAAAGTAAGCTCCCCAGAAAGTATCAGCCAATGGCATTGTTACCTGCCCATCTGCAGAAAGGCCATTGAATAATTTCTCTGCTTCTTCTTTGGATTCTGCATTAATAGAAATAGAGTAATTGTTTCCTTCTTTAAAGTTGGATGCCCATTCTCCGCCTGTATCACTGCCCATTAATACCGTTTCTTTGGAAATAGGAAGGGTAACGTGCATGACTTTGTTTTTATCTTCTTCTGGAAGCTCTTTTCCTTCCATTGGAGGCATTTCTCCAAAAGTTCCGATATAAGGATATTCTCCTCCGAAAACCGACTTATAGAAATCGAATGCTTCTCTGCAGTTTCCATTAAATGTTAAATAAACGTTTACTGTTGCCATGATTGTTTTTTAGTTAAGTTTTAATTTGTTTTGAAGTTTATCTATGCTGATCGATCAGGATCATATTTCCATCCGGATCTTTCAGGTACATATGTTCAGGGCCTGAAGTAGTTTCATCAGCTTCTTTATCAATTTCTACTCCATTTTCCTTCAAACGCTTCTGGATTTCACGTACATCGTCAAAGGATTCAAGATTTTGGGCATTTTCATCCCATCCCGGATTGAAAGTAAGCATATTCCCATCAAACATTGCCTGGAACAGCCCAATCAAAGTGGATCCGTTTTTCATGATCAGATAATTTTGCTCTGTAGCTCCTGCCATAGTTGCGAAGCCCAGCTTTTCATAGAAATCTTTGGACTTCTGAAGGTCTTTTACACTTAGACTGATTGAAAATGCTCCTAGTTTCATATTTTTAAGATTGATTGTGGACTAAGCCTTTTAGAAATTATATTTGTACGATTAAAGACAAATTTGCTTTACTGATTTTTTAAACGGGTTTTAAACTCCAGACTTCCGTCATAGCTTTTCCAGTCACCAATCAGTTCAATATACTGCCCTTCTACTTTTTCAGTTTTTCTATTCCATTTAAAGTTGTAAACGAATCGGCCTTTAAAGGTTCCTGAATGTTTTCCTTTATTCTCTTCAGACAATTCATATTCACCAAACACAGTTCCTTGTTTCTTGGCATCCTTATATTTTAAAATGGTAATTTTTCCTTCAAATTTTGCATAATTGGTGTCCACAAGAGAATATCCTGAAACAAAATATTCCTGGTCATTTTTTTTATTCTGTTCAGCAGTATTGATTTTAAGTTTCAGTTCCTGTCCCTTATTTCCAATAGTCCCGATATAAGGTTTACTGTTATTCAGCCATGTATTTGAGATATCCGGCATTTGTGCCAATACAAAATTGGCAGCCAGGATGAAGAGCAATAAAAGTTTTTTCATACAGTGATTTTTTAGACTCCGAATTGTGACAGGTGATGGTTCAGATGTTTTGCAAACATATTATTCCATTCCTGAGCATTTAATTTTCCAAAAGAAAAAGACTCTTTACCATCAAAAGCATCTGCTCCCAATTGCTGGGTCTTCTGAATAAAACCGATCAGTCTAATTTTCTCTTCATCGAAGTTCTTTCTTCCCGTAACCAAAAACTGAGGAGCTGTGGGGGAATCCCTTGGGTATGCTTTTTCACCTACTACTTTAGGCTTAACAAAAGTCTTTAAAATAAACTTCGCAATTGCGCCCGGCTTTTTATGTTTTTCAGGCTCATATATCATTTCATAGGTTACACTACAGTGCGCCAACATCTGATCCACCGTCATTTTTCCCCATAATCCATGAGTATCTTCTACCAGTCTGTTTATTCTATCAATATAGTTTTGAGCATCTTTTGCGTCAAATACATTTTCCATATACGATCTGTTTTTACTACAGACAAATATATCAGTTTTTTTGTTTGATTTTTATTGTGGGAAGAATTTTTGTTGTGAGTTTTGGGATGTGGCTTGCTAAGTTTGAGCATCTGAAAATTCCAGCGTATTATACATTTTCGCCTTCCGAAGCTTCTTCCGCTTCAATTTCCTGCGGAACCGGTTTTTTGAATATAAACCAAAGTTTGATTTTTAAAGCAATCCATCCTATAATAGCATAAACCACTAAGAGAATACTTAAGTGCTCCAGATATGGGAAAGTAAGCTCTACAGATCCTTTCTGAATCAGCAGAATTTTAAATGCCTGTAAAAAAGGAGTGAGCGGAATAATATTCGCAATAAACTGTACAAAGGCAGGCATTGCATTTAAAGGCCATGTAAAACCACTGATAATAAATGCCGGTGAAGCAATAACCATAAGAATCTGTGTGGCTTTCAAAGCATCCGGGATCAATATACTGATAAACACACCAAGGAAAGAAACTGAGCCTACAAAAACAGCTGTAAGAAGAATAAAATTAAATATACCTTCCGGCATCGGTACTTTGAAAATCATGTGCATCAGATAATAGACACTCACGATAAGAATGGAAAATACCCAAATCGGAATAACCTTAATCAACATCGTAGGAAATGCCCATTTTTTCATTTTCGCATACTCTTTTACGAAAGATCCTCTCTGGAATTCTGCTGCAAAACTTACTGCCATTGCCAACAGAATTACCTGCTGCAATACTACCGCCAACATAGCCGGCCACATAAAGATAAGGTAGTTGCTGGTTGTATTGAAAAGAGTGATATAGTTTGTTTTAAAAGGCTCATATTGTGTAACAGCCTTTGCTGCAGGCATTCCTGCTTTCTGTAAAGCCTTGATGGATGCCCCGGCAGAGAATGTCCCTATAGTAAGCTGGAGTGCTTTGGAAGCAAAGTTTGCTGTCAAAACGTTTCCGGTATTTACATATACGTTCAGTTCAGGGTATTTTTTCTGAAGCATATCTCCTTCAAAACGGGAAGGAATAATAACAACTGCCGCCGCCTCATGACGGATCACCTCATCTTTTATACTCAAAGGCTCCTGCAGGTATTTTATGACTTTGATACTTTTATTATCATCCAGCATTTCGGTTAACTGACTGGACAATGGCGTATTGTCTCTGTCAACAACCAATACAGGTGTATTTTCAACTTTTCCGCTTTGATAGACAAACCCCAGCAAGGTTGCATAAAAAACCGGTGCCAAAAAGAACACAGTTCTTAAGGTAGAATTGCTGATAAAAAGTTTGAACTCACGTTTTAAAAGACGGAAAAATTCTTTCATCTGTATATTTTAAAATTGTAAATAACCTGACGGAGTCTTTTTACAAAAGGAACATCCGTCATATTTTATTTCGTATTATTTAAGGATCACATTGGCATTCACCAAGAGCCCTTTTGCTTTATTCATATCTGTGGGTTTCACCTTGATCTCATAGACCGCATCCTGCAGCTGGTAATCCGGATAAGCAGTAGTGATATCTGCATATCTTGTAAGCTGTTTGATATAAACAACTGTTCCTGCCAGATTTTCTTTATTGTAAACAACCTGCATAGTAACGTTCTGCCCTTTTTTGTATTTTGAAATGGCACTTTCAGGAACGGTGAATCTGAAATAAGTACTTTCAGGAATATATCCGTTGAACAAAGCAAATCCGGCTGTTGCCAATTCTCCGGTATTTAAACTGATGGTTTCAATTTCCATATCGTTGGTTGCAATAACGTATCTTTCAGAATAAGCTACATTGGCTTCCTGTAAAGCTCCTTTAGCCTGGGAAGCCTGCCCTGCCGCCATTTCTACTTTTTCGAAACGCGTTCCTCTGTTCACATCATCCAGTTCTGCTATTACAGCATCATACTGTGCTTTTGCACCCTGAAGCTTTGCATAAATTTCATCATGTGCCTGCGGAGACATCAGGCTGTCCCGGAACATATTATTGGCTCTTCTGTAGGATTTCTGTGCAAATTCATATTGCTCCTTTAATCCTTTATACTTTGCCTGAAGCTGTCTCAGCTGATCCGGTGTTGCTCCGTTTTTTGCCATCTGCTCCTGAGCGGTTGCAGCATTCACGGCTCCCTGCGCCTGTGCTATTTTTGCAGAAACCTCGGGAACATCAAGCTGGGCCAGGGTATCTCCTTTTTTTACAGACTGTCCTTCAGAGACATATATTTTTAAGATTCTTCCGGTAACCTTCGGAGCAAAAGAGATCACATCCTTTTTGGTTTTTCCTTCAGGTTCTTTTATCTTTTCGTTCTTTTTATCGCAACTTCCCAATAAAAACAGAGAAGCAATGAGTATAGATATATTTTTATGCATCATTTTAATTTTTAAGGGATTAAATAAAATCTGGTGATATCCAGTTCCTGAGTAGACCTCATCAGTTCTATTCCTGCTCTTCTCTGGTTGAAAATTGCATTCTGATATTCAAGTTCTACTGCTTCAAGGTCATTTTCCGCATCGATAAGCTGTGATGATTTGCTCATTCCATATCTGAATTCTTTTTCAGCCTGTACCAATGCATTTTTAGCCAATTCTTTTTCTTTAGCCTTTAAAGTGATCTGAGCAGAAGCAATATCATAATTGGTCTGGTTATTGGCCAGATTTAGAGTTAGCTTTTTCAGGGCATCTTCTTTTTGATTCTGCAATACTTCTTTACCAACTTTTGCTGTTTCTTCAGCATGCTTTCCTTCTTTTCCGTCAAAAATTTCCCATTTAAATCCAACACCAGCTGTAATCAACGGAAAAACATTGATATTGTTTGGGGTCCAGTCCAGTTTTTTCCCTTCATATCCTAATAATGGAACGGCAGGAACTACATTTTCAGAACTTTTGATACGGTTTCCGTATAACCCGATGTAATAAGCTGAGGCCATCAACTGAACTTTTGGAATCATCCAGGTCTTTTCAGCTTTTATTTTATAATCTGCAGCACTGATCCCATGCTCAAGGGCACGAACTTCAGCTCTCTGCTCTATTCCTTTTTCTGCAGCAAGAAGCTCTACAGGAGATAGTACGGGGTCTATCATTCTTAAACGTTCCCTGTCGATTCCTGTTAAAATATAAAGCTGGGTAAGAAGCAATTCCTTTTTCCCTTCATATTCTACCATCTTTGCATTTAAAGTAGCCTGAGCCAGTTCAATTTTTTTGTGATCGTAAGGAGTGATCAGACCATAGCCTAAAGCTTTGTCTGCTGTTTTTTTGTTGATGTCCAGTCTTTTTTTACTTTCGTCCAATACCTTTTTAGACTGATGGATCAATGCCAGCTGGTCATAGGCTTTGGAAATAGTGGCAACCACTTCATCTTTTGTTTTTTCCAGCAGTACTTCTTCAGATTTTTTCTTCTCTTCCACTGCTTTTTTCAGATATTTCACCTTCCCTCCAGAGTATAGCAGCATCTTGGCATCTGCCTTGGCAACGCCTGAAAACCCTGATACATTGAAATTATTGTTGAAAGTACCTTCCGGAATATTGATGAAGGGAGCGAGATTAATTTCCGGTGACGTAAGTCTTGCTGTTCCGTTAAGATAACCTGCTTTACCACTTAATTCCAGAGTAGGAAGAAAGATATCTTTTAATTTATGTTCATCAAGATCGGTAAGCTTGTTTTGGGTAATCTGCATTTTCAGGTTCGAGTCCCGAACCATAGCACTATCCAAAAGTTCTTTAAAATCCGGCGCAGACTGTGCCCAGCCAAAAGCAGGAAAAGCAAAAAAACTAAACGTAAAAATCAATAAATTGTTTTTCATGGTTTATGTTTATAACAAATATAATGCAAAAATTGTTAAAATACTCAAAGATAATTTAACAAAACCCTGAATTTAAAATAAGTTTAAAATGTGTTTAAGTATAAAAGTCTTTGAAATAAAGTCTTATCAAAACCGTTTAAATGTTAATTAAAAACTAAAAAATCTTGAAAAAAATCTTAACTCCACTTTTAGTAATGTCCTTTCATTTCATTTCCTCAGGAAACAAAGGCTTGCAAGTGTATTCAATTTGAAAAATTAAAAGACAGCCTTTCTCAGTCACATCCATTTTTTCAGACTGTTACGGAAGAAGATGCTCTCATCCCACTCTTCACCTATATTTCAGTAAAATATATCAAGGCAGCTGCTAAAATCAGAAAATATTACTGATTCTGTTTACTGGCGAATAAAGGATCTCCAATTGGACAGTATTGATGCCTTGCATGCCATCATGCAGGAAGAGTTTTCTAAAAAGATAAATGATATTCCTATCCCACTTATTATTAAGAAGGAAAAATTTAAAGGGACAATTGCTATTTTATATACCACTGATTCTTTTTTATCCAAAAATTATTATATAAAGATATCCAAAGATAATGGCAAAACCTGGCAGAATTATTTTACGGGATTAGTTGCCAATCATTATTATTTCTTAAAATCCAATTCCAAGTACCCATTATGAAAAGACGAAAATTATATTCAAATTGAAGCAGATATAACCCGAATGACTAAACATCTGGTTTACGGAGAAACTCCTGAATATACTGTTGTAAAAAACAATGCTTTACTCACTCTTGATCTTGCTGAGATTTTAAAAGATTCTGACGGAGATGGCATTAATGATATTGAAGAAACCCAAAAGCTTTTCACTAATCCTTATTCAAAAGATACGGATGGAAATAGCCCAAAATAAAGATAATATAATCTCTCTAAAAAGCGAAAACTCCCCACATCACTGTGAGGAGTTTTCTGTTTATAATAAGCTTGCAAATTTTACTTCTGAACTGCTTTTTTCATAGTGTTATCAGGTCTTAAGACTCTGTAGCGAACTTCTATGTCTTTCGGTACATAAAATACCAATGGCAGTTTACTGTTGTATCTTACAATTTCCGGCTTAAGGGTAACAAACTTTTTAGTCATTTTCTGTCCCGGACAAGCCATTAACGTTCCTGCCGTTTCCCCTTTTGATTCTACTTCATAATAGTTGTATCCCCATCCCTGAAGATCCTGGCTTTTCATTTCTCCCATTAAAGAGTAATTGTTGCAGTCTAACATTTTTTCAGCACCAACAAAAACTTCTACTTTTAAATCGCTTTCATTTTTTGCAACAGGAAGCTGAATATATACTTGTTTGTATCCTTCTTTAGCTTTTGGGAACATTTCAATCTGTAGTTTTTCAAACTTTTCAGCTTTCTTTTGAGCGAAAGCACTTACCCCAGCCATCAATACCAATCCAGTAATTAAAGTTTTTGAAAATTTCATTTTATTTGGTTTTAAATTTTACGTATTTCCTAATAGCCAAAAATCATTCCAAAATCTGAACACCGGTTCCTTTTGTATGGGCATTCATCTGTGGGGCATAGTAATTCTGCATAGTGGTAATACCATTTGAGAACTTTCCGGATGCATTAGCAACTACATCGTATTCAAACACATATTTGCCTTTTGGCATATATTGAATATAGAAATTTGTGGAGGCATCTTTAGGAGATTGATAATATCCTAAATTATTTTTCCACTGATATCCTGATATTGCATTAACCGGTTCAAATCCTGCAGCACGCATATCTTTAATATGAATAAACTCCATCGCTCTGTCTGTATTCAGGATCATTCTTACGGTTACTTTGTCTCCTACTTTTAATGGAGTTTCCGCTGAAATTTCCTGAAGCTCTTCCCCGTTTACTGTTTTCACTTTTTTATAAAGCTCTTTGGTTACGGAGATATAATTCTCGGATGATTTGATTTTATCCAGATCTTCATAGTACTGCCAGAACAATCCACCCTGAACAATTCCTGGCCCCGGTTTGGTAACAGTCACCGTTCCAAGGTTTTTATCTACAGCCTCTGTTTTCACTGTTGATTTCACATATCCTGTTGCCTGAGTCTGAGGAACGATTTCTTTTCCACCCCAAACAATAGTTGCTTTATCACTTTCAGCACCCGTCCATGATTTTCCTGAATTTAAGATTGTAAAGATCACTTCGGCCGTACCTCTTGAACTTCCCCATGAGTTCACTTCTTTCTGTGTTACCAGCCAGATTTTCATGTCTTCTATAAAATTGGTATCATTAGCTTTTAATGTATTGAAAGCTTCCAAAGCCCCTGCATGGTTCACTACTTTAGAACTGAACCAGCCCCAGTCATTCAGATTCTGTTTCCAGTATACTCCCTGAGTTTTGGTATCTGTAGAAGTTTCTTTAAGGTAATTCATCAGTTTATCAGAAACATCTTTTACTCCATAATCATTCATTAGTAAAGCAGCACGATGAAGTCCGAAGAATGTAAAATCAGTGATTTTTGCCGTTTTTGCTTTTTGTTTTATCAATACTTTCAGGTTCGCCCCTTTTCCTTTTAAAGGGTATTGTTTTTCCCAGTAGTTTCTGGTATCAAGATAATCAAGAACCCAATTGCTCCAAACATTTTCTTTTTTAGGATCAGCATATTTACTGATCTCATTGTCTACATACTGAATCAGTTTTGACACTAAAGCATTCTGCCCTGAACTCTGATAGTCTTTGGCGTTATCTTTTAACCATATATTAAGTTTTCCTAGATTCTTAAGAATATATAATGACGTACTGTAAGAACTTGGATATCCCGCATACCAGGAGAATCCACCATCAGGATTTTGCAGCTTACTGAAATCATCCCAATCCTGATTCATTGAATTCCTCATCGTATTCGTATCAAACAGAAGGGCCAACTTTTGCATCTGTTCATTTTCATTCTTACTTTCCAGCACCCAAGGGGTTTCTTCCAACAATAACTGTTTCAGCTCCTGATTTTTTTCAAGATTTGAATTAAGTATTCCTTTATTCTGATATTCATCAAAAACCGTCTTCATTTTAGGATTAGCCTTAAATACCTCTGAAGCCAGTATATCTGCAAACCACTTATTGAAAACAACATCAGCCGAACTGTTCTGATCATTTTTAAGGCTTGGAAGCGCAAACATAATCTCCCAGATAGGATTGGTTGTAAGTTCCAGTGTATTCGAAACATTGGACGCTGTTGTAGATGTATTATTTTTAAGATTATCCAGCACAAAAGTCTTCGTTTCTCCCTCTTTCACGAAAACCGGTACAGCATCAGTCACCAGCATTCTGTTTGGCAAGACTGCTACAGCCTGTTGCTCTCCGTCAGAATAAGCTCCAGCTTTTGCTACTACTTTCAAAATAATAGATGAAACATTATTCGGAACCTTTAATTTCCATGTTAATGCTCCGTTTCCGTTTTCATTTAAATCAAAATTCTGGGTTCCTGAGGTGATTCCGAATTGAGACGATATATTTTCATTGGTAAATGCGTCTAAGATCTGTAATTCGGCAGAACCGTTCATTTTCTTATTGGTAAGGTTAGATAGTTTTGACTGTAAGTTCAATTCATCTCCTTCTCTTAAAAATCTCGGATAATTTGGAGTCACAGAGAATTCTTTCTGTGTTACCACTTCTTTCTCCAATGTAGCAGCTCTTGCATCTTTTGTATGAGCTAGGAACATCAGTTTCCACTTCGTTAAAG
Source organism: Chryseobacterium sp. MYb328 (assembly GCF_037572595.1). Lineage (NCBI taxonomy): Bacteria > Pseudomonadati > Bacteroidota > Flavobacteriia > Flavobacteriales > Weeksellaceae > Chryseobacterium > Chryseobacterium sp. MYb328. The sequence continues at coordinate 356,113 of NZ_JBBGZQ010000002.1, read as the reverse complement.
CTTCCGGAGAAGTAAATTCAAAGTTTACATTTCCTTCCGCATCGGTTTTCAGATCCGGATAGAAGAATGCTGTTTCATTTAAATTCTGACGTACAGGAACCTTATCTAGATTTTCTTCAGCAGATCCTCCAGGAGGAGGCGTTTCCGACTTCGCAGCCGTTACAGGTTCAGGAAGAACATTCTGTACAACCTCTATTTTATCTTCGACAGACGCAGCTCTCGCAGTTTTAAATCTGGCCCCTGCAATGGGTGATGGTGGTCGTGGTGAATACGATGGTGCTTTAATGCCCTCTTGATTTTGAATACTGGCAATCTCGCCTTGCAAAACATATGAAAAGTCACCATCAAACCAATTAAACTCAGGAACCGTTATCCCCTTTTCATTGAAATATCTCAATCGTTTCTGGTAGTTTTTCTCCAACAGATATTCTCTGATATCATAGGAGCTGATCATATTGAACGGTCTATACAGCTTACTCCAGCCAAAATTATTTACGGCAAACTGGTCTAAAGACATATCATACATATTTGCCAGTACTTCTGCATTTACCTTTTCTTTATCATTTCCAGTAACTTTTACAGTCCATTTTTCTTTAGCATTTGGTTCTAGCTTATCTCTGAAAGTGACCGTTTCAATCTTTAAAGGTTTCTCAGTGTCTTTTATTTTCAAAACTGCGGCCTCTGTTTTTACATTATTAAATGCGACCAACTGGAACTGAAGATTAAGTTCAGAAACACTCTTATCTTTTGGAATATCTGCGGTATACTCTAATATTCCTTTGTTAAGCTGATGGGTTTCAGTAAGCGTTTTACCTGATCCATCCTGAACAAATACATTGACCAGAGCATCCGGAATTGCAGAATACACATATACTTTTGCTTTTTCTCCTCTTGAAAGCTCATCTTTCGGTGCAATAACCGTTAAAAATGTCTTCTGAACCGGTTTCAGGGAATTTTTATCCCAAACACTGAAATATTGAGAAGCCTTTATCGTGTCTCTTCCTTCAATATTGAAAAGCTCCAGCTGGTAATCTCCAGCTTCAAGTTTTCCAAGATCCAGATCTGATCCAGTTTGTGTACCAGAAGAAGGTTGCTGCTGTCTATCAACGACTACTTTTTCTGTTTTCCAGTTTTTGATGTCATCATTTTTGTCAAATCTATCGTGCGGGAACTTACCTATAAATTCTTCTTTTGAATATTTTGGAAGATCCTGAACTTCTGATGTAAAATTATCTCTGAAAATTCTATCCGGAGCAGCCAGTTTTGACAACTTTACCTGATACGATTTTTTAAGAACCTGCTCATTATAATTCTTCGTCTCTACCTTTAGCTTGGTATTTTCATCACTGAATATATTCTTAATGTCATCAGCCTTGATGTAATGGGAAACTGAAGCAACCTTAAGATTTGTATCCGCAGATTGGGTTTCTCCATTAATGTCAGTGACAGAAGCATTGATTTGATAGTTATCAATCTGTATTCCTTCCAGTTTTTCATCTTTTTTAAGATCCAGACGAATAACAAATTCTCCTTTTTCATTGGTTTTAGCTTCTCCAAGAACTGAGTTTTCATTATCATTATCTCTTGGATACCACCAGAAATATCTCCATCGGATATTCTGTTTTTTGATCTCATAATGTACGGTTGTATTGCTTAAAGCGACTCCGGAGAACATCATTGCTTTCCCTTTCAGCTCTATGGTCTGACCGTATTTATATTCATCTTTTACCGATTCAAAACTCACTTCAAACTTGGGTCTCTTATATTCTTCTACTCTGATATCTTTATATCCCTGGCTATTTCCATCTGTTCTCAGATAGAAAACACCATTCAGCTTTCCTTTTGGTAACATAAAACTTCCGTGATAGGAGCCGAACTCATTTGTGGTAAGGCTTTGGGAAGTAACTTCCTGGCTGTTGGCATCCAAAAGCGTAATCTTTTGATTCAATCCCGAAACTACGGTTTCAATTTCATTATTTAACCGGGTATTGACTACTTTGAAATACACAGTCTGTCCTGGTCTGTAGATCGCTCTGTCTGTAAAGATCTGAGCTTTGGAACGGGTTTCAACGTTAGGATTATAATTTTCATTGCCTGAATTCCCATAAACCTGCATGATCTGGAAATCGTTGGTTTTAGGCTGCTGAATCAGGAACGTTCTGTAATATTCCTTGTTGGCAGTGACTGGGAACTGAAAAACTCCTTTATCACTTGTTTTTCCTTCAATTTTATTAATGGAATTATTATTCACAAACTCATAAAACCTAAGGTTCTCGTTAGAAATAGCTTTTCCGTTTTCACTACTCACTAATCTAAGGTCGTTGGAAAGCGTGTTTTTGGAAGATTTAGACTGATAGATGATCTTATTACCGGAAACCAGAAAATAAAAATTCCTTTCAGGATCATTATCTTTTGAATTGGTTCCTGCTACTGCATATTCTACCACATACACTCCTGAAGGAAGCGGTTTGATTTCCAGTGAAGTTTTATGAAGCTGATAATCTTTAGGATCTGAAAGCTGATAAGTTTCCTTTCTTACCAGGTTCTTTTTAATGTTTCCAAAATAATTATTGGCATAAGGATTCTGTGCATATTTTATGAATGGCAGAAAATCTTCTTTTACCGCATAAATGTTTAAAGAAAATTCTGAGATATTCTGATATTCTGCAACAAAATGAATTGGCAGATTATTCTGGGTCTGCTTCTCATATTTGATACTCAATACCGGATTAGTAATCTGATTTTCCTTGTTTTTAATGTTTTCGATGAAAGGAGATTTCGGATATTCACTTTTGGCCTGTGCTGCAACAGCAATAGCTTCTTTGGCTTTCTTTTTCATGATAAGTTCATCCATAATTTCGCCCATGATGACTACTTTGTAATCACCCTGCACATCGGATTTGGCAAGCGCCTGAAGCTGTTCAAGTTTATCTTTACATTGGTTGAAATTACAGTTATTCACCAATTTTTCCTTCATAAAATACAGCTTAGGATTCCCGTTATTCTGTTCAATCAATTCATCAAAAACAGCATTAATTGTAGTCCTGTTCTCTGCAAGCTCATTTTTTGTGAAAATATTATTTTCTGATAAAAACCCGACTTTCTTAAGGGCATACCATTCATACAAACTTGGAAAATAGGCAAGGTCTTTCGTTTCTGAAAACAGTGTTTTATACTTTTCCAGTGAAATCTTCTTCATGTCCTGTTTCTGCTGATCAAGCTCCTGATAACTTTTGGTTAAATAGTTCTTAAAGTCAAGTTTTGTCCAGGTCTCAATCTGTGTAAGATTCTGCGTATTGATATTGGTCCTTCCATTGATCTCCCAATAATTCTGATTGTAATAATCCAGAAAGAATCCGCTCAAAAGGACATTATATACCAGTTTCTCCTCTCCTTTCAGCTTTCCTTCTGATTCCTGAAGTTTTTTAAAGAATTTTGACGCAGCATCGTTCTGATCATCGTCTACAGTCTGATTTACAATACTGAACTCTGCTTTAAGGGAACGGATCAGCTGAATGGTATTATTTTCTTTCATAGCTTTGTTTTCCAGGTCTAAAATAATGGGAAGATTAGATTTATAAGCTCCTTTCTGACTGTTCTCTGCTATTTTTTTCCACTGGTCATCATAATATTTCTGTGCGAAAACCGGGGAAAAGCCCAATGATAACAGCGAAAGCATAAATATCTTGGAAAATCTTTTCATATGTATTAATTTTGATAAATGAACATTATAAAAATACTGAAAAAAACTGTCATAGACAGCCAAATATATGTCTCTTTAATGGGAACTCTTTTTGCAGTATTTTTCATGAAAGAGCAAAACACATTCCGTTTCCCTACTATTCTGCTGATTTTTATAACGTATTTCAGTGGTTATCTTTATACAAAGTACCAGTATACCAAACATTTTTTCAAAATTCTGGTTTTAAATGCTGTTGCAGGGATCTTCTGCGCATTCATAATCATTCATAATCATAATGAAATAAGACTGATGAAGTGGTTTATTATTGTGATATTGGGATTACTGTATAACAGTTTTTTTCTGGATGTTTATATCCGGAAAATTCCTTTGTTGAAAGTATTTTATGTAGGACTGGTCTGGGCATTGGTTAACTGCTGGCTTACACTCCCTGAATTCAGTATCCCTATTTTTCTGATCAGTTTTTTTTATATCACGGCATTGGTACTTCCTTTTGACATCCGTGATATGAACAGTGATACGGTAAAAACCTTCCCCATGCTGATTGGCGTTCAGAATACAAAGTATATTGCCTATACAATGGTTTTCATAAGCAGTATCATTGGAATTTTTTATCTGAAACCTCTTTATGCTGTCGCCTTTTTTCTATCCAGTATCATTACTTATATTCTTATTTATTTCGCTGAAAACAAAAGAGATGACACTTATTTTTCATTCGGAGTGGAAACTTGTTCGGCACTTCCTTTTTTATTTTTACTAATAATGGAGTATTTTTGACGAATGATAATCAAGAAGCTTTCACTATACAACTTCAAAAACCATTCTGAGAAAAAGTTTGAATTTTCCCCACAGATCAACTGTTTTGTGGGTAATAACGGTGTGGGAAAAACCAATATCCTCGATGCCCTTCATTATTTATCAGTTGGGAAAAGCTTTTTGGGAAATACGGATCTCAACAACATCAAAAAAGAGGAAGATTTTTTCACCCTTGATGCTGAGATCCAGAATGAAGACAGTGAAGATATCATTAGAATCACTCAGCCTAAGGAAGCTAAGAAGGTGATTAAAAAGAATGATAAAAGCTATGACAGGCTTGCCGATCATATCGGATATCTCCCAAGTGTTATGATTTCACCTTATGATTCCAACCTTATTTCTGATTCCGGAGAAAGCAGAAGAAAGTTTCTGGATGCTATGATCTCCCAAACAGATTCTGAATATCTTTTTGACCTGATCCAGTATCAAAAAACAATACAGCAAAGAAATGCTTTACTGAAATACTTTGCTAAAAACAGGACCTGGGATAAAGATTCACTGGAAATTTATGATGAACCGATCACCAGATCCGGAACCAAAATCTTCAATAAAAGAAAAGTGTTTGTTGAACAATTAAATCCTATTGTTCAGAATTTTTATCAGATTATTTCGGGTGGAAAAGAAACGGTTTCTGTCATCTACGAATCTCACTTATTGGAAAATACCTTTGAAGTACTTTTAAAAGAAAGCCTTGAAAAGGACCGCATGTTGACTTATACTTCAAAAGGAATACACAAAGATGATCTTCTCTTTGAAATGGATCATATTTTAATTAAAAAAATAGGTTCACAGGGACAACAAAAATCTTTCCTGATTTCTTTAAAGCTTGCTCAGATGAGCCTTGTCAAAGAACTTACCAAAAAAACGCCTATTCTTTTGTTAGATGATATCTTTGATAAGCTTGATGATACCAGAGTTGCACAATTGATTGAGCTTGTTAATAAAGAAAGCTTTGGCCAGATTTTTATTACAGATACACATAGAGAAAGAACTGAAAGTGTGGTAAAGAAAATTAATGAGGAAAGCATCATCTTTGAGATATAATTAATCTCTTATTTTCTTTAATTTACCCAAATATGTCTAACTTGTAGTATACTTTTTTACAATTATTATGGAAACATTACACACAGTTACTACTCAGTATGGAGACGTTAGTGGCATTAAAACAGAGAAAGGCATCCTAACATTTAAAGGCATTCCGTATGCAGCTCCACCTATTGGAGCAAACCGTTTTCAACCTCCTACTCCTCCTATACCTTGGACCGGAATAAAAAACGCAACAGAATATGGACCTACTCCACCTCAGTTAACACCTAATACCGGACCATTTGCTGAATTATTACCTAATGTTGTAATTCCAGGGGACGATTATTTGAACCTTAACATCTGGACTTCAGATACCGCTGAAAAAAAACCGGTTATGGTTTTTATTTATGGAGGAGCTTTTGTTCTTGGATCAGGAGCTGTCCCAGGTTATGATGGCAGTAGTTTTGCACGGGATGGTGTTGTTTTAGTTACCATCAACTACAGAATAGGTATTGAAGGATTTTTATGGTTTGGAGATGGGGTACCCAATCTTGGTATACTGGACCAAATTGCTGCTCTAAAGTGGGTTCGGGACAATATTGCCAACTTTGGCGGCGATCCTGATAATGTTACTATTTTTGGCGAATCTGCTGGTGGAATGAGCGTCTGTACACTACTTGCTATAAAAGAAGCGCAGGGGTTATTTCGACGGGCAATTGCTGAATCAGGAGCAGGACACTCTGTAATTAGCCCTTCATCCGCAAAGCTTATTGGTACAAGACTAGCAGAAATACTTGGCGTTGCACCAACACGAGAAGCCATTGGAGAAGTAAGTCTTGAAAAGGTCTTTGCAGCACAGGGACAATTAGGATCCGAAATTATGGCAAAACCTTCAATGGAGTTATGGGGTGAAGCGGCATTCAACTTAATGCCTTTTGAACCGGTAATTGATGGCCATTTATTAACCGCCTCCCCAATAGAATGCATTGCCAATGGTTCCGGTAAAGAGGTAGATATCCTTATTGGTACCAACAGCCAGGAATTTAGATTATTTCTTGTCCCTGATGGTATCCTACCAAAAATTACAGATTCCGCTTTGGATACTGCCGCTGCTGCCTATGGATTATCCGCAGAAGCTATTCAAACCTACCGGACTAATCGCCCCGACAGTTCTCCTGGTGATACACTAAGCGCTATTATTACAGATTGGTTTTACCGTATCCCTGCATTGCGCATTGCAGAAAAACACAGCAATACACATGTATATGAGTTTTCATGGGGTTCCCCTGCATGTGACAATTTACTTGGTGCCTGTCATGGTATTGAAATTGCCTTTGTATTTGATAATCTAACTAATCCCGGTTTTTCCAATATGCTAGGTAATCATCCTCCACAACAATTGGCTGACACTGTTCATAAAGCATGGGTGGATTTTGCGACGAATGGCAATCCTGGCTGGGATACTTATGATACAGATAACCGTATATCCATGCGTTTTGATGTTGTATCACAAATTACTGTTGATGACAGGGCTGATGAGCGTTCTGCATGGGATGGGGTCAGATAATCTATTGACATTAAGAATAAATTGAGTATTTATTGAGAATAACCATAGTATTTTAAAACACCATTTATAAAATTGATGGGTTGCATTTATATAAGAGAAACTGGCAATCGAAAACCTACCTATGAAGAAGAATAAAAAACGTGAATTTCAGTCATCAGAACTTGTAAAATCTTTTGCAAGAATCTATGGTTTTGAAGATAAGCTTGTGGCTTTTGACATTAAAGATTTTCTTGAAGATTATCTTGACCAGAGTCTTTTCAATGAAATAAGAAGTGTGAACATTGAAAAGAAATGCATCATTATTAAAATAGATTCTCCTTTATTGAAGAATGATTTTAAAATGCGGAAAAGTTTTTATCTGAAGAAGTTTCAGGATAAATTTGGTGAGGATAAATTTGATGATCTGCAGATACTTTAAAATACAGTATCAATATACCTGAAATACTCATTCAATTCTATTAAATACATTGTGCTTTACATTCAAATATATTGACATCTAATTTTTATATGTCCCAGAGGCAAACCCCCAATAATCTTTTTCATCAACTCCAGCTTCTAGATTAATCGGACTGTAATTTTTTAAAGTTCCAACAATTTTTATACTGTCATTCTTAAATAAAATACCTTGAATTTCAGTTCCGAAAATTTTATTTAAGCTCTCCTTTTTAGTATCCCCTAATATGACGATAGTTTCCTGAACATTGAATTGTGGATATGCATACGACATAACTTTTCCCTTGTTCCTTAAAAAATAACAAGGAGACTTAATTTTTACACTTCCGGACAACCTATACTTACCTGATATAGCTTTTAATTTACCTACTCCATTATCATCTATTAGTTCAAGTAAAACTCCATTAATTTTTGCTGTATCAGTTGTTACAGTTTTATGAGTTTCTTTCAAAGTTTCTTTTTTCTCCCTGCAGGCTTGCAAACAAAAAATTATGATAGAAATATAAATTGTTGCTCTCATATCAAAAAGAATTTAAATTAATGGCCAAAACCATATTTCAATACCCAAAGATAAATAATCTACAGATCCTGCTCTTAAAGAGATTCCATCCCATAAATCAATATGATCCGTAGCTCCCCATCCATCCTTTATGAAAATTAATCCTTTATGCTTAAAACTTTTACTATTCATTTTAGAATATTTTTTTCTTGAAAATTTTAGAGTGTTTCCAAAAATTTCAGGATGTTTATCTATCCAATCTGCCAGCTCCTGAGCTCTTAAGATGTGTCTAAACTTATTTTCATGTTTTTCCCAGCATCTTGCTCCTGAAAAAGAGATTAGGTCTACTCCTGATTTGCTAAATGCTTCGCTCATGCGTATTGCACATTGATTCGGAAATTCGACAACATTGCATGGCTTAAAGGTTCCGGGATGGTTTTTCCATAGAATATCAAATCTTACCATATCGAAATAATTTTTCATCCAAATTAACAAATAATATTTAGTTCACAGTAAAAGGAAAAATTATTTCATAAAAAATCCCAGAAATTTTTCTTATAGATCTCACTCACCTACCCAAAATTCATTTTCCTTGACCTGAAGGCTAGGAACATCGATAGACTGAGGCTTACCAGGAAGTTAAAGAACCCTAATAGAAATACGGTAAAAAAGGACATCCAAAACGTGTAGGAATCTACTGAAAAGTTTTTTCCATAAAGCCCTAGCGCAAAGTTTTCTGCAGCAAAGGTAATGTCTCTGATGTCCAAGTCAAGCCCAAAGAACAATCCTACGGGTTCTGTAGCCCTAGGAACATCGCGAACCAGAAATAGGAAACAATTCCAAGCCAGTTTTTAGCATAATATTTTGATAGTCCTTTTGCAAATTTCTTCCAAAAAAAAATTCTGATAGAAATATTTTTGGCAATTCTCTCCCGCCTATTTTACAAATTGACGGTATATATTTTTGGCTAAAGCCAATGGATTATTTTTATTATTTGGGCGGGCTAAAGCCCACCCCTTATTGAACACATTCTACAAATCACACATAATTAGTACTGATTAAAAGATGTTTATAATTACTCCGTTTCAAAAAATAAAAATTAGCACAAAGCTGATTAATCGTCCTGCTTTATTTTGAGGAAGTAAGGTTGTGCGATTATATTGCTGATGAAGTATAGGGTTACATATATTTCATTCGGGTTTTAATGCTTTTATAGTTTCATCCAGATCATAAAACAGCTTTGAACCCATTACATTTCATGCTTTAAAAATAGTATTTCTACTTTACTAGACGGCTCAATCCTAAAATTAGAAGATAAATCAATACAATCTGTTTCAATTTTTATTTTTCTTAAAAACAAAATAGAGAATGCTAAATAATGTAAATTTATCCGGATGATATTTCATGGTTCAATCCTATTAACAGCATAATGACGAATTAAACAGGAGTATCAAAACTAAAGCAATAACAGTAAAAACAAACCATGAACTTCGAAGACATTAAACAACAGATCCTTGATGCAGAGAAACTGCATATAAAAAAATTCAAAGAATCATTACAACAGACTGGGTTACCTCATTTATTAGAGTATTGCTTCCCCCGTTTTCATGTTAATCACAGGAAGAAAATGTATACTTATTCCGTAGAACTCCTTTTTGATACAGAATATAATGAATATCTGTATTGGGAAGGCAAAAACTTAATTAGTGTAGATCGGGAGACAGGAGAAAAAGGTATTGTGATTAACAACTCCTATAAAGCAATCTTAATATATCAGTCAGATTCGGTGTTGCTGACTCTGGAAGATCCTGTGATTGTAACAGATCTGCCGGCTGAAGAAATCAGAAATATTTTAAAAACTGAGAAATTAGTACCCCAAGAGTATTTCAATCCGCTTTATTATACTGAAGAACCTATACCTGCTCAAAAATATCCTATGCCGGATAAAATATTAAATCCTATAAAGATATTTATTCAAGATCAGGAAATTCATTCCGGTGATATCTTATACGATGAGTTTTATTACAAAAAATATTCTGAAGATAAAGAAATATATCAATTTGAACTCAACATTGAATTGAATGATTTTAATGAAAGAATACAACCTAAATATACAGAGCTGCTGAATGAATTAATCGCAGATGATCTGCTTGTGAGCGAGAATTATGCCCTGGAATTATTTGAAAACCTTACAGAATACCCTTCCTATGAAGATATCCTGAATGATACCCAACTGGATATGAAAGAAAAAATGAACTTTCTGGATCCCTTTTTTATATCCCAGATTCTGAACGAATATCTTTGGAAAAGTAATACAGACAGCTGGTCCTGGGTCATAAGGGAGGTGTTTTATTTTAATAAAAACGAAGATAAAATTATCATTAAAGGCAATGCCCAGAAATTAGACTGACTTTATTATAAAGCCGGATATTATATACAAGTCACTCTATTATGTGAGTGTAAGTGACTACGAATTGAATAATTTGGATTTGGATTATAATGGTTATACCCAAATGGCATTTGAAGCACGTGTCTTCAATCATTGGCAACGAGTATTATTATATTGGATGAATGGAGAAGGTATCGGTTCGGCAGAAACAGAAGCTTTTAAAACCGAAATGCCAAAAATATTTCCAGATTGGATTTGGGAGAATTTTATTGCCAAATTTGAGAGTTCACGTCTTTCTAATAAAAACAAATAACCTTTCAAAAAATAACAAAGCGGAATTTCTAATTGAAGTTCCGCTTTGTTATTTTTAAATTAAATGTGATTAATGTTCTTCTGATTTTTCCGATTTATGAGAAATCGTACTGCTCATCAAATCATCTGCTCTTTTATCTAACCCCGAACTTAATGGCAGGAAGAATTTTAGCGGGTGTTTTACAAAATATTTAAAAATTTCCTTATAAATTTCACTTACCTGTCCAAAGTTCATTTTTCTTGATCTAAACGCCAGGAACATAGATAAACTGAAACTCACCAGGAAGTTAAAGAATCCTATTAAGAATACAGTGAAAAAGGACATCCAGAATGTGTACGAATCTACAGAAAAATCTTTTCCGTAAAGCCCTAATGCAAAGTTTCCGGCAGCAAAAGTAATGTGTCTGATATCAAGGTCCAGTCCGAAGAATAGGCCTACAGGAGCCGTAGCTCCAAGGAAAACCCCGAACCAGAAATTGGAAACAATTCCCGGCCAGTTTTTAGCATAATATTTAGATAATCCTTTCGCAAATTTTTTACCGAAAAAGCTTCTGATAGAAAGATTTTTAGCAATTCTTTCCGGAATCTGGTAGAATACAGAGTTGTTTCCGATATTCCCTGAAATAATTCCTGAAATGAAAAGATAAAAACCTGCAATACTTGCGTGAAGAATTGCTTTGGATTTAAAAGGGTCAAGGTCTTTTAATAATTTATCTGACCGGTCAACAGCGAGATTTTGAGAGAAAAACACATCCAGTCCATAAATAATAGCCAGCGCTACCGGAAACGCCAGTAAAACGTTTCCTACAAAGGCAATAAACTGACTTCGGAATAATTTCGATACTAAATGGGCAAATTCGGTATTGTTTCTTTGGCTATTTCCCTCTTCAGATAATACTTTGGTCATCGTGGCAGCAGTCATAGCCGGCTGTTTTGTTGCCAGTGTGAATCCCATAAGATAAATCATGATGAATCCCATCGCATAGTTCATTGAATATAGGAATGCATGCGAGAAATCACTTCCGGGAATGTATCCGTACAGCATTTTCAGAACACAGAGTGCTCCAACAATAATTCCCCCTCCACTCGCCTTGTAGAACATGGTCATATATTCTTTTCTGGTAGAAGTAATATAGTGAGTTCCGGCTTCTGCCGTATGATTGGTGATAAGGTGAGAAATCAGTCTTGTACTGTCGTTGATAAGATCCGCAATATTATTCTTGTGAGATTTATAGTTTAAGATATTAAAAACCAATTGCTTTGACTTTAACAAAACATCTTCATCATTGTCTATTACCAACAGCTGTACGATCTCATAAATTCTTTCGGTTTGCTGGCGGATCTTTAGCAATGACTGATTGATCTTCCCTGAAATACCATATTTGGCAGAATTTTTAAAGGCTATATTCACAAACTCCTGACATTGCTCTGCATAGATCTTGATCTGCTTATACCTGCTGTCTTTGGAATGCAGTTGTAACTCAGGATCCTTAACAAGGTCATCTGCCAATGCTTCCAATTCATTCTGAAGAGCCAAAAACGGGTTGTCCAGGTTTCTGTACTGGGGAGCCATTCTTACCACTTCCACTTCCATCGCCATTCCTGTTACCCTCCATGAAAGAATATTCATAGAGAAAATCAGTTCTTTTTTTACATTAGGCTTAATGATAAAATCTGAAGCACCCATAAGATTCAGGAATTCATCAATCTCATTTTCGGGAAGGTTGTGCAGGTATGTTAAATCTTTTTTAGGTCTGAGACTTACATTGTCAATCATATACCACACTGTCTTTTCATTTTCTACAGGTGGCAGAACCTTATTCAGGATTCTTTTTTTAAGTTCCGGAAAGAAGGCATTTTCAGAAAGAATATTGGCTTCCGTCAAAGACAGATTGAATGGTCTTCCTTTAAAAATATTGTGAATATAGTGCTTAAAGTTTTCCGCAAAATTCGGATTGTTTCTAAGAAAATTAAGCACATCTGTAAAGTCTGCCCTTTTTACACTCTCTAACAGCTCTGCAAAGGGTTCCAAAGAAAGGGTTTCGTTCTTAAAAGAAAAGTATTTTTTAAGAACTGACTCAAAATTTGTGCTGGAATTAAAGAATTTCATTAGTACAAAGATACTATTTCAAACTCACATTCCTCATCTGTCTCATAATCCAATTATGTTTCTTTCTTAAATAAGGGGATGGATTCTTTGGATCATATTTCTTTGGATTCGGCAGTACAGCAGCAATCCAGGCTGCATCTGAAGCACTTAGATCCTTGGATGCTTTACCGAAATAATATTGAGCAGCTGCTTCTACACCAAATACTCCCTGCCCCATTTCAATGGAATTCAGGTATCTTTCAAGTATGATATCTTTACTCCATACTTTCTCAATAATGAAAGTATAAACGGCTTCCAGTCCTTTTCTTACCCAACTTCTGCCCTGCCAAAGAAAAACATTCTTTGCGGTCTGCTGGGAAATGGTACTTCCCCCTCTTATTTTTTTCCCCTGTTCATTATGCTTCATTGCCTTTTCGATGGCTGTATAATCGAAGCCGTTATGATCGAAAAATTTCTGATCTTCAGAAGCGATCACTGCCTTTTTCACATTACTTCCCATTTCATCATAGGAAATATAGTCTCTGTGTAATTTTCCGTACTCAAAAAGACCTCCGATCTGGGTAAGGGTAATGGGTGGATTGAAAAATCGTCCCCAAATGATGAAAACTACGTTCAATACAAGAACGATGAAAATAAACTGTTTAATTCTTTTCCACATAACTTTATAAAAAGGAAAGGCAAAAATAAGCAAAAATAGTCCGAGTTACTGCAATTCTTTCATATAAGTAAGCTGATAATCCGGTAAAAGTTCAGGATGGAAGATTTTAATATAATCTTTAAGGATCAGATCTGCTCTTACTACCCCGCTTTCGAAGAAGTCATTGGCTTTCTGTCTCTCTTTCCCAGCCATTGTATAGAGCTTTCCTTTATTGAATACATCCAGTTTTCCGTAGAAAGGGTTCATCTTCAGCATTTCTTTTTTTGAAGTGTGATTTCCTGCATTTACCCAGTACTGAACGTCTCCTGCTTTGGCATACACTTCCTCAAAGCTCATCGTTAATGCCTTTTCATCTTTATTATCTTTCATGATATAAGTAGCATTAGCATCAGCGATATAGTGAGCTACAGAAGTATTTCCACCCGGAAGATACCATACATCCCCATACATTTCATTGGCAAGGACAACAGGTTTCTCTTTTGCAGTCAGGGCAAGTTTCTTCAGATCATTGTAGTTTTTCTCCACTTCCTGATACTTAGCTTCAGCTTCTTTTTCCTTTGCGAAAAGTTCTCCAAACAGTTTAATGTAAGCCGTTTTTTGCAATGGCTGCTGTTCCATATATTCATCCAGAAATATGACCTGAATTCCATTGTTTTTCAAAAGTTGGTAAGCATTATCAAAACTTGCAATATAATTGGTGAAGATTGCATCCGGTTTCATGGAAATAATTTTCTCTACATCATACTTCTGATCACTTCCCACATTCTGAATCTTTCCTTCTTTAATCAGATTCTGGATCTTTTCTGAATAGATATACTCCGGACTTGATACACCAATGATTAAATTTTCTGCTCCAAGCTCTGAAATATACCCTGCCATACTTGCATTAAGAAGGATGATTTTCTTAAAAGGAGTCTGATTTTGCTTAAAATTATAGGTGAAATTCCCTGATTTCAGCTCCAAGCTTCCGTTTTGCTCCTTGTATTGGGTGCGATTTGAGATATTTGTCCAATCTGAGGACGAAATTTTTGATTCTCTTTTACAGGCAATTAGCGAAAATACCGTAAATAAAAGTAAAATTTTCTGTTTCATCTTCCAAAGAACGGAAAAAAGTGGTATATTTGCAACCGTTAAACAACAAGATGACAAACGGCCTCGTGGCGCAACTGAATAGCGCATCTGATTACGGCTCAGAAGGTTACAGGTTTGAATCCTGTCGAGGTCACAAACGACAATATGCGCAAATTTAGGACAATTTGCGCATATTTATTTTTAAACACTTCATATTCAGATAGTTAGACTTCAACAAATTAAGACTTTCATTACAAAAGTGTCAACCCCAAAAAATTCAGTTGATTCTACTATAAAAAATCAAAACACTGATAAGCAATTAGTTAAAACAACAACCGATAAAGGTTTGAAAACTTTACCTCCGATAACCTAACAGGATTCGAACACCAAAATTTAGAGAAAAAATCAAATGTATATTCCTTTAAATTGTTTTCAATTGTTGTTCAAATGCAAACAAGGAAATTTCCTTTAGAAAATGATTTATCTTCTCATCATTACCTAGAGTTTCTCCTATTCTTGAACCAGACTTTTCTAATTTTATTCCAAATATTATTTTTATAAATTCCGGTAACATATTCAGAATTTTTTCATCAGTAATTACTTTCTCAGGAAAAAATAATCTTGCTATTCTTTGTTTAACTGATATATCAGATGCCTCATAAATGTCTCCTAAATGACAAAATATATTATTCCCTTCTTTTTTCCAAAACATTCCTACTCCTGCCTTTAATGCTTGATCACGTAATTCTGAAGCATAATTCCTTAAATAGACTTTACAACTGTTCTTAATAAGGAAATAGTCATCGTAATCAATTTTTCCCATCGAAAAAAGCTGATGTGCATTTAAACTTCTATCAATCGATTTATCCATTGCTCTTCCTATCTCCCGCTTTTTACTTTGATAAGCTTCTTGTCTTCCTTTATCAATTTCTTTCAAAAAATCATTGGCTATCTTTAAAAAAGGAATATCAATCTGTACTTCTTTAAGGAAAGTTAGAAAACTTGTATTAACAAAATCAGTTCTGATACGATACTTACATTCTCTGGTACAATGGTAATAATAGTATTTCTTAAATTTTCCCTGTGAAGAACTTGCAGTTAATGTTTTTCCACAGATAGGACACAAAAGAACGCCTCTTAATATGAAATTTTCATTAAGTACTTTTTTCTTTTTGACAAACTTTGAATTATTTAATTCCCGTAATACTTTTTGAACTCTCTCAAACAGTATTATAGATACAATTCCTGTATGTAATCCATTAATAACCTTACTTTCTTCATTTTCAGATTCAGGAACTTTAATTTGTCCACAATAAATAGGATTTCTTATTAATCTATAGAAAGCGCTCATACTACATCTTAAACCTTTAGAGGCAGCATGCTTATATATTTCTGATACTGTAACTCTTTTTTCTTTTATTATCTCTTCAAAGGCTTCACGAATTATAGAAGCTTCAGGGTCATAAGGAGCAATATATTTTTTTCCATCCGCTGTTACTTTATTCCGATATCCTAAAGGAGCTTTATTGATCCATCGACCTTCCAGCCTTGCTTTTTGCATACCTAAACTTACATTCCGGCTTCTTTTATCATTTTCAACTTCAGATGTAGTCAAATATACCGCAAGTATAATCTTACTTTCTGGTATAGAAAAGTCTATTGGCTGATCAATCGCTTGAAGAGAAATTCCCATACTTCCTAGTTTCTCAAGCATTAGATAAGCATCTGTAATGTTACGGCTAAATCTATCCCAGTAAGTAAAGAGTATAATCGCCGGACGATTTTTAAGAGATTTAATCTTAATCATTAATCTGTTCCATGCGGGTCGATTAAATGTTTTTGCTGAATAATCCTCGAAAATAGTTTCTGTAATGATCAGGTTATTATATTTACAATAATGCACAAGACGCTCCAACTGGCTGCGCTGGGAATATCCTTTTACAGCCTGCTCATCGGTACTAACTCGTATGTAGAGATACACGGCAGGCATAATATGGTAATTTCTCTTGGGAAATGTTATATAATTACAACGTAGAATCTTTGCATTTATTAGAAAATCATAGTAATTTAACCCTTAAAATTAACCGGAAACCTGTACTTGAATCATTCTTTCCAAATCAAATGATTCCTCTTCTATCCACTTTTCTTTTTGAATTAGCTCATTAATTAGTACTAATTCTTTTTTTGAAAAATTTTCTATAGATAAACCGGATAATTCCTTTAATAGATCCCAATGGCTATAGTGATAATCTATATGTGTGCTTATTTTTTTATGCGGTTCATTAGGATATAGAAGAAAAATATCTTTCTTTCTAGCTTTTAGCTTTTCTTTTATTCTCGAATAAATTTGTAAACCTGCCAAATCCCAATCACAAGAATAGTAGATTAGCTTTGAAAGTTCGATTTCATCAATATCGTCAATTATTTTGATATTGTTTCCTCCAACATACCATAATTTGACTTCTGTATTCCTAGCAATCCAAGGTTGTTTTAAAAATGATTTATTTTCACACAATACAATTGCCTTAGGGTTAGGATGATCAACCACTATCCTCCATTGATTCTCTTTCTTATCTAAAGGAAACTCTGTGATATTTAAAATTTTGAATACCGCATTTCTCAAACTGGTCTTGTTCTTCAAGTATTTCGAAGTATCAAAGAATTCATTAGAAAAATCTTCTATATTGGTTGGATTATTTTTTAACTCTGTTTTATTCTCAGCAATGAGCATTAAAGTTTTTATATCCTCAAGTGTAAAATTCTTTTTAGCACTGGGTTCAATACCATTTTCTATTAGAAAAGTCTTAGCCTCATCATATGCTGTTTTAAATGTATTTTCATAAAACCTATTAAAGTTATCTGTAGAAATAATCACTTTATTATTTCCAGGTTGATGATCTAGAATGCATTTGTCTTCTAATAGGTAATTAATATAAGGATGCTCTTGAATGATTGCCTTTGTCTTCTTTAAATGGAACAAATCATCAAGTGCTTTTAACTCTTTCCAAGTGATATTTTTATTCATCATCAGGCATGGTATTAATGTAGTCAGCAATATCATCTACTATGTTATCTGAAAAAATCCCCAAAGGTGGAACATAAGCATCCATATCGGCCAAATTATTTTCATTCATAATGTATATATATTGCCCATCATTTGTAATTTCTCCTGCTGTTTCTATAGCCATTGTAAGAATTTGATATTTTTCTGTTTTTGCTAATTCATGCAACATATCATAATTACTACCTAAACCTTCAGCCTCATCTATCGGCATTATCTTTAGTCCTCCTTTTCCTTCTTCCTCAATCAGAGATAATCTTGCCAAACATAATAAAGCATTAGCGGTATAAGTTTGCCCATTACTGCCAGAATTACTCTCATCGTTGTCAAGTTTTAAATCAAACTCTAAATCGAAATAAGATTTGGGATTCATTAAGTCTTCGGGATCAACCTTAGCACTACCTCCAAATTGTTGAAAAGCCTGTATCATCATTATGTTAATATCCATTTCTTCTCGGAGATCACTAAATAATCCTACATAATTCATCTGACTATTTAATTGCTTTCTAAAATTGAAAAGCCAACTTGTAGGGAAATGAATTGACGGTTTAGACAATAAAGATGCTCGATTACCTCCGGTAATAACTTTGTTTTTCTTTTTGAGATAGGAGTCTATTTCACTAATTTTAGTAAGGTAATTGTTATAAACTTTATAGACCTCATTGAAAATACTACCTAATATTTCCACTTTTCTTGAACCAATTTCCTGAATATCCTGTGTGAGTTTATTCAGTCTTTCTGCAATATTATAGGTAATTAGATCTTCATCAATTGTAGAAGTATTAAAAACCGTTGGTAACAAATGATTAGCAAGTTTACCAATAGAAACAGTTTCATCATAAGGGGTATTTTCAGTTACGATTTTTAAATATTCATCGTAAACAGTCTTTGATCGTTCCGCTTTAGATTTCAAAGAGTTGAAACCACCATTTTCAGGATCATTTAGCTCTTGTTCATCTGTAAAATTAATTTCTGATCTAAATAAATCTTCGTTCAGTCTGATTGTTTCATCCAGTTCTTTATTTGCTCTACTATAGGTATCTTCTTTGTCTTTTTTATTATTTTGAAATTTATCGATTGTTTGTTTAAGATCAAATTTTGTAGTTAATAATTTTGATTCATTGTTAATTTCTTTTGCATACTTCTGCTGTAACACTTCAACATCTCCATTAAAATTGTCTTTTAATTCAGACAGACTATTTTCGAATTGCTCAATTTCATTTTTAACAAGGCTAATATCAATTACAAAATCTTCTTTAAAATACTTAGTATCTAACTCCTTGATTTTTTTATTATGTCCTTCAATTATACTTTTTTGATTTATAAAATATTGATATTCCTTTTGAATTGAAGTAAATTCTACATCGATATTTTCTCTGTTATTATATAACTCAATAATTTGAACAAAAGTTTCTTCGGAAAGTCCTATTAAACTTGCTTCAATTTTAAATCTGGCAAGTTCCTCCTTTCTTTTGTATAAATCAATATGTTCTTTTAAGTTGCTATAGGCAAATAAAATCTCTTTTAGCTTTTGTTCTTTTTGTTTTTTAGCATTAAGTGTCAACAAACGATTTTCAACACCTTCTTTTAATTTTTGAATAGGCTCAATGAGCAGTTTTGGATCGCTAACATTCAATACTTGATTGGGGGAATGTTCAATATATTCATAAACACCATCGAGATTTAGCCAAAAGCCCCGAACTGTTTCCTCTTTAATTTTAGCATCTACATTTTTAAATAGATCTTCAGGAACAGATATGTATCTTTCTGCATTTCTTTCAGATACTTTTACCTTACCATATTTTTGAAAATAAATTAATGTACTTTCAATGTTGTGTAAGATTGGGAATTTTAAGTTTTCTATAGCCCAATTTAAAAGAGATTCCGGATTATTAATATCTGTAAACTTAGAGAGGGACTGAAGTTCAGTTATTTCTTTTTCGAGTTCTTCAATTCTCTTGGGAAATTCGACGTTTTCTTTTTCAAAATCAATTAGCCAATTGGATGTATCAAAATCACTTAATACATTATTTGTTCGAAGATGATTAGTAAAACTTTGTAAGGCTGTTTTATTTTCGTTTTCTTTTCTTTGAAAAGAAAACCATTCTTTAACTTTTTCTAATTGATTAGCATTTAATTTCAACCAATTTTCAACCTTTTCTATGGAAGCTTTGGACTGACTTATCTCTAAAAATCTTTCTTCAATATCAGCTTTAAATTCTTTTTGGCTTTCAAGTTTCATCACTGTTTCTTTTAAACTGTGAAGTTCTTCCAGTTCTTTAATTTGCAAATTGATTATTTGATTTTCTATGAATATTAATTCATTATTATGTTTATATAATTCGCTAAAAATCTTCAGTTGTTCTTGAAAAGTCTTTTTCTTTAGTGTGTTCCAATAGTTGTATCGTTTAATTAGATATTCAGAATAATTTGATTTATAATCCTTACTTTTTTCGAGTACATTTTTTAGTAAATTTTGCTTTTCATTAATTAGTCTGATTTCATCCAAATATCTTTTATGTTCGTGGAAGTCATTCGTAATATTTCTTACTTCCTCATCATATTTTGCTTTAATAATATTCTTATCATCGTCCCCAAAAAGAAATTTTTTAAGATTTTCAGATTCTTTTTTAAAGCCTTTTCCCCGTGAGAATGACCTTAAAATACTTGCATAGGCTTTTAATGTCTCCTCTTTAGTCAAGTCTAAAGAAAGTATTTCATTACTGTAAAGGGTTTGGTGATAACCTTTTCTTTTAAATAACTTCATTCTAGCAAACTTAATCTTTTCACAAAGACTATTTAGCGTCTCAATCTTATCATTTATAATTAAATCTTTGGTAAAAATTGGATTATTGAGAGGTGTTAACACTCCCCAATCATATCCATTTTGGATAATGAACATATCAGCCATATTGCTAGTGCTTTCAATGTAAGCTCCAATTACAATATATTGTTTTGGCTTTACTTCAATATTTAAAAAAATATAACCTCTGGAAGATGTTTTACCTTTAGTTCCCAAAAGCATTCCCTTGACATCTCTATCCTTATTACCATCTGTAGCAGATTGAAATTCACTCGATCCGATTAAAATCAACTGAATCATATCTGCAATCATACTTTTACCACTACCACTTTCACCACTAAAATCTGTTCTATAAGGATGAAATAAATAATCTGCATTAAAGTGTTGTTTAATGCCTATTGTAGATAGACTATATATGCGTGGGAAATTATTCTGCATTTTTCACTTCTTTAATCAGATCATCTATTGTTTCTATCTGGGGTTGATACGCTACTCTTAACCGTTCAAAAGAGGGTAAAATTTTGAATTTATTTTTCTCACTTTCATCATCCCACATTAACCATCCTAATTCACCGAACTTGAAAAAGGATTTTCTTACAATATCTTCAAATCTTTGGTCGGTAGTATCTGTTCCTTTGTCTGAAGAGTTGTCATTTATTAATTTTCTCAAAGCATTCTTCTCTTCTTCATATTCTTCATAAAGAAGGATTATAAAATCAGAAATACTATCTAGCTCAATATTACCGTCCAGTTTATACATTTTTAGAAAGAGCATTCCGATGATTATAAACTCGCTTTTTAAATAGTCTCTGTGATCAGAAGATACATTGCTCTTTCCATCTTCATTTAGTTGCAGATAATAATATTGATTAAATTCATTTCCTTCTTTTCTTAGGTTGAGATTGAAAAAGTCTTTATAATATTCTTTTAAAGATTCAAAATTCTCATTTTCATTTAAAAAGCGAAATAAGTTTATGTCAAAAGGATATTCTCTCTGGACATGAGTTCCACTTCTAAGTGTATAATCCAACTTAGCAAAAATATTCATTGCTTTCTTATCGTATAAAAAGCTGTATTTTACTATATTTTCTGAATAATCATCTGGCATACTGAAATACTTTTGATTGCTGTATAATTAACAGCATTTCGGTTAATATCAATTTTATATTTGTGTTTCAACTTTGTACTTCTTCTCAAAATATTGTGTGTGGTTTTAACAGCTATAGGTAATCCATCATTATCTATAATCTTAAAAAAAAATGGGGTAAAAATTAATGTACCATTTTCGTGTAATAGCTTAAAGGCAATATTTGTCCAATATGATATTCTCTCTTTGTCTCGCTTCCATTTATTCGCTTTGTCTAATAATTCTTTCCTTTTATAGAAATCTATTTGTCTTTTGGGAACCTCTATAGGCAATTTATAACTTATCTCTCTAATTGGTACAATATTCAATATGGGAAGATGATCTGCATATTTTACTTTTAAACCTGAGAGATTATCCGGTAATTGAATTCTTTTTACACTTCCTTCCTTTTTTACAAAAGAGTTTTCTAATATATAATCAATGAATTTATTGGTCTTTCGATCAAAATCTTGTTTATTGAAATCATAAATAAATTCTCGTATCCGAGGTTTTATCTTGTCAATTCTTTTGCTTACCTGTTCTAACTGATTTCTGGAATTGTCATGAAATTTCTGAACCTTTTGAATATTATCAATATAATCATAGCTATCCGGCTTTTGGAGAATCCCTGTTAAAACTTCGTCAATCTCGTATGAAACCTGAAATGCATTTTTTAACTCAGATGCCTGTTCTTTGATTACTTCTAAGTGAATTTCAATCCCTCTCAAAACTTCAGTAATACATTGATTTTCAGACTTAACAATTGCTTTGAATTCATTGACAGATTCATTTACTTGTTGATCAAGTATTTCAATTTGAGAAACAAGTTCAGGCATTCTTAGATTGAAATGATCTTCTATCCACTCATTAAAATCTTTTTCTGCTTCAATATTTTCTGTGAGACTTTTATGTAATTCATCAAAAAACCGTTTTATTTTGGCAGGATTATATTTTTCAATTAATCTCTTTTCAATATTTTGACAAAGTTCTAATCCATACTTTTTGAACTGATAGGTTCTCTTCGTTTCATTACGCCATAAAAATGATTCTTGTAGTCTTAGAATTATTGTATTGTTTCTATTATCAGTTCTTGGGCTTTCATTTCCCTGGTCTTTAAATACCTTATTAATACTTGCAATAATATTTTCTTCGGTAAAGTCTTGATCCTTATACTTTGCATAAAGAGAAAGGAGAATTAATCCGTCATTTTTCTCAGGGATTAGTTTCTCAGCTGCTGGAAGCAGAAGGTGTGCATTATAATATCGGAGCCTGCCAGCTGGGAGGTTATGATTTTGAACAGATCAAAGCCAACTTAAACCTTTCCGTACAGCACTTTTATCTGCATACCCTTATTGCCGGTGCCATAGATTTTCAATCTGAAAAAGCAGCCATGCAGACAGAACTTGAATCTTTAGAATGGCAAAAACATACGGACACCCTCCAATCTTTGGTGAATGCATGTGAACAGAAAGAAGTACAGCTTTGGGTAGAAGAAGACAAACTGAAATTCAAAGCGCCTGAAGGAGCCCTTTCTCCTGAACTGCTTGAACAGTTAAAAGCCAGCAAAACTTTCCTGATTGCCTATTTGCAGTCCGAGACCTTTAAAAAACATCAAAAACAATACGAACGATTTGCCCTTACCCCTATCCAGGCGGCCTTTTTAATGGGACGAGACAATACTTTTGAATTAGGAAATGTAGGATCACACTATTACAGCGAATTGAAATGGCCCAACCTTGATGTAGAGAAACTGGAAAAAGTAGTGAATCATGTCATTGGATTACATGATGCCCTTAGAACCGTTATTTACGAAGATGGAACCCAGGCAGTTTTACCACAGCAGCCTTATTATCAGATTACAATATCTAATGAAACACCTGAAGCTATAAGGGCAGAACGTTCCCACCATAAATATCCTCTTGGGAAGTGGCCCATGTTTCATTTTGAAGTGAGCAGCGCTCATTCTACCGACACTATTTTACATCTGAGCGTCGATTTACTTTTACTGGATGCCTGGAGCGCCGATCTTCTGATGCGGGAAATCATTAAAGCCTATCAGGGTCAGGAAGTAAAAAAACCAGGATATACTGTTAAGCAATATATTGCCGATGAAAAAAAATGGCATCTGGAACATCAGCAATTCCTTCAGAAAGCCGAAAATTATTGGGAATCCAAGTTAAAAGACATCCCTTCCGGACCGGAATTGCCGTTTATAAAACCGTTATCCGAGATTGAACATCCAAAATTCAGAAGGTACACATTCGCCGTATCAGATAAGGCCATTGAAGCTTTAACCCAAAAAGCCGGACAGTACAATCTGAGTGCTACAGCTGTATTGGCAACCATCTTTTCAAAACTTCTGTCCCATTGGAGTGGCGGAAAGGCTCTTACTTTAAATATGACGCTTTTCAACCGTCTGGGTCTCCATCCGGATGTTAACGAGGTCATGGGTGACTTTACCAATGTGGCCTTAATCTCCTATTTCCCTGAAAACCAAGCGAACTTTTTATACGAAGCCACTGCCATTCAGGAACAAATATGGCAGGCCGTGGAGCACCGGGCTAAAAACGGATTGGAAGTCCTGAGAGCTTTAAACAAAAACAATCCCGGAAAAGCGGTAATGCCCGTTGTGTATACCAGTTTGCTAAGCAGTGAGTCAGCAGATATGGAAAACAATTTCTTCCCGGAAGGCGTAAAAGAAGTCTATGCCGTAAGCCAGACTCCACAGGTAGTCATTGACCATCAGATCTACCGCAGAGGTGATGAATACCTGATCAACTGGGATGTGGTGGAAGAAGCTTTTGATCTCCGGCAGCTTGAGAAAATAGTGACTCTGTATGAAGCATGGGTGCACCAGATTGTAGAAGCTGAAAACTGGGACATTCAACTGAGTGCAGATTCATAAAAAACAAATTAAAACTACAGATTAAAACTAAAACTATATGAATATTTTACAAAGATGGTTTCCATTTAACCATAGAAAAATACAGGAGGAACAAGAAAACACAGATTCGTTCAGACCTTCGGAAGAGCGCATCCAGGTATTTTGTTTTCCTTCAGCCGGCAGTAGTGCCGGTTTATACAGAAGCTGGTGCAATGCTACCCATGACATGAGTGACATAGATTTTATTCCGGTAGAAATCCCGGGACGTGGCAATCACATTACATCCCCGGCCGCAACCTCCATTGACGAACTGGTAGAAGCCTTTTTATCAGTTTTTCCAAAAGTGGTGCGCGCTCCTTATATTATTTACGGGCACAGTTTTGGAGCAGCAGTTGCCTTTCAGGTCGCCTATACCTTACAGGAAAGAGGTTTCCAGCTCCCTGAAAAACTGATTGTAGCCGGACGTCATGCTCCTCATATGCAGGATCCGAACCCTTTGAGCAGCGCCAGTACTGATGCCGAAATTATTGAAGAAATCAAAAAAATGGGCGGTACTCCGGAAGCTATTCTGAATCATCCGGAAATGTTACAGTTTACCCTCTCCCAACTGAGAGGAGATCTACGTACCCATGAATCCTTACGATACACAGGACAAAAACTTCAGATTCCTATTGAAGTCCATTGCGCTACACAGGACGATGCAACCAAAGAAATTGTGGAATACTGGAAAGAAGTGACCACAGATGAATTTCACATCAAGGAGTTTGAAGGTCACCACTTTTTTATTCAGGCATTGGGTGAAACCTACCTGAATTCACTGATGGATACCATTACCCAAACAAGAAAATCACTCTCTTAAATTACTATGACTCATGACAACGGATTCAATTCATTATAAAACAATCTCCCAGCTCATCCAGGATGGTACATGGAATACGGAAAAACTTCATATTTCCCAGGAAACCTGGAAGGCTATTAGAGATCAATCAAAAGAATATCACTTACAGCCGGAAAACATATTGGCTTTTACGGCTGCACTTTCCTTAAAAACCTGGCTCGATCTGCCGGATCAGGAAACTGGTGAACAGATGAATATCATCAGTAAAAACGACTTTTTCTCCGTTTTACTCAATCCTTCTGAAAATATCGGATGGGATCAAAGTTTTCTGAAACACTGCAGTGATCTGAATGATTCTGTCACCTCAGATTTCAATAAAGCACAAGAATTACTGAACCACAGGTTTTCCGTAATTCTTCATGATGGCTCCTCTGATTTTAGTATTCCCATCATCACCTCTCCGGTTTTAATGATGATAAAAGTAACTGAAGATGTACACATTGAATGGCATATTCATTCTGAATTTTTAAAGGGAGAAAGAGTGAAATCCCTGGCCAACACCCACAGCTATTTACTGAACTGGTCATCACAGGAAAACTGGCAGAATTCTTTACCGGATCTTTTGAGCGAACAGGAAAGAACAATCAGAACTGAAGCCAACCAGACTTTAGCAGAAATTCAGCCCCAACTTATTCATCAGGCTTTTTTCCGGCATGCTTTGCAAAATCCCGAGGATATTGCTCTTTATTGGGAGGAGGGAAATACAGCTCAAATGAGCTATGGAGAACTCGCCAACAAAGCCTTAAAACTATCACGTGCCTTAGTTGATAACGGAGCTGGGCAGAATAGTCGTACAGCAGTTGTACTGCCAAAAGGTTCTCCTCAAATCATTGCTGTGATGGGAATTTTGGGCAGTGGATCACTGTATATCCCGATTGGTGTAGACCAGCCTTCAGAACGCCAGAAAAAGATCTTTAAAAAGGCAGACATAGAGTATATAGTTACTGATTCTTCAACGCTTGCCGAATTTCCACATCTCAACAATCTGGCACAGGAGCAGCATATTACCATCATTAATCTTGATGAACTCTCTGAGGTAGTGCCTTTGGAAGCCCCTGTCAATTCAGGTACAGATCAGTTGGTTTATATTATTTTTACTTCGGGATCAACCGGAGAGCCTAAAGGAGTAGAAATTACCCATTCCGCAGCCTGGAACACCATTCAGGATATCAATACCAGGTTTAACGTAACTGCTTCAGACCGGGCTTTAGCGATATCTGCTCTGGATTTTGATTTGTCTGTTTATGATATTTTCGGATTGCTGGCAGTAGGTGGATCGCTGGTACTGATTCGTGAGGAAGACCGAAAAGAAGCTTCTCTTTGGGTTCAGTGGGTTGAGAAATACAACGTAACTCTATGGAATTCAGTTCCGGCACTTTTTGATATGTTGCTTTTGAGTTCTTCGTCAGAAAATAATCTGTCAAGCCTTCGTCTGGTATTAGTCTCAGGAGATTGGGTAGGATTAGATTTAAAGGACAGACTGATAGAAAGATCAGAAAACGGTCAGCTTATCGCCCTGGGTGGAGCCACAGAAGCTTCCATCTGGTCCAATTTCTTCCCGGTGAATGAGGTTAATCCCAACTGGAAATCAATTCCATATGGAAAACCTCTGGCCAACCAGAAATACAGAGTGGTGAATCATTTGGGAATGGATTGCCCTGATGGCATTGCCGGAGAATTATGGATTGGTGGGAAAGGAGTTGCTTCAGGGTACACCAACAATGAGGAACTTACCCATAGCCGTTTCGTTACTTTCGATAACGAAAGATGGTACCGGACCGGTGATCTTGGACGCTACTGGCAGGATGGTAATCTGGAATTTTTAGGCCGTATAGACCATCAGGTAAAGATAAACGGATTTAGAATCGAGCTCGGAGAAATTGAGTCTGCCCTGAAAACTTTTCCGGGAGTCGCTCAGGCAACAGCTGCGGTAATTTCCATTCATCAATCTGCTCATCTGATTGCCGGTATTGTAGGAGAAAAAGCAGCTTTAACTGAAGAAACCGAATCTGATATACTGACAGCCGCCTCTCCTGCTGCCCAATCCGGATATCAACTTCAAAAGCAGGTGGTTGCCAATTTCCTGTACGAATTACTGGATTTATCAAACCACACTATGAAAGGAACTAATGATTCTGTTCTTTTACTTTCAGAACCAGCCTTACCGTCTATGATCACCGCATTAAAAGCTGAAATCATTAATGAAATGGGCATTGCTCCTGAGCAGACTCCCGTACTGGATATGTGGTTCAACTGGCTGCATGAAGAAAATATTCTGACAGAAAAAGAAGGTCAGTGGTTATTTACTGAACCAAGTACTGTTGATTCTGATGATTCCTTTTTGAACACTTTCAGAGAAAGACTTCATGAACGCCAACCGATACTTCGTCAGATTCTATCCAACACTCTGCCTTCAGTATCTTTACTGGATGATGACCTTTTATCTCCTGAGATCTTAAGCACCCATGATCAAAGTACACTGAAAGGAATTCAATATATAGCCGAAAAAATTAACCAGGCAGCCAACACTTCCGCAAAAACTTTGAAAATTGCCATTCTGGGAGTCCGAACAGGAGTTTTAACAGAGAAACTGCTTCAAGCGACTCAAAATAACAGCATTGAATATTCTGTGATTGACGAAGGCCGCGCTATGGTTCACAGCTGCACCGAAACATTATCTAAAGCAGGCTATCAGGTCGATGGAATTGAACTGAAAAACAACCAGGTTCCCGAAGAATACTGGTATCATTTTGATTTTGTGGTGGCCATCAATACACTGCATCGTTTCCCTCAACCGGATCAGGGAATATTTATCAGTCATCTTCTCCTCCAAAACGGAGGGCGGCTTCTCGCTGTTGAGGCCGGACTATTGATGCCGGTTGCCCTTATCAGTTCAGGAGTTATTGACCGTGGTTTCCAGCACTTTGACCTTCAGCGCAGAGAAGTATTCAGTCCGATGTTAAATAAAGCATCCTGGAAAAATTATTTTCTGAAAACAGGCTTTACAAAAGTATCTGCTGAAGAAATTGAAGATTCTTTCACTCTTGTATATGATACGCAGTGTCCGAAAAACCGTCCTCAATTAAAGGAAACACAGATCCTTTCCCACATTCAGACATTATTACCACCGCATATGATCCCTGAAAAGCTGGTTATCCTTCCGTGGATGCCGTTAAGTGCAAATGGAAAAATAGACCGGAAATCCTTTACCGGACTGGTAAAAACCATGATAGAATCGGAAGTAAGAAAAAGTACGGAAGATTTTGAAAAACCAATAGGCAAGATGGAAGAAGGCATCGCTGAAATCTGGAAAGAGCTATTGGCTTTAGAAGCCGTAGGAAGAAAAGATGTATTCTTTGAAATAGGAGGCGACAGCTTATCGGCTACCCGTTTTCTTACAGAGGTAAAAAAACAGTTTGAAGTGAATCTCTCCCTGAGAGAATTATTTGGAGCGACTTTAAAAGATGTTGCCGCTAAAGTGCAGATACAGCACATCAAAATGCAGCAGGAATTGGAAACCATGGAAATAGGAGAAATTTAATTATGATAGGAATTATAGGAGGATACGGAGAAGTAGGCCATCATGCCTGCATTACCCTGCAACAATATGGCATTGGTCCCTTAAAAATCGGAGGGCGTAATCCTGAGAAAGGAAAAGCAAAACAGTCGGAAGCACTTCCCGGAGCCATCTGGGAACAGGTAGACGTAGAAGATGACGAAAGCATTACCCGTTTCATTGCCGGCTGTGACCTGATCTTAAATTGCGCTGCCCCATCCCATCGTTACTCAAGACGGATTGCTAAAATATGTTTGCAGCATCATGTCAACATGGTAGATGCCGGAATAGATAATGATTATCACAGCGATCCGCTGGAAACCGGAGATAATATCATAGTGTATGCTGCCGGAGCTACCCCCGGATTTTCAGGATTGTTCCCGATCTGGTTTGGTAAGCAGTTTGACAAAGTCCATTCTCTGCTTAGCTATTATGGCACTTCAGGACAGCTTTCAAAAGCCGGTGCTGAAGATTACCTGGAAGGATCATTACATTCCAACAATGTTCCCCGTGCGGCTTGGAGAAACGGTGTCGTACCGAATGTATTATCACGAAAAAGCGGAGTTGAACTTCCTTTCTTCCCCGGAGAAATTACTTTATTCCCTCTTTTTGATGATGAAACCCAGCTGGTGGCGCAAAGACTTGAACTGGAAAACGGAGAATGGTATGCTGCGGTAGAAGGAGAAAAATCAATCGCAGCTCTCGACAGTGCCAGTTTTGAATATAAAACCAATCCTAAAGCTATGATTGAAAAATTGTGCTTTGCCGTAGAAATGGATACGCTGGGAAGAAGTCCCTATTTCATTCTTATGGTCCAGTTGACCGGAGAAACAGAAGGTCAGGAAAAAACACAGACTGCCGTGTATGAAGTGGGAAAAATCATTCCTTTCTGCGGAAAAATAGCCGCCATTATCGTAAAAGCAGTACTGGATGGTAAACTAAAACACGGATTACATCATGCGGCTTCCATTGAGGATATTGACTATGTGATGGATCTTCTGGAAAAAACAGATTCCACACACAGTATCCAGATTATTGATCATTCAATTGAAGAACTTTCAGTGGAGGAAGAAGGAACCTTATAAAGATTAAAAAATGAACAGTATCAAAAAATATAAATCAGGAAAAATAAGAACCGTAGTCATTGGCTCTACTTTCGGACAGTTTTATCTGGAAGCGCTCAGTAATCTGTCTGATGACTTTGAGATCAAAGCTTTGATTGCCGGTGGCAGTGAGCGTTCAAAAAAATGCGCAGAAGCTTACGGCATCCCCCTTTTAAAAGATATTACAGAAATAAACCCTGATGAGGTTGATCTGGCGTGCATTATCCTCCGTTCAGGCGTTATGGGCGGTAAAGGAACCGAATTCGCTCTTTATTGTATGGAAAAAGGCATTCATGTGATACAGGAACATCCTATCCACCACAATGATCTGGCCACCTGTTTACGGGCAGCTAAATCGAACAATGTGCATTTCATTACAGGTAATCTCTATGTTCATCTCCCGGCTTTCAGACGATTTTCTAAAGTGGCAAAACATCTTTTTGAAACGAAAAAAGCAGTCTATATCGATATTGCGCTGGCCACTCAGGTATCATTTCCATTGGTTCAGATGATGATTGATCTTTTGCCTAACCCAAGACCACTAAACATTCATCATGTTCTGAAAGATTCGGGACCCTTTCAGGTACTTACCGGAGAATGGGGCGGTCTGCCTCTTACCCTTCGTGCCCATAATGAAGTCAATCCAAACGATCCTGACAACCATCAGCATCTGCTGCATACCATCTCTATCGGATGCTCCGGAGGAACTTTATCTCTTACCGATACCCATGGACCTGTAGTATGGAAAGCCCAACTTCATATCCCACACAATGAATTGCTGAGAAATGTATCTGCCGGAAATCACCTGAATGAAAAGAGCACTATGGTTCTAGGTCCTGAATTTCCGCCTACTTATCAGGAAATTCTTCAGAAACAATGGCCAAGAGCTATTGGAAAGGACCTGCTAGCCATAAAAAGTTTTATCACAGGCGAAAAAAAACCGGAACAGAGAGCTCACCAGGAACTATTATGTACCCGTTTGTGGCATGACCTGACCCACGCTTTAGGATCTCCGACCTTAAAACCGGATGCCTCCTATGAGCAGATTGAAATAAGCCAACTTATCGAGATTGCCAGCCACGTTCCGGCCGAACCGGAAGAAATGAGTATCTCTTAATCCGCTTTTAGAACCCAATAATATGAATATCCCTATGACAACCTATATAGAATCCGTTGATGTTCAGGAGCTGATGAACAGCATGCGAAAAAAGAAAATTCAGCTCTGGACAGAAGACGGAAAATTAAAATTCAAAGCTCCGAAAGGAGTTATGGAACCGAATGACTTAGAACTTCTCAAGGAAAACAAAGAAAAGATCCTTGACTATCTGGAGTCAGAAAACAAGACTATGACCATCCAGTATGACCTGCCAAACCGCTATAAACCGTTCCCCCTTACCGATGTTCAATCTGCTTACCTTCTGGGGAGAAACCCCGGATTCAGATACGGCGGGGTTGCCTGTCATTTGTATATGGAATTAAAATACAATGCTTTAGACCATGAACTTGTAGAAAATATCTGGAACAGACTGGTTCAAAGGCATGAAATGCTAAGGGCTACTGTGAGCAATCAGGGGTTTCAGAGCATTCAACAGGAAACACCACGCTTCACGGTAAGTTATCAAGATGTTTCTTCATTAAAAATTCAGGAACAGGCTTCTGTTTTGGAGAAAGTACGGGAGCAGATGAGCCATCGTGTTTATGATACTGAACAATGGCCGTTATTCGATATTGCGGTAACCACGACACAACTGGAACAGAAAAAAGAATCCGTGCTTCATTTTTCTATGGAATTCCTGATTGCAGACTGGATCAGTATGTGGATGCTGATGGCTGAATTTGAAAAACTTTATTTCAATCCTGATATTCAGCTTTCCCCCTTAAGCCTTAGTTTCAGAGATTATGCCATTGCAGAAAGGGGAATCCGTGAAACTCCTGCCTATGCCAAAGACAGGAACTACTGGATGAATCGTGTGGAAACGTTGCCCGCAGGTCCTACCCTTCCCGTTTCCCGCAGGGAAAATACCGCCTCCAATCATTTTACGAGAAACAGCACGTTGATTGAAAAAAAGAAATGGGAAAGCTTTAAAGCAACTGCCAACTCACATGGTATTACTCCCACTTCTGCAGTGGCAGCAGTGTACGCTTCCGTACTGGAACGCTGGAGCGAAACCGCTCATTTCTGCCTTAACCTTACCGTTCTGAACCGTATGCCTCTTCATCCTGAGGTTCATCAGATTGTGGGTGATTTCACTTCGGTTAGTTTACTTGAAGTAGATTACAGGGAGCCCAAAGTATTCAGTGAGACGGCAAAGAATATGAATATTCAGCTGTTTGACGATTTGGATCATCCGTTATTTACCGGTGTTGAAGTACTTCGTGAAATGACTAAAAAGCAACAGAACGGAAGAGTTCTTTTACCCGTTGTGCTAACGAGTGCCATCGGATTGCTTGACACGGGTGAAGATTCGGGACTAAAAGGACAGATCGGTGACTACAATATCAGCCAGACGCCTCAGGTATTTATTGACTGTCAGGTGGTAGATACCGCACAGGGACTTTCTGTGAACTGGGATACCCGTGATGGTATTTTCCCCGAACAGATGATTGACGATATGTTTTCAACCTTTGAAACGCTTCTCAACGAATTGTCGGACCATCCGGAATCGTGGCACAAAAAAGACCTGATTGCATTACCATCAAGGCATCAGGAAGAAAGAGACCAACTGAATCATGAACCTGCTATGTTGCCGGAATCTTTACTTCATGAACCCGTCATCAAAAACTTCAAAATTTACGCTGATAAAACAGCTATTGTTGATGAGTACGGTTCGTTTACCTATCAGGATATTGAAGAAAAAACAGTTGCTATTGCTTTGCAATTACAACAACTGGGCTGCAAAGAGCAGGATAAAGTAGCGATTACCCTTCCTAAATCCCACCATCAGGTAACTTCTGTACTGGCGGTTCTTGCTCTGGGTGGTGTATATGTTCCGATAGACCTCAACCAGCCTGTTGAAAGACGAACAAAGATCATTAAAAATGCAGGGATTAAGTATGTTCTGACTTCTGATGAAATCAATCAGCAAGGGTACGGAACAGAAAACGGGGTACACATTATTGCTGTAGATACCTTATCATTTAACAAAGAAATAAATCTTGGTGAAATTTCTGCCAATACAAAACAGGACCGCAATGCTCCTGCCTATGTCATTTATACTTCAGGGTCTACCGGTGAGCCTAAAGGAGTAGTGATCTCCCATTTAGGAGCAATGAATACAATTGAGGACATCAACAGACGCTTTAATATTAATGAAAAAGACAGCGTTCTTGCTTTATCACAGCTCGGCTTTGATTTATCAGTGTATGATATCTTTGGAATGTTAGGACTTGGCGGAACTCTCATCTATCCTAACCCGGACCGCCAGCGTGATCCTTCTCACTGGCTGGAACTGATGCAAAATTATCAGATCACAGTATGGAACACAGCTCCCGCCCTTATGCAGATGTTTGTTAATTTTCTGGAAACTGAAAAGCAGGAAATTCGTACTTCTCTAAGTCATTTCAGGCTTGCTTTATTATCAGGAGACTGGATTCCTTTGAACCTCCCTGATACTTTAAAGCAGCTGGTTTCTTCTGTACAGCTGATCAGCCTGGGTGGAGCAACGGAAGCTTCCATCTGGTCCAATTTCCATATTTATAAAGGATTACAACCGGACTGGAATAGTATACCCTACGGAAGACCGCTTTCCAACCAGGGATTCCGTATTCTGGATGAACAGATGAGAGATTGTCCGGAATGGAAATCGGGGGATTTATTTATCACAGGTTCAGGGCTTGCACTGGAATACTTCAATGATCCTGATCTTACTGATGAACGTTTCTTTCTACATCCTTCAGACGGTGAAAGAATGTATAAAACCGGAGATCTGGGAAGATATATGCCCGGCGGAGAAATTGAGTTTTTAGGAAGAAGAGATAAGCAGGTTAAAATAAGAGGTCACCGTATTGAACTAGGTGAAATAGAATCTGCATTAACTACCCATCCTGATGTTTCCAATGCCGTAGTGATCGCTAAAACCCATACTGAAAACAGTAAAATAAAAACCTTATTTGGATTTATAGTTCCTTCCGGAAATCAGTCTGATTCCGATTTTACTTCTGAAATAGTACAGTTTTTAGGTAAAAAAGTCCCTGCGTATATGGTTCCTTCCCATCTTCAGGTTATTGATAGAATTCCGGTAACCGTTAATGGTAAAGTAGATGTTAAAAAACTGGAAGAATTATGTATTCTTGATACCGGTAAAACCACTACAGGCAATCAGGATTTCACGGATGAACTTGAAAAAACAATTCATGATTTGTGGTGCAGCTCTCTTGGTCTTGATTATATCGACAAGCATCAGAACCTCAACGACTTTGGGGCAGACTCCCTGATATCAGCTCAGATGGCTGGAAAACTGAGGGATATTTTCGTAGAAAAAGGGCAGCAGCATCTGACTTTTGACCTAATTTTAAGACAAATTCTAACCTCTCCTACCATTGCAGATCTGGCAGATTTCTTTAGAGATCAGGAAAACAATGCAGGCGTTCAGAAGAAGGCAGAAGAAACCAAAAAAGAAACCCGTATCGGAACACTTACCCATTTCGGAGGGGACTCATCCGGGATGCATCGTATCATCCTTCATGCAGGAGGTGGAACTTTGGAAAGGTATAAACACCTGATCCGTGAAATGGTCAATCAGAATTCCGGAGCGGTCTATGGAATTTCCGTTGGAGATTTTGATGCTTATTGTGCTATAGAAAGCGATCAGCTGGTGGAACGTATTTCAGATGATTATTGTGCCTCTATTATTGAAAATGGTGCTAAACAGGTACAACTTATCGGCTATTCCATCGGAAGTATGATTGCTGTAGAAATGGCAAGAAGACTGAGTGAAAAGGGAATTGAAGTCGCTGATTTGTGCATTATAGATGCCATCCGTGTTCCTTTTAAAGTATATGATGATCTGTTTGTGGAATTCCGTTTTCTGCCGAATTTAGGAATTAACCCGGCAGATGCAGGTTTTGGAGAGATGAACGGAAAACTGTTCATGGAATGGGTAACCCAAACCTTACAGCAAAATAAAAACGAACTTCCGGAAGGTGCTATTTTCACGATGCAGGGTAACAGCGAATTGGTACAGATAAGTTCAGTTTTTAACAAGATGAAAACTGCCAGCCAATCCGAGAGATTTGATGCTTATCTTGATGCCATGAAACGCTTATCCGGACGCGAAATGCCCAAAGAACTGCTGGAACGTACCTACAGTACTTTTGCTCAAAACTTTAAAGCTTCCCGGTTTGTGTCTCCCCCTTATTTTGGTGATATCCGGTATTTTAAAGCTAAAGATCAGGGAACCACGACTGCAACCGGAATCAATGATGATATTCTAGAACTGTGGTCTGAAATCAGCCTCGGAACTTTAGATATTACAGACATTGAAGGGGATCACCTGGGTTGTGTGGGTGAAGAATATGCACCTGATCTGGCTCGTCATTTAGAAATTTCTGATCAATAATCATGAATAGTATTGAACAAAAAGATAAAATCCTACATGACAACTTATGGAGCTTAGCCTGGAATCTTTCCTGGCCTATCATCATTGCAATGGTGCTGTATGGGCTTAATATTGTTTTAGATGCGGTGCTGGTTGGTTTGTTGATTAGTGAAAACGCCCTGGCTGCTGTAGCCATTACCTATCCCGTGGTTTCTATAACCATGGGAATAGGTTCTCTCATTGGAGTGGGTGCAGGATCTTTGCTCAGTATAGCCATTGGTGAGAAAGATCAGAAAAAGCAGTCAGAATTATTGGGTAATGTCAATGTTCTCAGCATAGTTTTATCTGTAGTTTATTTAGTTTTTGTCTTTTTCATGGGAAGGACCCTATTAGAATTTATGGGAGCTCAGGGTGAAATCCTGGATCTTTCCCATACCTATCTTCAGCACACGCTTTTTGGTGCTTTCTTTTGGGTATATGGTTTTTCAGCCAATATGATTGTAAGGGCAGAAGGCAAAATGAAACTTGCAGCGATTATTATGGGAACCGGATTGGTAGTCAATTTACTGGTCAGCTATTTCCTGATTGATGTATTGAAACTTGGCGTTGCAGGAGCAGCCTGGGGAGCCAACATTGGCATGCTTGTCTATTCTGTTTTCGGTTTTTACTATTTCCGCAGCAAAAATGTTTCATTTCCGGCACAGCCACTGTCTTTGAAATATGATCAAGCTATCTTAAAGGCAATTTCTTCCTTGGGCATGGCTTCATTCATTATGGTAGTTATGAATCTGATACAGGCAATAGCCGTTTTCAAAAGTGTTTCCAGATATGGCAGTGCATTAGATATGGCGGTATATGGAGCTGCTTACCGGGTATATACTCTACTTCTGATGCCGATTGCCGGATTTATGAGAGCCCTTCAGCCTGTTATCGGAATTAATTTTGGAGCAGGAAAATACGACCGGACTATGAATGCCTATATGATTTTCGTATTGCTTTCAACCCTGTTCATTTTACCTATATGGATTCTTTTAATTGGTTATCCGGAGACCGTACTTTCTTCAATGATCAGTACAGAATCACTTAATGACCAGCATTACAAAGACTTTCAGGTTTTGTTGTGGGCAACTCCCGTAGTTCCCTTTCTGTTTATGACCATGAGTTTTTATCCCTCTATTGGTAAAGGAAAACCGGCAGTATTGCTGGCCATTATCCGGCAAATCATTTTTTATGTGCCTGCCATGCTCATTTTACCTGGTCTATATGGAATCAGCTGGATTTATCTTGCTTCAAGCGCAATAGAATATGGTGTGGCCCTTATCGCTCTTATCATGATTATTGGTGAATTGAGACGGCTCATTCAGCTTAAAACAAAATCAGATTTACAACAAACCTGATTTTATCCCAACAAGATGAGACTTTCATGATTGGTGACTCCGGAATGGCTGATCAATCATGATTGTTTCATCATTAAAAACTTGTATTCAATCAATGAAAAACTTACCTAAAAACCTACATGCCGTCTATTTTGATGTGGATGGTACATTAACCAAAAGCAATATTGTAGAGCCTTTATTGTATATTAAAAAACAGGTGATGTCACCATTCAGATATAGCCTTTGGAGGGCAGGACTTCCCTTTCGATTCATGTACTGGACTTTTCTTGACAAGATTGACCGTGAAAAGGCTACAGCTTCCATCTACAGACAGTATAAAGGGATCTCTGTTGAAACGATGGATTCTTTAAAAACTCAATGTTATCAGGAAAAATATCAAAAGAAACTCTTTTCAAAAGCTCTCGAAACCATCAATACTTTCAAAAGACAAGGAACACAGATAGTTCTGGTTTCGGGATCTTTGGATATTTTCCTGCAGCTTCTAGCCGAAGAATTAGGGGCTGAGCTTATTTCTTCCCGCCTAGAAACCAAAAACGGAATCTATACCGGAGAAATGGAGGGTCGTGCCGTTAGCGGAAAGCGAAAAGCTGAACTCATCCGTCAACACGCTCACAGCAATCAGTTTACGCTGGAAAACTGTGCATCTTTCGGAGACTCAGGTGATGATATTGCGATGCTCTCTTCAGTACAATATCCTGTAGCGGTTAATCCGGATAAAAAACTGGCTTCATTGGCTCAAAAAAATAACTGGGAACTTCTCATATGGTCTTAACATGCATATTTATTGTATCCATATTAATAATCTCCTGGATGAGGCGGAATTTAACGAGCTCATCCAATATGTCTCGTCCGATAAAAAGGCCAAAATCCAGCGATTCCGAAAACCCATTGATGCAGTAAGATCATTATTGGGAGATTTGATCATCCGTACTATTCTATGCAGACACTATGGATTAACAAATGATGAAATACATTATGAATACCAGGAGTTTGGAAAACCCTATCTTCCCCATCACTCCCATCTTCATTTTAATATTTCGCATTCCGGAGATTGGGTTACGGGGGTAGTTTCAAAGGATCCGGTAGGCATTGACATTGAAAGAATAGCCAAGGTAAAAGAAAACCTGGCTTCATTGTCTTTAACAACCGAAGAGTATCAACAATTCCAAAAAATCAATAAAACGGAAAGAAACCTGTTTTTTTTTGAATTATGGACCCTGAAAGAAAGCTATGTAAAAGCTACAGGAAAAGGGCTTTCCGAAGGATTAAATACATTACAAATTTCGAGGAGTAATGGAGGGATAGGTATTGAAAAGGATGGAAAACCCGTTTTGGCTTATTTTGAAATACTGGAATGTATAGAAGGATACCAACTTTCTTTGTGCTCATTTTGTGAGCATCCTGGTAAGGATGTGCAATGGCTCCACCTCAAAGAGTTTAAGAAGAGATTGGAGGAGCTTTGACTTCTTAATTTTTTAGGTCTCATATAATCTTTTTATTTTGTATCGTAAAAAATCGGGAAGTGTTTTGAAAGTTCTTCTATGGACATTTTCTTATAAGAACACCTAAATTTTCCTCTCCTAAAATTATCAAACCTAGTCTGAAACTTACGGCCAGTTGGAAGATGAGCTACATCAATTAAATCCCTTACATTTATGGGTATATCTGCGTTTAAGGGATAATATTGTGCAAAATATTTTTCCTTAAAAACATTTAGTATTTCTTGGTTAGGTATCTTATTTCCGGATTTATAGACTTCCTTGTAATATCGATCAAAGCAATCTTTATGTTGGCATTGAATCCCTTTACCTTCCCTATTTCTGCACATTATCCAGTTCCAGCTGTTGTAAAATCTATGGCCACAGCTTTTACGTTTAATCAGAAGGTATTGTTTATTGTTGGCATAATGTTCCCTTACCGTAAGTAATTCCATTTCTTGTGATTGAGAAAAAAAGGGAATAATTTTTCTGTCAAAAATGCCAAGGCAAAGCTTAGCTTCGCTTTCACTTTTATGGATATAAGGTTTTAATGATATTTCATTATGGTCTATCAAACCTTCAATATAACCTTTCTCCTGCTTATTTTTCATTAACTTGTTAATTGATTTCGCTTCATTCTGATAGCCCTTCAGCATCATTTTACTAAGCTTGTGCTGATCAAAACGTTCTTTCTGGTATATTTTATCAATCAGCACCGGTTCATAATCAGTAATGTAACGTTTATTCTTGATCTTCCTGAAGGATTCAGTATTATTAATTTGCTTTACTCTATGTTTTATGTCAGAGATGTTTGAGCCCAGTAGTTCGTTCAAGGATAGTAATATAGTTTTTTGCTGATTTTGTACCGAAACTGGAAAAACTAAGGTCAGAAAAAAAGAAACATTCTCACCCCAATTATTACAATCAATAATCATTTTTTTATCAAAACGAATATCAACTATATTGGAGATCTCCTGAATTTTTTCTTTACTCATATAGTAAGACTGCTGTTCACCAAGCATAATATGGTTTTTACAGATAGGGCATAAAAAACGTAGCTTCGCAACGGTAATAAGCTTCCTGGAAAATGTTTTCCCGTGAATTTTACAATAAAACTCAATTTCATCAACATCATATGAATGTAGCATCGATAAATGATCGGTATACCTGAACTCAATATGATCCTTATGGAAGTATTCCAATCTTTTGATACGTGCAACAATCCTTGCATTTTTAAAAAAGTCCGGATCACGTTTAGCTGCTTCAATATCTCCACTCCGTATTGGCAAATTATTGTGTATCATCCTATCTAAAAAAGCTTTTTCAATAATCTGAAGTTGAGTTTGCATGGGTAGATGTTTATTTTTGTCATCATACAATTTTATGCGTTCAATATTATCGCCAAGAAGCTCGTCCTTTATTCTGTCTCTTTCTCGATAGGCCCGGATATTCTTCTCATTCTTATCCCATCCTTTTCCAACGTGAATAGAACTGTCTATCTCCAGATAATTCGGGATCGTTGGCAATTTAAAATCTATTCTGTAAGTCTTTTCTGCGTTTATTTTTATGGGGTATTCGGCCACATAATCAAGATTGAAGTATGCAAGCAATGCCTGATAATAAGAATGTGCATATGATACATTATTTTCACGTGTACATTGAGTACATCCCAAATTTCTACATTTAAAATCAGCCCAGGAAACTTCATATTCATCATGTATATGACAAGTCAGTTCATTGATTCTAATTCGAATTTGGCTAATCGGTGAGAATGGTTTTATCTGTGCTTCAATTTCTGATCTTGACGATAGGAGTCTGAACTTCTTACCAAAATGCGTATAGAAACGATCTTCATCCATTTCTATATAAGCTTTGATAAAATCATAACCTTTATGAAATGAAGCGTTATCATAGCAGAATGCACAGCGTTTATTTTTATGCAAAACCTCTTCAGGGGTAGCTAAAAATGCAGGATGTCTGGAGTTCAAAGTACACCAATGTAACACTTTTTCTTTTGTATCGATTTTTTCCAATGTATCATCTGTAGCGATCTTTAATTTAAGTTTGGCTATTTTGTAATTATAGCCTTCAAAACTAGTTTTTCTAAGCCGTTGTTTATTACAGAGATTGCATAACATTACTCCTTTATTTCTTTTGGATATTAGAAATGATCTCCACGGTAAAGAATACGTTCCTTGTTCAGAATGGAGATTACAAGAGACTATTAGGACCTTATCAAATCTGTTTACACTATGCAATGTCAGCTGACCTGAAGTTTGCTGTGCAATATAATTTCCCAGTTCAATATCATCTTTGATTCTCTCCAGTATATTTATACTACCGGTATCGTCTTCACAGAAAGAACATTTTATATTTTTAAATGACTGAGGTGACCTGACATAATAAAATTTACCACATATTCGATGTATAATCTTATAACCTAAAGGTGTAATACTCATGTCCAGATCATATTCGTCAGAAGAATTTCTCCTGATTTCAGTTTTCCATCGTTTAAGTTTAAGTAATACCTTCAGTTTGAGCTTACAATTAATGCACACAATATGCCCCGGTGAGTAAATCGCTGTAAATATATTGCTATAGGTATGTTCCTTTGTTTCACCACAGGTCTTACAGATTAAAGGCAAACATGATTTTGCATAGTAGATCTGATCATTATCAATTCCAGCTCTATTTAAAATCCAGGGAAAATCAACCGATTCAAGCATGATTTTTTCGGCTTTTATGATAAGTTTATCACTTCTCTCCTTCTTTTTAATCCTTGTTTTGCAATCTGTACAACTACAATGATTGGGATCATTAAACAGATGGTATTTTAAATTTCCCAAATTATGTTTTGTACGAAATCCACAATCTTTGCATCTTACAGAGATATAATCTTTATTTTTTAATCTCTTCGTGGTATTAAAGCCTGAAGCAATGCACCAACTCGTTGTAGAAGTTTCATTTAATATTTGTTTAAGCTCATCCGGTAACATCACAATGCATTTTTCAAATTTGAAATATTTCACCCCCTCTCAACATTTACAATTCTATAAAAAATTCCAGGAAAACTTCTTTCCCATTTCTTCAATACAGGATAAATAATAGAGAGGAACTTTTTAAAACAAGGTTTACCTCAACAATTTTGAGACGCACAAAAAATGGCAGAGATAATTAAAGTTCAGAAAGTTAAATTACTATTTTTTACATTTACAATCAATACATCCCATCAATATATCAGGTCTTTGCGTAAAATATAAACCACAAAAGACATAATAAAACCTTTATTATAAACACTTCAGTACACTTTAGTTAGTTTAAAAATGACATTTTACAGGGACTTTTACGTACTCACCACTAAGAGTAACTTCCAGCCCCTTAACTTCAGCCCTCCTGCACAGAACCATTTACCCTCTTCCCTCTTCTTTCCAGAATAAGATACGCTGCATCCAGCATTTTAACCGTATGGATGTAGGGCATCACGATATTTCTTTCCGGTAGATTTTCATAAACACCCATGGAGAAATAGACCATTCCGGACATAAAATAATCAAATTCTTTGAGGGTATATGCTCTGAATGCTTTTTTGAAAACCAACAGCGGATTCCGGTATTCCTTCTCCGAAAGCAAGCCAAGAAGCCACGGGGAAATCTTTTCTGGTTGGGTATCTACAGTCCATTTTCTTTCCTTTAATATCATGAGATAGCCTGCCCGAATCAACGACCTCATCGACTGATGAAACCGGAAGATCACCGCCGGATCTTCATGGATCCAGCTATTTCTCTTTACCGCATAGTTCACTAAGTTGCTGAGCATTTCTTTGGAATCATTCAGCTCATTGAAGTGGAAGAAAGTTTCCATCAGCTTTAGCCCAGAGTGCTTGCTGTCTGCCCGAAAGCAGGTATCGAAATGTGTTTTTATCTTTTTCATTGTTTGTATTTTTTAATGGGGTTCAAAAACTAAGGATTGAGTGACATTTTTCCTTAATTAACCATTAAGATCTTTTAAGGGTTTAAGAATCATTAAGGACATAGCTGAAGCTATTTTTTAAACCACAAAAGTCACAAAAGTTTTATTTTAAACATTTTTGATTTTTAAGTTTAGTTACTTTGCGCATAGAAGTTCACATAAGCCTTTAAAAATCTTTGATTTTTATTCTTTTGAGAACTTTTATTATATTTAAAATCTGCGCAAATAGCTTTTGTTCCTTTTGTGGTTAAGCTTAAAAAGTTTAAACAAGTTTTTACTTAAAACCTTGATTTTTCTTAATGTTTTTTTTCATGTGTTTGTATTTTTAGAATGTATGAAACCACCAGCCTACCGATGTACGCTGAGTTGTATGGTAAATGATGAATAGAAATAAAATCTGTGTTCCCGTGAAAGCCCTGAAGCCGCAATGGATTGTACACTCCATTGTATCGTATCATGATACTTTATGTGGTGAAACGGCTTAGAAAAAGATGATTGTAGAAAAGCAGAACAGCATGAAAATAAAAACGGCATGAGACTCTACAATATCTGAACTAGAGGTACTGGT
Source organism: Chryseobacterium sp. MYb328 (assembly GCF_037572595.1). NCBI lineage: Bacteria > Pseudomonadati > Bacteroidota > Flavobacteriia > Flavobacteriales > Weeksellaceae > Chryseobacterium > Chryseobacterium sp. MYb328. The sequence goes on along the minus strand of NZ_JBBGZQ010000002.1, from coordinate 313,132 downwards.
ATACCCAACACACAGATAAGAGAGCCCACGCCTAGGTCGTGAGCTTCCTGCTTATCGTCTTGTGTGTTTAAAAATTACCAGTTTTCTAGTACAAGATTCTAAGCAATAGCTTCTATTATTCTTTGAAGTATCGCAAAGCTACTTTATTGTAGCTTATTGTACAAATATAAAACAATTTTTAAAATATGTACTATAGTACATAATATTTTTTGATGTTTTTTATTCACTTTGGCTTATGAATGAATCATTAGACGAAATAGAAAGGTTTGTTATAAAGCGTATAAAAGAAATACGTGAAACAAAAAGAATTACTCAAGAAGAACTATCTCTTTCTATTGGTAAGAATATTGGATTTATTTCGCAGATAGAAGCTCCTTCGAAAAAGGCTAAATATAATTTGATTCATCTAAACTTAATCGCAATAGCATTAGGTTGTTCTATTAAAGATTTCTTCCCTGATGAACCAATTAAAGAGAAGAAATATGATATTAAAGAAATTAAAACAAAAAAAACATAAAAAGAGCTAGTTTATTTTAGTACACTTCTAGCATTCATTTAAGTTGTTGTTTATTCTTTTGTGCAAAGTTCTTTCAATGTAAACAATATCCTCAGACATTTTATTATAAATTTGTAATAGTAGCCAATTATCAATGTTTAAAATATGGAGCTTTTCAATGTTATAAGTTATCAACAAGAATACAGGAAAATTAAAATTAATAAAGATATTTTAAAAACATATCCTGCTTGGGAAAAACATTTTGAAGAAATTGAGTTAATAGATTATCAAGATCTGAAAGTTAATATTTACTCTCATACCTATGTAGATTTTTTAAAAATTTTCAAAAACCTAGAGTTTAACTATTATCTATTAGAAAAAGAAAAAAATCAATTTTTAACAACAGAGAAATATATTGAAAAACGTTATTTGGCTGACATTAAAATTTTAGAAAACATTCTTTTTTCAAAGAACAATCAAGAAGAACATAATGGGCAACTTAGCCGGGATGTAGAAATATCTCATTTTCCAAAACATTTTGAAGCTATAGCAGATGATTTAATTTATACTTATGAGAAAGGAGAAGAAAGAGCTATTGATTATGTTTTCATAATAGGTGAAATAGATTTCTATAAGTACGATGAAAAGGATTATTTTAATCGTCTGTACAAATTTTTAAAAAAAGAAATTTACCTATTGTTTAATGAATTAGAGAAGAATCATAAAGCAACCGAAGAACAACAAACAACTGAAGACAACCTTTTATACCATAATAAATTTTCAGATTTTATAAATGAAGTAGAACTTTTTAAAGCTAATACATTATCAGATTTTGCAATTAATATTGCAAAAAATGGAAAACACAACTACAACTATTTCCTTGATTATATAAACTCTATTGAAAATAAATTTAACAACTATAATTTAACCAAATATGTAATAGTTTCTTATTTCACTGAAAGTGAAATAATTACATGTCTTAAAAATAGTTTTAAAAATTTTAAAGAAAAATATATTTATGCAACTATAAATGATTATTTCGAAAAAAATGATGATTTCAAATTTTTAGCCAGTCGAATAAAAGAAATTGATTACTACATACTTGGAAATAATCGATATCAAGTTTCTTATAGACCTAAAGATAAATTTGATAATTATGGTACACATAAAAATCATTTAGTATACTATTACAATAAAACTTTTTATTTTTTTGACTTAAAATATTTTGATTCAGATAATATTGATATGCATTTTAAACATATGAACAGAATATTTGATAGAGACAGGGAAAAACTTTTACGAAGCCTTACTAATGGTTACAAAGGAGATGGTTTAGAAAAGAAAATTACTTCAGAAATAGGGTCTCAATTACCAAAACCCACTAACGGTGATAAAATTGTAGTTCCACAAAAAATAAAAATTAAAGGTAGTCTTCAATCTATTGGCTATTTGTTTTCCGAATTAATTGATAAAGGTTTTATTGAAGCTCCCAAAAGAAACGGAAAGGATAACACCAGCGCCATTTCTAGAATGATTTTAGACCATTTTGAATTTATAGATAAACAAGAGCAGCCAAAACCTGAAGATATACGTAAAACTCTTTTTACAGACAATAAGCTTTCAATCGAGAAACAAAATCAATTTAAAATTCCTCACAATAAAATCATCAATACAGATTAAATAAATAACAATCTAGTTTACAATCAATTATTACACTTCCTGGATAAACTGGATAATAATTTGGATAACATTTATACTCGATAATAACCAATCTTTGCACTATTAATTTAACAAAATATTGCAAATGAGTACAATTAAAACTATTGAAAATAGTCAGACAAAATTTAATGTAGAAATCTTAGCAAATTCTCATCAAGAATACCAAAGCAAAAGTATTTTCAAAACCACTTCTGAAATACAAATCATCGCAGCTTTTTACTTAGTTTTCAAAATGCTTCGAAGAATCAAAATGAATTTTGACATCAATTTGAGAATTTCTGGAAAAAACAAAAAAACTAAGACAGTAATAAAAACAGAATAAACTGTATTGAGGAAAATTCTGACCCCTTGCTTAATATTAATGTTTGCCAATTAAGGAAATTGCATTTCAACAATACGGTTTCCCATAATGAATTAATAAATATTCTCAATAAATTTCATTTGAATTTTAAACCTTATTAATTATGGCAAAAACAACGCCGTGGCATAGCATTGAAAGAAATGCAAATGTTCACCACAACAACACAAGTTGTACAGAAGGAAACAACATCGAAACTAGAAACAGAAGATCTGGTACTGGTGGCAAACCACTTTGTTCTCACTGTGCTAAGCTCAGCTAAGAATGTTATTTCATTAAATAAGCTCATCCCAAAAAAGGGATGAGTTTTACATTTATTATTGCAACAAAGTTTCATTTTATAAAATTTTATCCCTACTTTTGACGCTTCTTATGCAAAAAACATTGAAAACCTTTTTTGTCTTTTCTTTGTTACTGATCTTCCTATCGAACGTCAGTGGAATAAGTATATGTCTTGAACATGCGAAGCACGCAACCACCAAAACCTTCCCTAAAAAAGATTCTAAAGAAGAAAAAGGACCTACCTTCTCCAAGGATGACCATTGCCAGTGTGCCCTCCATATGCATATGAACAATGTGGTTCTGCCGGAATCTTTAACGGTAGATTTTGCTGTAAACACTGCCAACGACAGTGAAATGCCTCAACCGAAGGCCATTACCTACCGGTGTTTACTCGATTTTTTCAGCTCCCGCGCACCCCCGTCAGATTTCTATACTGCAGCCTGATTATTTTTTTCGCTGCAGCCCGTTACCTATTGCAGGTCTTATGATCTGTAAGTCTATTTCTGTGGGCATTTGTATACCTCTCTGTATACAAAATCCTTTTTATTAATATACGATATCACAGATGTCTGTATCATTCTATTTGTAATGCGCATCAACCACTTTAACGGTCCGGAAGTAATGAACCTCATTTCCGGCAAAACCATACAGCTTTCTGCTTTGGGAGCTATTATTTCATCTTCTTTACTGAATGCTCAGTCGGTAAGCAAAGACTCCGCATCAGGATCAATACAAACGGTAGAGATCATCGGCAGAAAATCAAAAGATTATATTTCTGATTATTCTTTTGCAGCCACTAAAACAGCCATGAGGAATAAGGATCTTCCTTTAACGCTTAATACCATTACCAAAGAGTTCATCCGTGAACGCCAGGCCTTTCAGCTGGGAGAAGTATTAAAAAATGTAAGCGGTGTTTCTCCTTCAAGCTATTACAATCAGTACAACATCCGCGGAATCAGCCAGAATGAAGAAGGTCAGATCATCAATGGAATGAGAACCAGGCAGTATTATTTTCTGCAGCCTATGACCTCCAATATAGAACGCGTAGAGGTTTTTAAAGGTCCTGCCAGCATCACCATGTCCAGCGTAGATCCCGGTGGGACCATCAATATGGTGACTAAAAAGCCTTTACCGGATCCACGGCACGAAATCAGTCTCTCAGGCGGAAGTTTTGATACCTACCGGATTACAACAGACCTTACAGGACCTCTGAATAAGAGCAAAACTTTACTGTACCGTTTTAATGGGGCGTATCAGAATGCAAAATCCTTTAGGGATCATATTAACAACAGTGGTTTTCTGATCTCGCCTTCCATTACCTATATCCCGGATGAAAAAACTTCTTTGAATGTGGAGATGATCATTAATCATCTCAATGGAAACCTGGACCGCGGCCAGCCTATTTTTGGAGCCGTAGCAGGGAAAACCGACCTCAACAGCACCCCGAAAAGTTTAAATCTTGGAGCTCCTGACGACTTTTTTAAAACGAGGGAGCTGATCATTATGGGAAACTTCTCCAGACATATTAATAAACACATCAGCTTTAATGCCTCTTACATGAAACAGCTGTGGAAAGAAGACCTTCAGGAGCATCGTACTACAGGGGCTTTCGTCCCTGATATAGAAAACAAACCCATATCCAGCCTGGCCATGATGCAGTTTGTCCAGAGAAAGCAAAACTGGGCTACGGACAACCTGAATGCCTATTTTAATTTCAACTTTAAAACCGGGCAGGTGGAACATCAAACTCTTATCGGGTACGATAACCAGATCTGGGAAAAGCGAAAAGGAGGCCTTCAGAATGCTGCAAGAGGATTTCTGATGAAAGACGGCTCTGTAGCATCCTCTTATAATCCTGCCAATGCAGAAAGCTATGAAACCATCCTGTACAACGGAATAACAGTACCTAAACCGAACGTCACTCCTTTTGATTTAAGCCCCGGAGCGCAAAATTATCAGGGAGCAGATTTGTATAAGACCAATGTGACGACCCAGCTGCCTGCTGCACTTACCACCACTCATGCAACCTATATTCAGCATCTTTTTACGTGGAAAAAATTCAAAGTATTGTCCGGGATCCGTCATGAATGGTTTAAAGATACAACCCACTTTAAAGAAGCTGACGAATCTTCATTCAGCAACAATAAGTTTTTATACAGACTGGGAATCACCTATAGCCTGACGGATGAGATCAACCTTTATGGAACGTATCTTACCGGATACCAGCCCCAGTCCAATACGGTGACATTAATGCCCAACACCGGGCGGTTTACCGGTTCGGAATCTGCTGCCCAATTCAAACCTTTAACTTCTGATCTTAAGGAAATAGGGGTTAAAGGGCGTTTGTTCGGGATGCTTTCGGCCAGTCTTGCGGTATATGAGATCAATCAGAAAAATATACTGATCAATGCCAATAATCCGGCAGAACCGGATCAGCTTATCCAGCGTGGTGCCGACCGCAGCAGAGGTTTTGAGGCTGAAGTGACAGGCTATATTCTTCCTCAATGGCACATCTATGCCGGATACAGTTATATTGACGCCCGGATAGTAGACGATGCAGACGCAACTCTCATAGGTCAAAGAAAGGAGAATACGTCTAAGAACTCTGTTAATATCTGGACCCGTTATAATTTTTCAAAAACAAGCTTCCTGAGCGACTTCGGAGTTGGGTTGGGTATGCTGTACCAGAGTTCCAAAGTTCCCTGGTTTACCCGAGGATTTCAGCTTCCGGCTTACACTACTGTAGATGCTGCGGTCTATTATACTCTTTTACAGTCGAAAGTGCAGCTGGCACTTACGGTCAATAATATCACCAACACGTCTTATTGGGTGGGTGCACAGAATTATCTCAGACTTTTTCCGGGAGCTCCCACAAATTATCTATTAACTGCTACCTATAATTTTTAAACTATGCCTATTTCAAACTTACGACGTATCGTCAGAAAAACCCGGCAGGATTTGCTCAAAGGAAAACAAAACCTGCTTATCACCGTTATTGTGCTCTTATTCTGTATGATGAGCATCGGGGTCAGATTCATGCAATATACAGACAACGTTTCCCAGATCAAAGAATACCGCAGCGAGGTGCGGGAACATTGGGAAGACCGGCCAGACAAGCATCCGCACAGGATGGCCCACTACGGATACCTGGTATTCCGGACCGCCCATCCTTTAAGCCTTTTTGATAACGGGCTGGATGATTATCTGGGCAATGTTATTTTTCTGGAAGCCCACAAACAGAATACCGCCAACCTTTCCGAGGCAGGAAGTTCCGGAGCTTTGGTCCGTTTTGGAGCCTTCAGCAGTGCATTCATTCTTCAGAGCATTGTTCCGCTGATCATCCTGTTTCTGGGTTTCGGACTTATTGTTCAGGAGCGTGAGAACACCACACTGAAAATACTAAGCATTCAGGGGGCGTCCAACAGGGATATTCTTTGGGGCAAGATCCTTGGATTATGGCAGTTTTCATTATTCTTTCTGCTGCCTGTATTACCTGTGATCTTGTTTACTGCCGCATTTTCGGAAACAGTTCTCCTTAACGATATTGTACTGAGAATACTTTCTCTCCTGCCCGCTTACATGATTTATTATTTTTTCATCAGCACCCTGGCGGTGGTAATATCATCAGTAAGCAGGACTTCTGCAACGGCTTTGGTAAGCCTGATCGGATGCTGGCTTCTCCTGGTCATTTTTCTTCCGAAAGGGATCCAGTTTGCTGCACAGAACCTGTATTCTACCCCATCCCGTATTGCTTTTGAAACCCAGCTGGAAAAAGATATTCTGAAAGCGGGAGACAGCCATAATCCGGATGATCCTCATTTCAAAAAGATTAAAGACTCTCTGCTTCTTCACTACGGAGTAACCAATACCAATGAGCTGCCCTTCAACTACAGTGGGTTTGTGATGAAGGAGGGCGAAAAGATCAGTTCCCAGATTTACATTTCGCACCAGAAAAAGTTACAGGAACAATATCACCAGCAGCAGAAATTCTCTGAGCTGTTCGGGTTTATAGATCCCTCTCTGGCCATCAGACATTTTTCTATGGCAGCAACGGGAACAGATTTTTTCTCTTACATCCAGTTTCAGAAACAGGCCGAAGAATACCGCTACAAGATGGCACAGCGGCTGAATGATCTGCAGATACAGTATATCAGCAATATAAAACCGGAAAAAGGAGGTCCTCCGGCTGTGATCGACGGAAAAAACTGGAAAGAATTCCCTGATTTCGAGTATGAGTATACTTCTCTTACCGAAAGCATGAAGAATCAGTGGATATCTGCCGCAGCCCTGTTATTCTGGCTTGCAGCCTGTGTATTAATCATAGAAATAAGCAGTAGAAACCTAAAACTTATCTAATGAATCATTATTTATATAAACAATTTTACCGCAACAAGGCCTATCTTATCGCCCTGGTATTTTTACTGGCGGCAGGCCTCATGGCTATCTATACCGGAAAAAAATTCCTCGACAGAAATGAAGATATCATTGCAAAGAGTGGCAATTTTCAGAAAGAAAGCATTGCACGCAATGTAAAATTTCACAAGGATGATCTGGGCCTGATCTTATATTACGTCAAATTCAACCTGGTGAATGAAACGCCAAAGCTTGCAGCATTAAATATAGGTATGCGCGATCTGAATCCGTCGATACAGGGCGTTACCATAAGAAATCTGGAGGAGCAGCGTTATAATTCGGATTTTTATAATCCTGCCAATGCTGCTGTCGGGAATTTCGATTTTAGCTTTGTCCTTATTTTTCTTTTCCCACTGGTTATTATTGCCTTCTGCTATAACCTCATCTCCGAAGAGGAGGAAAAAGGAACCTGGAAACTTCTTTCTGTACAAAGCGGACATCTGGGAAGATTTTTAAATGCCAAAATAATCATACGGGGTATTGCGGTAAGCCTGATCTACCTTCTTTTGATCATCATTGCCACACTTTGGATCCGGATTCCTCTGGATAAGTTCTATATATTTTTTATCCTCTCGGGGTGGCTGTATATTCTCTTTTGGTTTGTATTATGCCGCTGGGCCATCCTGTTCAGAAAATCATCTGCTCAGAATGCCCTCATCCTTCTTATTGTGTGGGTTGCTATGAACTTCATTATTCCGATGGGGTGTAATCTGCTGATCCAAAAGTCTTATCCTGTTCAGGAATCCCTTAAGGCAGTTATGGAACAGCGTGAAGGTTACCACAACAAATGGGATGAGCCCAAGAAACCTACCATGGAAAAGTTTTACAAAGTATATCCTCAGTACAGGAAGTTTACCGTAGAAGAGAATGATACCTTCACCTGGACCTGGTATTACGCCATGCAGCATATGGGAGATGCGGAAGCCTCACAATCTGCACTTCTTTACAGAGAGAAAATGGACAAGCGTAACCGTGCCGCCGTTTTCCTTGGTTATTTTCTTCCCAACATCCATACTCAGCTTACCGAGAGCCGGCTGGCTCAGACCGGAATGGATAATCACCTGCAATACAGTGCGGCACTGCAAAAGTTTCATGAAGGAAAACGTTTGTTTTTTTATCCTCTTATCTTTTCAGGTCAGAATGCAGAATCCGTTAACTGGGCCACACAAACAGTAGACCATTTCACAAAACCTGAAAAACTGAATATGCTGCAGCTTTTATTACCGTATTTGATCATCATCGTTTTACTTCTTCTTTTTTCACAAAATAAATACCGAAAACTATGTTAAAAACAATTAATCTACACAAAAAATATAATGATTTCACAGCGCTTCAATCCCTTAATTTAGAAGTTGGGAAGGGAGAAATTTATGCTTTATTAGGCCAAAACGGAGCAGGCAAAAGTACGACCATCAATATTCTTCTGGGACTCATCAAAGCTACATCCGGAGATGCTTTTATCAATAATATATCGGTGACAGATCATCCGCAGAAAATAAAAAAAGAACTGGCTTATATTCCGGAGACTGTGCTTTTATACCCTAATCTTACCGGCATGGAAAATCTGGATTTCTTTTCCAAAATAGCAGGATTTAATTACACCAGAGCCGAACTGTCCGCATTTCTGAGACATACCGGATTACAGGAAGTAGCCCACCATAAAACATTGGGTGGCTATTCTAAGGGGATGCGTCAAAAGGTAGGAATAGCGATTGCCCTGGCCAAAGATGCCAAAGTACTCTTATTGGACGAGCCTACGAGTGGCCTGGACCCTATTGCCACGGCAGAGTTTACGGAAATTATCCGTCAGCTGGGACAGGAAGGGAGAACCATACTCATGGCTACTCATGATATTTTCAATGCAGTAAGTGTGGCCTCAAATATCGGAATTATGAAACAGGGACAGCTGGTGCAGAATCTCCAGTCCAAAGCATTTACGGCAGAAGAATTACAGGAATTGTATCTGAAAACAATCTGATTTTGTTTCCACACATTCAATAATATAAGCAATTAAAAAAAGCCAGATGATAACCCTATCTGGCTTTTTGGTCATTGAATGATAAGACCCAGCTTTCCTATTGCCCTTAAATAAACCCAATCATCTATATTTCACGATAATCTCAAATAGATCAAATCTTTTTTCTCATATAATCATCATGTAAACTAAATAGCTGAAATGAATTATATGAATGTATTTAGATTTTTCAGTTGATGATAACTACTATAATGATTGAAAGAAAATTTTGTATAATTTTTTTACTGCTATGCATTTCCGTAAATTTGATCTGTAAAAATAAAATAAATCTTAAATAAGATAAGAATGGAAAAGTACAATTACGGGGTCATTGGTCTCGGAGTAATGGGAAGAAACCTGCTTTACAATATTGCCGATAACGGTTTTTCTACAGCGGGATTCGATTTGGATGAGGAAAAAGTAAGAGAACTGCATAACGGAGCAACTCCGGGAACTTCAGTGAAGGGAACCGCTTCTCTGGAAGAGTTTGTCTCAGTTTTGGACAGTCCGAGAAAAATTATTTTAATGGTACCCGCAGGAAAACCTGTAGATGCTGTTCTGGAAAGCATTACACCACTTCTCAGCCCAAAAGATATCGTAATTGATGCTGGGAATTCTTATTTCAAAGATACTGAAAGACGCATTGCTGATTTAGCTTCTAAAAACCTACATTTCATGGGAATGGGTGTTTCAGGAGGTGAGCAAGGCGCAAGAAGAGGGCCAAGTATTATGCCTGGTGGCGATTTGGAAGCTTTCAACCTGCTAAAACCTATGTTGGAATTAATTTCAGCAAAGGTTAACGGTGAAGCTTGTACCGCTTACATGGGCAAAGGCTCTGCCGGAAACTATGTAAAGATGGTTCACAATGGAATTGAGTATGCCATCATGCAATTGATCAGTGAGGCTTACGATCTACTGAAAAAAGGAGCTCATCTGAACAATGATCAGCTTTATGAGGTTTTCAAAAAGTGGAATGAAGGTGAAATGAATTCTTTCCTTATTGAAATCACAAGGGATATTTTCCAGCAAAAAGATGATCTAACAGATGGATTTCTTGTTGATCAAATTCTAGATAAAGCCGGAGCAAAAGGAACCGGAAAATGGACATCCGAACAGGCAATGGAAATCGGAGTTTCTATCCCAACTATTGATATTGCAGTAACTTCAAGAATTATATCCGCTTATAAAGATGAACGAGTGAAAGCTTCTCAATTATATCCTAAAGAAGCAATAAAAACTCCGGAAAATACAGAAGCCTTCATCAAAGAAGTGGGTGATGCGTTGTATTTGGCTACTTTAATCAGCTATGCACAAGGATTGGCATTACTGGTAAAAGCATCTGAAGAATATCAGTTTGAAATTCCGTTAAAAGATGTTGTCAAAATATGGAGAGGCGGATGTATTATCCGTTCTGTTTTGTTAGAAAAATTCTATTCAGCATATTCTAAAGATCAGAATTTATCTAATATTCTATTGGATCAGGAGATTTCAGAAATTGTAAAAGATAAGATTCCTGCATTAAGAAAAATGGCTGCTTTTGCTGTATCAAACGGAATCCCTAGCTTAGGAATTCAGGCAGCTTTAGGATATTTCGAAGCCTACACCACAGAGTCCTTACCCATCAATTTACTTCAGGCTCAGCGTGATTATTTTGGGGCACATACTTACCAAAGAATTGACAGAGAAGGAGTTTTTCACACTTCTTGGCAAAACCTAAATAACTAAACCCGGAAAATGAGCGACAATACAATCCTGCATCCAACAACCATTGTTATTTTTGGTGCAACGGGAGATTTGGCAAAAAGAAAACTTTTTCCTGCATTTTACAATTTATATATTGATGGCAGAATGCCCAAAGGCTTTAATATTTTAGCGTTGGGAAGAGCCGAAAATACGGATGAAAAATTCAGAGCTTATATTAAAGAAAATCTGGAAAGCTTTTCAAGAAAAACTGTAACCAAGGAAGATTGGGCCGGTTTTCAGGCTCACATAAGCTACTTTCAGCATCAGCTGGATGAAGAAAGCTCCTATCAAAATTTATATCAGAAACTGGAAAATTTTGATAAAGTTTATGGAGTAAGAGGGAACAGACTCTTCTATCTTTCTATTGCGCCGAACTTTGTGTCCGTTATTTCAAATCATATCAAGAATACTTCTATTGCTTCTGATCCTGCAAAAGACCGGATTATTATCGAAAAACCTTTTGGCCACAATAAAGAATCTGCTATAGAACTGAATAATCTTCTTTCACAAACCTTTCAGGAAGAACAGATTTACCGTATCGACCACTATCTGGGAAAAGAAACGGTTCAGAATATTTTGGCATTCAGATTCGGAAATTCAATTTTTGAGCCTTTATGGAATCACAGGCATATAGAATCGGTACAGATTACCGTTGCAGAAGAAGTAGGGGTAGAAACAAGAGCCAGCTTTTATGAGCAGACAGGGGCTTTGCGTGATATGATTCAGAATCACCTTTTACAAATTCTCTGTATGGTCGCTATGGAACCGCCGGTTTCACTGGAATCTGGAGAAATCAGAGATCGTAAAGTGGATGTTTTAAAATCAATTCGCAGAATTTCATCAGATAAAGTAGATCATTATGCTGTCCGGGGTCAGTATGGAAAAGGTAAAGTAAATGGAGTCAAAGTAAACGGCTATCGCCAGGAAGAAGGAATTGCCCCTGATTCTAACACCGAAACATTCGTTGCTATTAAGTTTTATCTGGATAACCATCGATGGGAAAACGTTCCTTTCTACGTTCGTACCGGAAAAAAGATGAAAGAAAAGCATTCTTACATTACCATTCAGTTTAAACCCCTTCCCCATTCTACATTTTCAGAAAGCTCATCCCCTTTATCTGCTAACCGACTGATTATTAACATTCAGCCGCAAATGGATATAAGACTGCAGTTTATGTCTAAAAAACCGGGTCTTTCATTAGAATTGAAACCGGTAGAAATGATTTTTGATAATTTTGCCTGTCAGACAGATACTCCTGAAGCTTATGAGACCCTTTTGTTAGAGGCACTTGCAGGTGATCTTACCCTGTTTATGCGTTCTGATCAGGTAGAAGAAGCCTGGGATGTTGTAAAAACGATTCAGGAAACCTGGGAAACAACTAAAGATCCCTCTTTCCCGAATTACGATGCAGGAAGCTGGGGACCTGATGACAGCAATGCTTTGGTGGAAAGACAAGGGCATGAGTGGGTTTAGAATTTAACTAAGAAATAAAAATGGATATTACAATATTTAATACGCTCGATACTTTATATAAAAAAGCAGCAGATACGTTTGTTGAGCTTTCAGAACAATCTATTCAAAAACATGGAAAATTTGTAACAGCGGTGAGCGGTGGCTCTTCTCCTAAAGCCATTTTCAGCTTATTGGCGACTCCGGAATATGCAGATAAAATAGATTGGAGCAAAGTGTATATTTTTTGGGTGGATGAAAGATGGGTTGCTCTTGATGACGAAAAGAGTAATTTTAAAATGACCCTGGAAACACTTTTGAATAAAGTTCCCGCCCATAAAGATCAGATTTTCCCAATGTATAAAAACGGAACTGAACCTGAAGATTATGCTAAAGAATATGAAATGCAGATCAGAAACACATTAGGAGAAGAAGGCGTTTTCGATTTTATCCTTTTAGGAATGGGTGATGATGGTCATACAGCGTCCTTATTTCCGGGAGAAGCCGTTCTGGATGAAAAAGAAAAATGGGTGGCAGCTTATTATCTGAAACCTCAGGAAATGTTCAGAATTACTTTAACAGAGCCTATCATCAATAAAGCTGACCATATTTTGATTGTCACATTCGGGGCTTCTAAAAAGCATGCTCTGAATGAAGTTTTAAACGGCGAATACAATCCGAAACTGTATCCGCTTCAGTTAATTGAAAAGAAAGACGGTGTTCAGATTTTTACCGACAAAGAAGCAGAAGCTTAAATGTCGTAAAGGTTTTTCACCTGGTCACCAATATACAGTATCAAAATTGTAAACAAAAAATCCCGGTTAATCCGGGATTTTAATTTCTTATACTGAGATCTATTTTATCTCTACAGGAACTGAGATTTTATCCCAATCCATTGTGAATCCATTACTGTTTACCTTATACACTAAAGTTTCCTGTGTTGCCGGTAAAGCTTTTGTTTTTACATCCACACGTAAAGCATCTTTAGATTCTTCGTATTTATAGGCTCCCCATTGTTTTGGTTCCTTGTTAAAAATCGCAGTCCAGGTTCCGCTTTCCTTAGGGATTAAGAAAAAGCTATATTTACCTGCAGGAAGCGTTTTACCCTGAACGGTAATATTTTTATCCGTTTCAAAAGTAGTGGCTTCATTGGCACCTGCACGCCAAACTTTATTATAGGATTCTAAACCGCCCCAGATGGTACGTCCTTTAACAGAAGGACTGCTATAGGCTATTGTAATAGTTGCATCTTTAATTTTTCCCGTAGCTGTAGCAGGAGGGCTGGCAGGTTTTTTAGCTTCCTGTGCAAAGGCATTTACTGAAATCGTCATTGCAGCAAAAATCATGGTAGCAGATTTGATCATTGTTTTCATACTATTTTTATTTGTTTGTTTTTGTTATTGTCCGTTTACGAATTTACATCTTTCGGCTTATAAAACAATAAACCGATTGCTGAAAATATAATTACTGCCGCTGCCCCAATTACGTTAAGCCAAAGGAACGAAACGATATCAAACTGATAAACGGCAATAACCGTAATTTCTGATAATATTGCAGCAATAAATACATTGGAGCCGGTGATTTTTTTATAATAAAATGCAACAAGAAAAATCCCCAATATCGGGCCGTAGAAAAGAGATCCCAATACATTAACCGCTTCAATAAGGGAACCCATCTGCGTGGCAAACATAGCAACACCGATTGAGAAAATACCCCAGGCTAAAGTATGCAGACGGCTATACTTCAATTCGGTGGCATCATCAGGAATTTCTTTTTTAAATATCAAATGAACATCTTTTAATGAACAGGCGGCAAGGGAATTCAGCGCTGCAGAAATAGAACCCCAACTGGCCAGAAAAATGACGGCAAACAGTAAACCGATCATCCCTACAGGCAAGGTATTTTTCACGAAATACAGGAAAATGTAATTGGTATCCGTTTTCTCGGCATTATAGTTTGAGTTATTGATAGCTTCTTCTACCCTGCCATGAAGTGCTTTTACCTCAGTTTGTGTATTTTTAAAATCCTGAATTGTTTTGTTGAGTTGGGGAGAATGAGTTTCCTTCAACTTTAGAATTTCTTTCGATTCTGCATTAAATTTTATTTGTAAATCCTGATGCTCCTTTTCAAAAACGACAGCCTGTTCAGGTTTTGTTTCCTTTAAATATTGATAAGAGCGTTCATTAAAATAAATCGGAGCCGGTTTTAGAGAAAAGAAAGCAAAAAGCAAAGCCCCGATCAGGAGAATCGCAAACTGCATCGGAATTTTAACCAATCCGTTCAGCAGCAACCCCATTTTTGCATTGGTATTGTCTTTTGCTGTAATATACCTCCCCACCTGACTCTGGTCCGTACCGAAGTAAGACAATGCCAGAAAAAAACCGCCAATCAGCCCGCTCCAGATATTGTATTTATCTTTCCAATCGAATTCTGTGGTAATGACATTGAGCTTTCCGGATTTTCCAGCCAGGTAAAGTGCATCATTAAAACCAATTCCGTTCGGCATATTCTGAATAAGCAGATACCCTGCAAAAGCCATGGTTCCCAGAATAATGAGAAACTGTAATTTTTGGGTGTGAGCAATCGCTTTTGCGCCACCAACATAAGTGTAAATCAACAGAATACCACCTGTCAAGACATTGGTTAAGTAAATATTCCAGTTTAAAACACTTGACAAGATTATACTTGGTGCGTAAATGCTGATTCCTGTTGATAAGCCTCTGGAAAAAAGAAAAAGCAGTGAAGTAAGCACTCTTGTTTTTTTATCAAAACGGTTTTCCAAATATTCATACGCGGTGTAAACATTTAGGCGCTGAAAAATCGGGATGAAAGTGATGCAGATCACAATCATTGCCAAAGGCAAACCAAAGTAATACTGCACGAAACGCATGCCGTCTGTATAAGCCTGGCCCGGTGCTGAAAGAAACGTAATGGCACTTGCCTGTGTAGCCATAATACCAATAAGCACAATATACCAAGGCATTTTATTATCTGCTTTCAGATAGGATTCATTACTTTTTTGACCCCGACCGATGAATACGCCGTAAACCACCACTGCAACAAGTGTAAAAATGAGAACTGTCCAATCTATATTACTCATGCCCAGAATTTAGTAAACCAATAATAAAATGCGATCTGAGATACTAATGCAAGGGCTAATAGTATGTACCAGATATTCCAATTTTTAAGTTGCTTGTTCATCAGTTTTTTTGTGCAGATAAAAAGTTTAAAAATAAACGGGCCGCCCCAACATTTCCTGCAGGTAGCTGTCTGAAAAATGCCAACGGGGTATAAATAAAATTACCCTTTCCGTATTTGGCATATAAAGTTGACCCCTGCAGAGGTTCTTCATCCGTATCGTGCATTTCAAAAAGAGGTTCGTACGCTGCATCCCATTGAGCAGGGAAATAAGCACCACGTTCCTGTACCCAGCCTTTAAAATCATCTGTAGTAATTTTGTTCGGAAAGTTCAGTAATTTATGATTTGGATTTAACAGCTTAACCGCAGCATTTTCTTCGGTAACGCGCTTATTGGCAATACTGAAATTGTACATCCCCAATTGGTCAACGGTTGTATCCTGATTGGTGTTGTACTGCATCACCAAATTACCACCAGCTTTTGCATAAGACCATAAAAAAGGCATCCAGCGACCCAGTTTTTTCTCTGTATTATTGGCACGAACACCAAGTACGATGGCATCATATTGTGATAGTTTGTTCTGGCTACCGTTTTCTATGTTACCATAAAAATCTTCGTCTTTCAGGACCTCTACCTGAATACCTGCAATGCGTAGGAACTCAGGAATGAAATCGCCTGCACCCTCTACATATCCTACTTTTTTAACCTTCGCCTGAATATCACCTTTCATTACGGTTACCGTGGCAGGTGTAAAATATTGTAAGGAAGGCAAATGCGGGTACTGAATTAATAGTTGTTTCTTATTATAAGTGACTCCATCTGCAACAAAATTAGCATCCAATTGCAAACGAGATGAATGAATTGCAGCAAGCTTAGCTTTTGGAATAACGTAATCAATCGTGGTATCTTTTCCATTGAGCGAACTTACATCAACGCCTCCTAATCGCTCTCCGCTATACATCAGGTTTAGAATACCCTTACTGTACGGTTTGTTAGAATTAACCTTAACATTTAAACTCAAAGGTAAATCTTCATTTTCTTTGACCAGATAAAGGGGTTGTGTAAATTTCAGTTCTAATGCAGGAACAATGCGCAAAGCTTCGACTACATCACCACGCACCGGGTCTAATTTCTTGAAAGATAAAGGAAGGTTAACCTGAAAATTTTCTGAACCTATTTTTAAACCAAGCAAAACATTCAGTGGTGATTCTGCCTCAGGCAAACCGACTAAAGTATCATTCTGAACAGAGAAAGTTGCAGCGTTTGTAGCTGGTTTTGCTAACCAGTAAGGTTCTGTGAGTGCTGCATCAGCAGGAATCTGAATGTCATGCTGAATAGTAATTAAAGAATCTTTTGACAGTTTTTTATTGAAGCTTTCTGACTGTCCTAACCATTTTACATTTTCTAAAACAACAGGATTTGCAGCTCTTGAAACCAAATTTAATCTGAAATTATAATGATCTCCGGCAACAGCTTCAGCCTGATTGGTAACCACTTCGCCCATAAATCCGGCGCAACTTAAAATGATTTGGTCAAGAGATTTAAGTTTATCTTTTTTTAGGTCTGCATCTTTTAGTACCATAACCTTTTTTCGCAATGCAAGCAAAGCAGGCAAGCTAAGGTCTGGGTTATTGAAATTGAAAGTAGAAATAATTGTATTTAAGGATTCGTCAATATCAGCATTTCCCTGTGAAGTCCAGGTTTTCGTTACTCCGTCAAAAAGTGTTGTTTTTGCTGGTTCGCCAATAACATGGGAAAAATATTCAGTTCTGATACCGGCTACAGACTGTGTTCCTGCTCCCTGGCTTTTATGTAAACTTCTGCTTAATCCTGCCAGTTCACCATAGCCCATTCCCAATTGTGCATCATATTGCCCAACCGTAATTTTCAGTTGATTTTCAGCTGTTGTATTGACCGTACCAAAGCGGAAAGTATTCCACAATACGCGTTTTGGCTGCCATGTATTAACATATTTCAGTTGATCCGGGAAAGCTTTTTTATCGCCTGCCAGCTTAAAAGCTTTTTCTGCCACCACGGCCGAAGCCGCATGCTGTCCGTGACCTGCCGCCGCATTAGGAGGAAAACGACAAATGATAACATCAGGACGGAATGTACGGATGACCCAAACTACATCCGCTGTAATACTGTCTGCATCCCATTGTTTAAAAGTATCAGTAGTATTTTTAGAAAATCCGAAATCAATTGCCCGGGTAAAAAACTGTTGGGCACCATCTAACTTTCTTGCCTCTAAAAGCTCATGCGTTCTGATTAAACCCAATGCAGCACCTTGCTCTGTACCTAATAAATTCTGACCACCATCTCCTCTTGTTAAAGACAAATAGCCCGTTTCTACATTTTGATCGTTGATTAACCAGGAGAGTAATCCTGTATTTTCATCATCGGGATGAGCTGCAAGGTATAAAACCTTAGGCAGGTGTTTAAGTGTTTTGAGTTCACGGTAAATTTCAGATGATTTGGAAGGCCGAACCTGCTGGGCCGAGCAAAAAACCGTATAAAGGCCAAGAATAAATACAGTACTTACTTTTTTGAACATTTAATTTTACTTTGCAGGGCAAATATAAGTAAATCATCTTTCTTTCAATAGTAAAAGAATTAAACTGTGAATTCTATAAAAAAGCTGTTTAATTTTTATTAACCACAAAAGGCATAAAAGTTTTAGATACTTTAGTTTATTTTAAGTAGCATACTTGATGCATAGTAAGTACACATAAGGCTTAAAAATCTTTGATTTTATTCTAAAGAAAACTTAGGCGTTTAAAATAAAAACATGTGTAATTTCCCCAAACTACGGAGCATAAAATCACACATAAACATCTGTGCTAATCTGTGTCATCTGTGGTAAAAATTCAACCACAAAAGGCATAAAAGTTTTAGACACTTTAGTTTATTTTAAGTAGCATACTTGATGCATAGTAAGTACACATAAGGCTTAAAAATCTTTGATTTTCTTCTAAAGAAAACTTAGGCGTTTAAAATAAAAACATGTGTAATTTCCCCAAACTACGGAGCATAAAATCACACATAAACATCTGTGCTAATCTGTGTCATCTGTGGTAAAAATTCAACCACAAAAGGCATAAAAGTTTTAGACACTTTGGTTTATTTGAGTGATTAGCTACATGTTTGAGAAGAGCACTTAAGTTTTTAAAAAAAATCATTTTTTTTTGAATGTACATACTTATTCTCAATCACCTGTGGTAATCTGCGGAAAAATATTAGATACAGGCTTTGTGTACGAATTACAGTTTCAAGGAAAATAAAAACTACTTATTTTTTCTAGTTATATTCCGTGTAAGATAGATATAATTAAACATGCAAAATGTGGCTATCGCTCCAAAGGTATGCCACAAAAAGTGTGTTCCAAAAGTCAACCATTCCCATTTGTCAATGATGCGGGAAGTGAGTGCGAAAACAAACGACAATAAAGCAAAGCCTACCCATTTACCAGCTTTCCATTGGGTATAAATCAGATAACTCAATACTGAGAAAAGTACAAATGAAGCCATGATTGCATAATTTACGTTGATAAAGAGAGAAGGTTTATCTGCCAAAATCCAATTTCTCAACCCCAACGTAAGGACCAGATATATAAGAACCATTACAATAGCATAGTACCATTTGAGGCTCTGCGCTAAAAAATAAAACCCTGCAGAAAAGCACAATACCATAATGGGCATCCAATCCATCATAATAAATACCGGCCATTGTCTGAATGCATGATAAATGGTTCCCCCTATGGCACCAATATATAACAAAACCAGACAGTAGGTTAAAAAAGGATATTCTTTAAAATTGTCTTTCATTTTAAGGGTCCAAAAAATGGCTATGGCTAAAAATAATACAGCAGTGATTGCATTTAGCGGCTCAGGAAAAAAATGAGCCATATCTGTTTCTTTATAGAGCATACCTCCGTCCGGAGGTAATTGATTTATTGGCATTGTCCTTTTTATATGGGTTCATAGAAAGGCTGTAGAACGCAAAATGCAGACACAAGCCATTTTTTTCTAAATATAGAAAAAATTGTGACATTATGTAGCTGGATATGTTCCATCATATTTTATAAAATTATTAATTCAAAGCACATTAAACTATACAAGGCTGAGTCTGCAAGAAAATAGTCTGATACTCTTTCTTATCACAAAACCTTCTTTCATGCAAGATTAGGTATAACTACTGATAGACAAGATTTTTTTAAATAATAATTTTACAGTGAGAATGAAATCGAAAAATATTTGGTTTCAATCTCATAACTATAATCATAAATCTATTAGTACATGAAAAAATTCTTACGAAAAAACGCGTGGAATGAGGAAGGAACGTTTAATAATCCCGATTTATACTGGTATGCAAGAGCAGTTGCTGAAATGCAGTCTAGGAAATTGGATGACCCAACGAGCTGGTGGTTTTTTGCTGCCATTCACGGTGAAAATTTTGCCGGGGATCCTGATGGTATTGACTGGAATACTATTAAAGCTCCGCCAAAGGTACCTACAAGCCCTCTTCCGTCTACAGATATAAAAGATAAGTATTGGAATCAATGTCAGCACCAAACCTGGTATTTTGCCCCCTGGCATCGTGGCTATCTTATGGCTTTGGAAATTCAGATCAGAGCAATAGTGATAGAGCTTAATGGGCCTGATGACTGGGCTTTACCGTATTGGAACTACTTTGGTGGAGAAAAAGAAAATAAAATACCTCCGGCATTTACCAGGCCGTTTTTAGACCGCGATACTCCTAACCCTCTTTTTGTTACAGAAAGACACGGTCCTGATAATGACGGAAATATTTACATCAAATTATTTAAGGACGGCAAGCCAAGAGTTACACAAAATTGTGAACTTAAGACAGTATACACCGGTAATCAAAATTGTTTCGGAGGGCCTGAAACTGATTTTTCACATTATGGTACAATATTTCCTGAAGAAAGTTTAGAAACCAATCCTCATAATTTTGTTCATAATGATGTAGGAGGAGTTGTTAAAGGAAATGAAGGTCTTATGTCTGATCCTAACGCTGCAGCACTGGATCCTATCTTTTATCTTCATCACTGTAATATTGACAGAATGTGGGCATCGTGGAATGCCAAGGGAAACAAGAATCCATCAGAGAAAAAATGGCTGGGAGGCCCGAAGGAAATTGGAGAACGTGAGTTTGTAATGCCTTTACTTGATGGAAAAGAATGGACGTATACCCCCAATGATGTAACCAATCTTGATCTTTTGAATTACAGCTATGATGATCTTCAAACAAAAGTAGAACCTGCTGCCGCCGATACTACTTCTGAAAGATTGAGAAAACTAGGAATTCCAATTTTGGATGATGCTCAACTAACTGAATCTACTATGGATAATAATGAGAAACCAACAGAATTAGTCGCTGCCAACCAAGGTTCTTTTGAAATTAAGAATGCAGTAACCAAAACTACCGTTAATTTTTCTGATAAAGGATTAAAGAAAGTGTCTACAAGCCTTTTAAGAGCTTCTGCAGATGAAATTCCTGACCGTATCTATTTGGTTCTGGAGAATGTGAAGGGAAATATCAACGCCAATACGCTTGAAGTTTCTGTAAACAATCAGCATATAGGATTTATCTCACTTTTTGGACTTCGCAATGCATCACTGGACGATTCTCACGGAGGAGGTAACGGACTTAGCTTTTCTTTAGATATTACCAATATCATTGATGAACTGCATCTTGAAAATGATCTTGAGAATCTAAAATCCTTAGATGTTGCCATTACTCCTGATAACGAAATCTTATCTGATGTGAAAATTACAGTAGGAAGAATAAGCGTTTACAGAGAAAAACAATAGCAATGAAAAGATCAAATGCTAATCGGAACCTTATAAGTTACAGTGTATGGAGTTTCAGTATTATCTGTTGGTTTATCCTGCTTTTCAATCCCGGCAATTTGCTTACAGCAGCACATTGTCAGATGAATTTATGTAACGGAAGCAGCGCTTCATTAAAAATGATCCTCAAAATAAATCCTTTCTCTGAAATGATGACGGGATGGATATTGATGGTATTGGCCATGATGCTTCCCAAGCTGATTATTCCTATACAGATCATCATTAATCAAAGTTTTAAAAGTATGAGTTTTTTATTGGTCATTCTTTTTATAACAGGATATGTTTTGATGTGGGCTGTAACCGGGTTTTTATTAAACATTTTCATCATCTTTCTGAGTATTCAGATGCCTGGATCTTTTATTCCTGCAGTTATTTTTGGGATCATCACCTTAATCTGGCAATTTTCACCCATTAAGCAAAAGTGTCTAAACAGGGGACATTATCATCCTGTTTTGGCAGCCTGGGGTTCTAAAGCTTATAAGGATGCTTTTTCATTTGGGATTACTCACGGTTTCTGGTGTGTTGGCGCAGGCTGGGCATTAATGCTTCTCCCGATGTTATTACCGCAGGGACATCATTTGGCGATGCTGATCGTCACTTTTATTATGCTGAGCGAACATATGGAACATCCGCAAGCTCCACGTTGGCGCATAGATTTGAGGTTGAAATTACTGAGAATCATAATCCCTGAAAATCCTATCAGACGTTGATCTGCTGTTAAAAAAAGATTAGATTACAATATCCAAATAGCGCCATTTTTTATAAAGAGGCGCTATTTTTTGTATTCATATAATTTTCAATCAGGTGATCTTTAATTCAATTTACTTATTAAATTTGCTTAACTAATGATTAATTTGCATTAATGGATCTACAACAGCTCAAATATTTTCTGGCATTGGCCAAAGAACTTCATTTCTGGAATACGTCTGCGAAAATGAATATTACACAGTCTGCTTTGAGCCGGAACATTCAGTCTTTAGAAAGTGAACTGGGTGTTCAGCTGTTTTACCGTGATAAGCGAAATGTGAAACTTACCCCGGCAGGCCAATTTTTACAGGAAAAATGGGGCGAAGAGCTTAGTCAAATGGAGGCTTTTCATCAGCTGGCCCGGCAAATTCATTTAGGCGAACATGGAACAATAAGAATTGCACACCCTGATTCTATTTCTTCTTCAGTTTTACCCGATTTTGTGAAAAAGGTTTCGGTAGCTTTTCCTCATCTTAATCTGGAATTGTTTCAGCTTACCAATGAAATTCAGGAGGATTATCTTAAAAATTATAAGATAGATCTCGCATTTTCCCGTGATATCAATACCTATTCAGGAATTAATGAAAAGAAATTATACCAGGAAAATCTTTCTTTAGTGGTTCCTGAAAATCATCATTTTAAAACCTTATCTGATATTTCTGAAGAAACATTGAAAGATCAGAAATTCCTTTTAACCACAGGAGATGACGGCAGCAGTTACAATTTGCTGGTTCAGGAAGTTCTTGATTTTTACAACGTCAATCTTGATTCTTATATTCGTTGTGAGTTTGGGTCTACCATTATCTCATTAATTAAAAACGGATTAGGCATTTCGATTCTGCCGCATTCTTATCATCTTCACCAAAATACCGGAATCCGTTTTATCCCTCTTCCCTTTGTTACCGATTTGTACATCCAATGGCGGAAAGATGACCCTAACCCGATTCTTAAAAATATTCTGGAATTAGTTTAAAACCATTTCTATATGCGGAATACCATCTTCATCGTAAGAACTTCCGACCTCTTTAAAGCCTAGAGCATTGTAAAATTTCAGCAGGTACAATTGTGCACTGATCCGGATTTTTGATTCCTTAAGAATATCCTGACAGCCTTTGATAGAGTTTTCCATCAGCTGTTTTCCCAGTCCCAATCCTCTATAATCTGACCCAATCACAACACGGCCAATTGAAGCGTCTTCATAGGTCAAACCATGCGGAACAATCCGGGTATATCCTGCCAGATTTCCATCTACTAAACACATCAGGTGATGGCATTTTAAATCTTTATCATCAATATCCTGATATACACAATTCTGTTCTATAATAAATATTTCGCTTCTTAATTTTAATATGTTGTAAAGCTCGAGAGTGGATAATTCTTCGAATGATTTTATAAAAAATTCAGTTTTCATTGTGTTGCTTTTTAAATCCAGTTTCATCATAATATCGGTCTGCTCTTCATTTCCGAGTCTGAAAATATGTTTATCAAACTCTTTAAATCCATTTTTTCTGTAAAAGTTAATAGCCCTCAAATTGTTTTCCCAAACGCCCAGCCAAACGTAATCTGCATTTTTTTCTGTGGCAATGGCAATCGCTTTGTCATAAAGAGCCTGTCCTACTTTCTTTCCGTGAAAGTCTTTAGAAACATATATCCTTTCAATTTCAAGTGCATGATCTCCGTTCATTTCGGTCTGTGATGAACCGGTGTTGAGTTTCAAATATCCAATGACTTTATGATCCAGTCTGGCAAAGTAGAATTCAGAATTTCTGTCGTTGAGTTCAGCATGAAGCTTTTCTGTTGCAAAACTTGTCTCAAGATATTGCGCCATGCTTTCTTCTGTATTATCTGCAGAGAATGTTTCGGAGAACGTTTTTTTACTGATCTCCTGTAGCTCTGCTATATCATTTTCTGTAATTTTTGTTATCATCATTTCCATATTCTATACTGTCCATTCGACGTTTAACCAATCTCTTTATTGCCGCAAAATTAGCCAGTAGAATAATGCAGAAAAATGCTATTTTTTAATTATTTGATCTGATTTTTGCATTAAAAGAATGAACGCAAAGTTCATTAATCATTCCGCTTTATTGTAAGGAGGCAAAGAACAGAATCAACAAAGTTGATTCGATGAAGCAGACGTTTTAGCTGTATTCTTCATCGGCGGCGAAGTTGCAATGCTTTGCTCACTTATCATCAACCGTTTCAAAAATGAAAACTTTGCGTCAGAGAAACACATCATTTGTACAATCTCAGACCCTATTTAAATTGGATACTTAAAAAAGTGTTTACAACTGAGAATTCTATCAAGAAAATTCAACTGGAATATTTTAAGTCCCGGACAATTTACCAAATTCATTGGTAACCATTTATGTTTAACAATAATACATTTGGTGATAATTTTCAGGACATTAGAACCGATTTAAATAAAATAGTAAATACAAATATCTATACATATATAAAAATAATCTTATTTCAGAGAAAAATAGAATTTTACAAAATTTGACATAAACAGCTTTAATCAAACATAAAATACTGAAATTAAAATCATTATAAAACCATTTAAAATCTACACATTCTAATATAATATTACGTATTAATTAATTTTATTCAACTATAAAGGTTTTTTTTTATTTTTTCATTAAAAAAAAGTTATATTTGACTTACCCAAAATAACACCCAACATGAAAACAAAATTTACACAATTCAGTGCTATTCTTATCTCTGGATTCGCATTTGCCCAAGTAGGTTTCAATACCAATGTACCCAAAACAACAGTAGATGTATCTGCTAAAAGAGATGGTTCAGGAGTGATTACGGATAACACACAAACATTCGGATTGCAGGCTCCGAGGCTTACAAGAGCTGAGCTTACTGTAAATACGGCTACCTATAACAGCAATCAGCAAGGAGCATTAATTTATATTACAGATGTAACTGGTGGCGATGCTACAGGACAACGTATCAATGTTACTGCTATGGGCTATTATTATTTTGACGGAACAGTATGGCAAAGACTTACACAGGCTACAAATACCAGCACTCCAGTGATTTCAGCATTACAATGTAATACAGCCTACTTAAATCCCTCTACCTATACCGCCGGTACTCCTTTCAACGGAAACCTTAGAGTTACCTATACCCAGGGAAACGGAGGTTCATATAATTCAGGTGCTCCTTTTACAGTGAATGGATTAACCTTCCAGCTAAGACCCGGAACTTTAGAGTTTGGTGATGGCGAATTGGTATTCTCAGTGACCGGAACTCCTACCACTGGTAATAATATGACTCTTCCTATGAACAGCACCGCAATTCCTTTCTTAACAGCAGGACAAAACTGTACTGCTACCGTGGGAAATACCAGCCGTGCAGACATTTCAGACCTTGCTGCGATGGGATATTCGACCCTCACAACCGATTCCAACGGGAAACAAGCCTATACTTTTCCTTTAACGACCCCAGATGGTAAGTATTCGATCAGGGTAATATTTGATACCACAAGTGGTACAACCGCAGCAATTCCTAATGTACAATTATATAATAATACAGGAGCTACCGTTAACCTATATTGGAATTATAACACCGAATATGGTGGTTATATTGGCGCAGCGGTAACAACCAACAATATTACTTCAGGAGTATGGGGTGGTATGGGAGATGCATCAGCTACGTGGTTTCCTCAAGGCACAGGGGCAGTAGGAAGCGCTTATTGGGGGAATGTAGGGATTATAGATGGAGCCAGTGGCGGACCTGAACATAGAAGATATACATGGATAGACAGTAATGCTTCTTCAAAAACCGCTTATACCGCAACCATTATGGCAGGAGCCCCTACTTCAGGCAGTGCCCAGCCCAACCTTTCTAAAATATACATCAAGATCGAGCAAGTAAGAGCACAATAATATAATACCTCTAAAATAGAATGCCCCTGAAAAAAGGGGCATTTTTTTATTTATCTACGATGTTTACGATAGATGTATAGATGTAAAATCATATTTGAAATTATTTGATAAACGCAAAGTATATGAGTAATTCTGCTTTATTGTAAGGAGCGACTTTTTCCCTAATGAAACAATATGCTTATCCACACGCTTCAACGAATCAACAAAGTTGATTCTATCCTTGGCTCCCTGAAAATAGGCAAATGAAGCTAAAACTTTGCGTCTAAAAAAATACTTCATCAATACATTAATCATCTGAACCAATAATGTATACACAACCCTCTTATCCTTCATTGATGTTAGTTACTTTCTTTTCTCTCCTTCTTTGAATGATAAGGTGTGCCGCATCCAGCATTTTAACCGTATGGATGTAAGGCATCACGATATTCCTTTCCGGTAGATTTTCATAGACACCCATTGAGAAATAGACAATTCCGGACAGAAAATAATCAAATTCTCTGAGGCTGTATTCTCTGAATGCTTTTTTGAAAACCAGCAGCGGATTCCGGTATTCTTTCTCTGAAAGCAGTCCAAGAACCCACGGGGAAATCTTCTCCGATTGAGTGTCGACAGTCCATTTTCTTTCCTTCAGCATCATGAGATATCCTGCCCGGATCAACGACCTCATCGATTGATGAAACTGGAAGATGACCGCCGGATCTTCATTGATCCAGCTATTCCTCTTTACCGCATAATTCATTATGTTGCTGAGCATTTCTTTGGAATCATCCAGCTCATTGAAATGGAAGAAGTTTTCCATCAGCTGCAACCCGGAGTGCTTGTTATCTGCCCGAAAGCGGGTATCGAAATGTGTTTTTATTTTTTTCATGAGGTTGTATTTTTTTATAAATGTAATAAAAGAAATTCAATTACGGTCGATCGACCGTAATTTTTTACTATTTAATTATTTCATTTGTCCTATGACAGATATAAACGAGAAAATTTGTTTATACATTACAAAAAAATGGTTGATACCTTGGCTTCAAGAAGGCAAGTCACAAAATTCTTTTGCCAAAAATCATGGTGTAGAAGAAAGCACTATTAGAAAAATTAAAAGTGAAGAAACTTACAGAATACCAGTTGAAACACTTTTTAAAATATGTGAAGCAAGAAAAATTAGTTTATCTGATTTCTTTAAACTTATAAATGAATAATCCTGACGAGAGTTGGGATTTTTTTGTGACAAAATTTTCGAAATCTTTAAGAAATTCCGTGAAAATACTGATTCAAGATTTTAAAATGGTGTTTACGGGAAGCCGTAAAACTTTATTTCAATATATTCTATATATTTGATAATAAGTGATAATTTTTATATTATATGGCAAAAAAAAGATATACTATTGAGGAACTTGACTTTAAAGATGATTCACCTGAAGAACAAGTTAGAACCAGAAAAATATTTGAAGACTTAAAAAATAGAGCAGAAAAAGGAGAGAACTTACTAGAGAGGGAAAAAGAATTTTTATGTTTATCAATAAAATTATCATATAACCCTGATGACGGTGAGCCTGAAAATTTTAAATTTTGTAATGATTTTATCTTCCATGAGCTTTATTTAACATATTTCCACAATGATTTGGCAGGCCCTTTTTTTAAAGCCAAAAGAGGAAAAGTTGTAAAAGTTGAAATGGACGAACAGCTTAAAGATATGAAAAAGTTACAAAATATATCTGATAATTGGCTTAAAGAAATTCAAATTACGAATCATAAAGATCAAATTTTACAAGAACTTTCAACAGAAACAAAACAAGATTTGAAAACTCTTGAAATAAAAATACCTAATTGGGTAAGAAAAATTAAGGCTAATCAAGATCGTTATAGATTACAGAAAGATAAAATCATCCTTCAATCAAAATTTATTTATCATTTGGCTAAGTCAGTAATGGAAAATTATAATCCAGAAGACTTTGAAATAAATTTTTCTGGTTCAATAATCGAATTTACTTCTTATTCTTTAATTCACATTACAAGCAGGCATTATGCAGAACCAATAAAAGGCAATAAAGCAAAAACGTATCATTATAAAAACTTTTTACCTAAAGAATTACACTTAGATTTAAAAAATATATTGACTAAAATAGATAATAAACATTTAATTGATATAAATAAAACAGACAATATTATTTTTGAATATGAGGGTATTACATATCAATTATGGGTTCAAAAAAGATATAAACAAATAAAAGGAAAAGGAAATGTTCAAATAAATAGAATTCAATCATTTTACCCAATTTATGATACAGCACAATTAACCAAAATTAAAAATGATTTACAAAGAATAAAGATTGAACATAATCTTTATTTATGGTATAAACCAAATTAATTTTTTTTTCAAGAAAACCTAGACAATTGCGCAAATACATTGCATATATAATAATTATTTTTGATAAAAATTAAATATCATGAATGAAAATATATTTGAAGAATTAAGGAATAAAGCTTGGGGTTTTTATGATAATAATGATTACAAAAAAGTTGAAAAAATCTGCAATGAAATAATTGAAAAATTTCCTAATAAATTTACTGGATATTATATTCTAGGCATAATAAGACATACTGGGAAGCAATATAAAGAAGCCGTGAATTGCTTTGAAAAAGTTTTAGAAAAAGACACAGAAAAAAAGGTGCTTGGTTTAGTCTACTATTGGCTTGGGGAAATATATGGGACTGAATATGATTGGGACTGGGATACTAATACAAAAAAAATTAATCAAATTTATGATTATGAAAAATCAATTTATAATTATGAGAGATCTTTTGAAAATGAAAATTATCCTCGAGAAACTGTTCAAAAATTGATTTATCTCTCTAGAAAAGATTATTATAGGAAATGTCATATTCTTAAAAAATCTATAGAGAAGTTTGAAAATGATGCGGAGTTTCTTATTGAATATTCTAAAAGTTTAATCCAAATAAATAAAAGAAAAGAAGCATATATTTTTTTGGAGAAAAACTGTGAAGTTTACAAGTATCCTATTCTTCATTACCAACTCTCAAAAATGTACTATGAAGATTTTGAATTCAATAACTCTCTTACAAATTGTGAAATTGCATTAAAAAATTACAAAGGAGATGCAAATTATGTTTTAATTGGTTTAAATTATAGTTTGGGTAAAATATATTATAAGAAAAAAGATTGGTTATCTGCTTATAATTATTTTAAAAAATCTTTTGATATCATTATTGATAATAATCTTAACACCGAATATACAAATCACAACTTCTGGGTATGTGCATTTGGTATTATTGCAAGTTTAGGATATTTAAAAAGAAATTCAGAAATAATAAATTTCATTAATTCTCTTACATTTTTACCTGAAAATTTAAGCTATCTTGAGTTTGAGTTTATATTCAATTTAGATAATACTTATACTGACACCGCAGTAGAATTGTATGAAAGAAAAAATATATCTCTTCTAACACAATTAAAAAACAAGAGTAAAAATTTAGACTTTAAAACTAAAGTTTCTTGGTTGCAGTACATCTTGCAACTCCATAATCAAGATTCTGATAGCCAGCATAATTTATTACGAGAAATTTTATCTAATGATAATTATACATTTGATATTTTATACGAAAAACTAGGAGAAACCTATATTGAGCAAATTATATTCAATGATGAAAACCTTCAATTACTTTTGCATGATTTAGAAGAATACCAAAAATTTAACACAAGTTTTGATCCTTCTTATTTAGCATCTATTATTGATACATTGTTTACTAACAAAAGATACTCACAAATAATTAGTTTGAAAGATAATTTCAATTATCACCAATTAAATGAAGCAGATAAATGGTTTGAAATTGCATATTCTTATAATGAAATTAATAAAATACAAGAAGCTCAGGAAATATATGAATATCTTTATAAGAGTAAAAAAACAGGAGCTATATTAAATAACTTAGGTAACATTTATAGTAATAAAACAGATATTTTGTATGTTGAAAAAGCTGTCCAAATGTATGAAGAGGCAATAAAAGTAGCTGGGAGTAAAGAGTTATATGAACGAAATTTAAAAAACAAAAAAAAAGTTTTTGAAAAACTTTCAAAAGAAAAGAGCAATGAAGATTACATCAATAGTTCATTCAAAAAGTCATTGTTATTAATTAAAAATGAAGATTATTTCAGTTTAGACTCATTAAATAATTTTCTAAATAACATAAAAAAAGAAGAAAATTTTAAAGATGGAGAAATTCCTATACAGAATGAATATTTTCCATCTCTAATAAAAACTAATATTGTAAATGCTTTAAAGCTAAAAGAAATTTGGATTTCCAAAAATTATATTTTACATACTAATAATTTTGATAATTATAATATTCCTATTTATAGGATAAATCCTTATATACAAGGAGAATTAATTAAACAAAGACAATTGATTTATGAAAAAGATATTCCAATAAAATGGACTGATGGCTTTGCCAAATTAAACATGTCAAGGTTAGATGAAATTGAGTATTTTATTTTAAAAGATAAAATGTCTAAATTCAATAAAAAATATAAGGAATTAGTTTTTAGAGATTTTGATGAACTAGTTTTAAACTATCTAGTAGGAAATATAAAATCTACAGTTGTACTATCTGGATCTTTTGTTGAGTTAATATTAACATTTTATTTAGAAAGAAAAAAAATAAGAAATGTTACGTATTCTCAAAGTGGAAGAACAATCAATAAAAATATTTATGATTGTACTCTCCATGATTTAATTTCCTTTATTGAGGAAAACAATTATTTTGGGAAAGATTTCTTTCATTTAACAAACTTATCAAGAGTTTATAGAAATTTCATTCATCCCGGGCGAGAGCTAAAAGATGAACTTAATAAAGGTAAATCTGATATATGTTTTTTCAGTACTCTAGAAATCTTAAAAAAAGTTTAAATAACTAATTAATCGACCATATTCTTGTTTTCTAATTTTACAATAAATCATAATACCTAACTATAATTTAATGATAGATATTACTAATTTAAACAATGATATTAAACACACCAGTGAGCATTTGCAGTTAATGAGTAAAATATTAACTTCATATGATATTGTCTATGGAATATTAAATAAAAACGGAATTGAATTAGCCAAAGATTTTGAAACAGAATTTGCTAATTTTCAATATATATTAGTATTATCTCAATTTGAACTTTGTTTAGTATTTAAGTCGATTTACTATTCTCTCAATGATCTTGAAAAAATTCATAATATTAAAAGAGGTTTATTAATTCTTTATGAAACCAAAATTGCACTAGATAAGCTAAATCTAACACTAAGAAAAATAAGTTTAGATTTCCCCGAACTTGAAGATGAGTTTAAACTAATAATAGATCTTATAAGAGATTCAAAAAAAATAATTTTGTCACATGGTAGAATTGAAGATATAAGAAATAATGTTTCAGCT
Source organism: Chryseobacterium sp. MYb328 (assembly GCF_037572595.1). NCBI lineage: Bacteria > Pseudomonadati > Bacteroidota > Flavobacteriia > Flavobacteriales > Weeksellaceae > Chryseobacterium > Chryseobacterium sp. MYb328. Next base: position 281,567 of record NZ_JBBGZQ010000002.1, on the reverse strand, counting down.
CATATTAATCCAAATTTTTTAGAATACTACAAATATTTTGAAAAAGTCGATCTTTCTGAAGACCTTAATTTATTAATGAATATGAAAAAAACATTTTATTCTATTGAAAATTTCATTAGTAAGATTAGGTCTTTAAAATGTTAGTTGTAAATATTTTATACCGCTATTCTCATAAGTCTCATTACTTTACATATCAAAAAAATCCCAGCTTTCGTTGGGATTTTTAAGCCCTACTCTACGGTTTTGCGTCTTCCCTTCTTCAGAACTTAAATAAGGTCTGCAGGCTTCGCTTTTAACAATAAGCTTTTGCATTCGGTGGTTTGGAAAAGCTCCAGTCCTTCCTGCCACCATTTCGTCATCTCCTCTTTATCAAATATAAATGAATGGGTGGTAAGTATCCTGTTGATAAAAAAGAAATTGATGTGTACATTGGTGGTTGCCGCTTCCAACTGTGAAATAATAAGATCGTCACTGGCAATCTGATTCAGCATGAAATCTGTAGTACGGGCAAAAACATCCAATACATTCTGGAGAGGTGGATTATTGTATGAAGTTTTTTCCAGCCGCAATACAATGGTATCTATGATTGATGCTCCTTTTTCCAGGGCGTACTGTAAAGGGATAAGGTTTCCAAAGCCTCCGTCAGCATATTCATTTCCGTTTTTCCGGCATAAGCTCATCAAAGGAACCATATTGGATGAAGCCCAGATCCAGTCGCAGAAATCCTCATAACTGTGTTCATTAGAAGACTTATACTCTATTTGCTGCGTTGTAAGGTTGGCTACTGTCACTACAATTTCTTTTTTCAGCTCTTTTATTTTTTCAAAATCCCGCTTTGTAAAGCTATTGCGGATAAGATTTCTGAGGTTGGTACTGTCTCCTAATGTCTTTTGTTTTTTTATAAACTGCCTGATAATCCCCAGATGGTTGATCCCTATTTTTACTTTACCGTTCTTCTTCGTTATTTTAAACGGACAAACCGTAAAAATATCGGACTGCTCGATGGTGGTATACAACTTTTTAATTCTTTGGATATCTCCAAGAGCCAGAAAGGGAATCAGAAGACTTCCGGTTGAAGTCCCTACAAAGAGTTCATAGTCGTTTTTATTATGTTCTATAAGATGTTCTGCTACCCCGCCTGCAAAAGCCCCTTTGCTCCCTCCTCCTGAAATGACCAATGCTTTCATAATTGATTAAAAATTAACGTAGTACTAATGTAATAATAAATCAAATATGTGAGTCATAATACATTCAACCCACTACGAGATTGAATACCCCAAAGCATACATTCACCTGACTATTCCATGTATGGAAATTAAATCTTCTGTCATATTGCCAATACTGAAAAAATTATGATTATCGCTTTCAATATCTAAATTATCAAAAAAGCATTCATAATCTCTTTTTTATAACAATTCTAAATACCACATGAATCAAATTTTTACGTAGAAATACGTAATCGAAATCACTGTCAAATGAATAATTTTGGATTAATAAAACTCATAACCATGGATATCACTAAAAACAAATTATGGCTTCTTACAATTGCATGAGTAAGAACAAAACATGCTACTATTTTATTTTTTCCAATTGTATTGAGTCTTCTTTAATCAATAAAAAACTGACTTTTTAACACCAAATTTTATTCAATGATTATCAACACCAAAATCCTCAACGTCGATGATTACTACTACGGTGTATTCATGACAATTTCAGCCCCGCTAACGGGATTTACCGAAAATGAATTACAATCTACAGGTTTAGCCGAAACTTATTACAAGCATATTCTTGGTAAGATTGAAAAAGCCACTTTCATCGAGTTTTTGAATATTTCTAAAAACGCTATTGAAAGTTCCCAAACTCCGGATCAACTGTCTGCTGCAATTTCTACTCAAATTCTATCTAACCCCTCCACTAAAAAAATTGCACAAGACGTGATCACCCTCTGGTACCTGGGAACCTGGGAAGGTGCTTATGTAAACGATCTCTCTTACAAAGAAGGATTGGTATGGAACATCATGCAGGCTCACCCGCCAGGAGCGAAACAGCCGGGCTTTAAATCTTGGAGTATTAAACCTGTAAACAGCAACTCATGAATCAGACAGAAAAACCACAGCCAAAAAAAGACGTCATCATTGTAGGAACGGGAATCGCCGGATCTTTAATTGCCAAACTTTTAACAGATCACGTTTTTGATACGGATGCAAAAAAAATGATCCACCGTTCCGAAATGAACGACTCAAAAGCCTATAAAGAGTTATCTATTTTAATGTATGAGGCAGGATTGGAAGCCGGACTTGAATTAGACTCCGCATCTTCAATGGTCAATTACAACGATTACATCCGTAAATATTATATGGAAGGTGCAAAAGTTCCCAATTCACCGTATCCGGATCTTAAGCAGGCTCCTTCTCCCAATGTTTTGGATATGCAGAAGATCATTCCCCCATTCCCTGAAAAAAAAGGATATTTGGTACAGTTTGGTCCGATGCCTTTTGCAAGTGATGCCATCCGGGTTGGAGGCGGAACTACCCTTCACTGGCTGGGAACAACACCAAGAATGCTTCCCAATGATTTTAAATTAAAGGAAAAATACAACAAAGCAATGGATTGGCCAATCGACTATAAGACCCTGAAGCCTTATTATGAGATGGCAGAATTTGAAATTGGGGTTTCAGGAAGCGTTGCTGCCCAAAAATATCCTATTGAAGAAAGTAGAGAAGAATATTATGGTAAAGATTATGTTTTTCCAATGGATGAAATCCCTCAAAGTTATATGGATCAGCAAATTATCAAAGGACTGGAAGGAACTTCTGTTCAGTTAGATTCCGGAAGCATTCCACTGACGCTGGTTCCTTCACCACAAGGAAGAAATTCTACACCCAACGCGGCTTATGGAACAGCAAAATTAATTAAAGCAAATCATTCAGAATCAGGGTATAAATTATCCTTAAACAACATAGAAAATGAAGAATATAAGGCTCTGGGCGCAGTCTGGAATCCTTATCAGGGAGAACGTTGTGAAGGAAATGCTTCATGTGTTCCAATTTGTCCGGTTCAGGCAAAATACAACGCTTTAAAAACATTGAAAAAAGCACTGTATAAAGTCAATAAAAACAAAAATCTCCAAAGAAATCCTTACATTCAGGTTCAGGCACAGAGTGTGGTTTACAAAGTAAGTGTAGATCAGCACAATCAGGATAGAATCTCAAAAGTTCATTTAAGAAGATATATTTCTAAGGAAAAAACAGATTTTGTTGAAGAGGTTATTGACACCAGCAATTCTATTGTAATTCTTGCTGCCAATGCCTTTGAAAATCCTAAAATCCTTTTAAATTCAAAATATACCGCTATGAAGGACGGACAGCCCATTGAAAAAACGGTTGCCAACAATAGCGATCAGGTGGGAAGAAATCTGATGGACCACATGGTAATGCTCACTTGGGGACTATTTCCTAAACCCGTATATCCTTACAGAGGTCCAGGTTCTACCACCAATATTTCGTCTTTCCGTGACGGGAAATTTAGAAGCGAATTTTCCGCGTGGATTTCTCCTCTTGACAATTGGGGATGGAGCTGGCCTACTTTCTCTCCCGGATCTGATCTTTCAAAATGTCTGAAAGGAGGACTTTTTGGTAAAGAACTAAAAGAAGCTTTGGCTAAAGATCTTTCGAGGCAGGTTTTATTCCATTTTGAAATTGAACAGTTACCTAATCCAGACAACAGAGTAACCATTAACAATGAATATTTAGATGTCCTGGGAATTCCACGCCCTGTTATTCACTATGAATTAACAGATTACGAAAAAAGAGCGATGGAACAGGCAAAACTGGCTTCCAACCAGATGTTTGAAAAACTTGGTATTAAAGATTGTACGGAATACAGTGCAAAAGATAACAATACTTTCATGTATAAAGATGTCAGATATTCCTATAACGGAGCAGGTCACATCGTGGGAACTCACAGAATGGGTCACGATGCCTCAGATTCTGTAACGAATAGCTACTGTAAAGCCTGGGATCATCCGAACTTATATATTGTAGGAGCAGGAAATATGACCACTCTGGGAACTTCGAACCCAACTTTAACTTTATCAGCATTCACGATTCGCTCAGTAGAATCCATTTTGAAAGATTTGGAAACAATTTTAAAATAAAAAGAAATGAGACAACAACTTATCAATAAAACAGAACCTCAGGAAAATATTGAAAATAGTACCTTTTCAAGAAATTCTTTCGCCCAAAATACCATCACTGAAGAAGCAATCTCTTTACAATCATTATTATTTGATTCTAAAATAGGCAAACATGACTGGACTGAAGGATTGAAGCACCACAGCAAAACGCTGACAAACTTCCTTTTAAATAATCAGATTAAGGAATTTAATACTTATCTGCAGTCTCAATTTGGTGGACACACTGAAGAGATTTCTAAACAAGGATTGGCTGGCTTAGATTACCGTCCGATTTTACAGGACCTTTTGCAAACAGCCATTCTGATTGAACATTCTACAATTCCGCCCTATCTTACCGCTTTGTACTCCATTAAAGACGGAACCAATGTTTTAGCTTCACAAATCATCAGAAGTGTTGCGGTAGAAGAGATGCTTCACATGATTATGGTTTGTAATGTGATGAATGCTGTCAATATTCAGCCATCAGTCAACCAGTCTCAGAATTACCCTACCTATCCGATGAAACTTCCGATGAATGTTGATTTCTACGTAGGGCTGGAAACATTCTCACCCAACAGTATTTCGACTTTTATTGCGATTGAAAGCCCAACTAATCCTACGGTAAAAGCTCCGAAATATATTCCTCAAATTGAAACCTCAAGTTCATTTTCAAGAAGTGTGGCTCAGGAAAATAACTTCTGGACATTGGAAAACATGAAAGATTTTATGATGAAAAATGTTCATACCATTGGAGAATATTATGACGTTTTATTCTTTTATATCGTGGTTTTCCAAATCATTGCTTATTATGAAAAAAATAAAAAACTGCCACAGAATTTTGAAGAACTCAATAAAGGGGGAATCTTCACTGGAAACCCAGCCAAACAGATCCGTCCGGAACAGTATTACGGAAGTGGCGGAAAATTACATCCTGTTGATGCTTTGGAAGGAGTGATTCTTGTTTTCCAGGAAATTAAAGGACAAGGTGAAGGAGCTGATGATTCTATTTTTGATGTAGATGCCTCACAGTTTGAAGAAGGAGCAGAATTGGCACATTATTTCAGATTTAAAGAAGTTTTCCATGAACATTTTTATGTTGGCGGTGATTATAGACCTTTCATTGATGAAAAAGGGATGATGCCTGTAGCCACTCCACCTGTCGGAAAACCGCTTCCTGTAGACTGGAGCGCCGCTTATCCGATGAAACCGAATCCTAAAATATCCGACTATCAATCAAATCCGGTACTATTTGAGCAAGGAAAAGCATTTAATGCTACTTATAAAAAATTATTAGATGCTATTCAGGCTGCGGTGGAAGGACATGCTGAAGAACTGCCAAAATCTATCATGTATATGTATGCACTGAAAGAACAGGCCATCGGATTGATGAGCCAACCGTTAGATTCCCAATATAATGCAGGACCTACTTTCGAATATCCTTCAAACTAATACACCAATATACCATGTTAAAAAGAAAACAAGAGATCATTCAAGATCTTAATGCGCGAGTATTAACAACTTCGCCGGAAGAACAGAAAGGGTATTTAGAACAATTGATGAAGGGTTATTCAAAATTATTAATTGATGATCCTGTACGACCTTTCAGAGAAGATCAACTAAACGATATTGCAAATAATGTTGATTACGGTATTCTGGCTGCCCTAAACGGAACCTGGGTAAGCTACAACGCCAATTACAATGATCATATTAAAAGACCATCTTTAGGAAGCGGAATTCACACCACAATTATGCCTTCTCCAGGGACGAATCCCGGTACAATTCCTGGAAAATTCAGTTTTGATACAGAAGAATATATTGAAAAACTAACATTCGAAATTGTTCCGGGTGGCGTACGTAACCGAGGTGGGGCCACTGAATTGTTTTGTGGTGCTGTAAAGTATGATCAAACGATTAAAAGTGTCAATAAGGTAGAAGGTCAGTCAGAATTGCAATATGCAGGAATTCATGAAGAAAACGGGATGTATCTTTGGCTAAGCGACGTTTATAATTACGCAGCAACTGAGGAAACCATTAAAAAAGATCGAGGAATTCATGCCCGTTCTGAAAGCGATGCTCAAAAATACGGATACACAGGCGAATACAGAAATGAACCGCTGGTTGAGGTAAGAGATGAAAACGGTAACTCTTCCTATATTCTTTTAAGCCAGTTAAAAGAAGGACAAAAATATTATGAAATTATTCCTGCTCAGGAAATCAAACCTCTGGATGGAATTACAGGACCTTATTTTATTCCGGATTATTCGATCTCAAGAAGCGGAGTTATCCCTCACGGAAGTACAATTACTTTATTGGGAGATATCGCTCCGAGCGGTTTAGATTATTTAATTAATGGGGCTCCACAATTCCCTTACGGAGATGCAGCATGGCAGCCGGAACATCTTTCCATTTCACCCACAATGGGAGGTGCAGGTGCCAGTGTAACAGACCCTATTAACTTAGATAAACCGGCTCCTGGTTGGGTTCATGAAACGCTAACTGATGATAATGACCGCGGCTCCAACAAAATCTATACCCAGAGAATCCTTGCAGATCAATTGTATCCTTATTGTGTAAGACCTGATATGCGATTAAGAGATACATTGAGTGGACAAAAAGTGGCTAATTATGTTCTTATTCAATTATCTTCAAAAATGAAAACCGGAGCACAGGGTGGAATTTTAAATGTTCCTTTTGTCAACCGTTTTGTTCCGACTGTAGAAGTCGATTTTCGTTTATGGATCGAAACGGTGATTGAAGATGGAAAAGAAATTCTTCAGCTGCAGTATGAACAGATCATATTCTTTGAATTCGATTTCGGAAATGATGGCGGAACAACAAGCTGGCCTCATATTCAAGTCAATACACTTCGTAAAATGGAGGATATTCCTGATGATCAGAGAAAAATCATTGAAGAACAGTTCTTCGATGCTCCTTCAGGAATGAGCATGACCATGCCTGCTTCCGTTACTGAAAATGGCATCGCTCCTCCTCCAGGATGTCCTTATCACAACAAAGGTTAAAACCCAAAGTCAACAAAGATTCTACGGGGTCATAAAACGCCTCGTAGAATTATATTAAAAAAAACTAAAACCTAAAACCATGAATAATCAATTACCTCCAATCCCTGAAGGATTTGGCTTACCTTTCTATTATGCAACATTATTCAATATTGAAGTTGCGTTTCTCGTTGAAAGAGAAAAAGTTATAAAATATCTGGAAAATACCGGATTAATTGCTGCCGATTTTAACGGAAAAGCTTTGGTAAGTTTTAACTTCCAAAACTATACCGGTCAATTTCCCAACGGAGCGAGTACCACACAGGAAATCGAATTAAATATCGTTTCTTATCCTAAATCTCAAAAAAACAATGTCGCTTTTGTAACTGCCAAACAATACCTGCGTGGTGAAGAACAGACCAAATTAATGGGCCATAAAAGAGTGCACGTTCCCTGTGATGCAGACATGGCAATAAAAGCAGGTATCGAGCTGTTTGGAGAACCGAAATTTAAAACCACCTTTACGACCAACCTTCCCTCATTAAATGTTCCCGGACAAAATACCTGGACGGTAACCTGTAATGATCCTAACAAAAGCAGCGAATTCATTTTCACTTGTAAGGCTGATGTTACAGATCTAATTCCGGAAATATCCGCCTTCTCTCCTATCACAGAGTATGGACAATACGACAAAAAGCTTATCGGCTGCCGTTGGAATATTCTACAACCTACCAACCTTTATTTTTTAGATCTGAAAAAAAGTAAAGACTTTGTAAAAATGTCTTACGGAAGTTCAAAAAATAAAATGAGAGAAGATATGGAAATCCTTATTGGTGATACTCCGGCTTTTGCAGTTCGTACAAGTATGTCGGCTCCTGCAGCGATTCAGACAAGGTCTTATTATATTTAATTAAACCAAAAAACCACTGAAGACCTATGAAAATCACAAAAACAAGAGCAATCTGTAGCTCTATGCTGCTATTGCTTACCGCAATAGCTTGTAAAGAGAATAAAAAACTCTCTGACAGCCAGTTACTATCTGCTACCCAACAGCTTTTTTCGAATGATAACGAACGTTTCCCGGATTACAATACTTTTTATAAAGTACCTGATAGCTTTTCCGGAAAAACTTTTGAACTCAGCCAGGATTATCCGCAGACTTATGACAGTACTAAAGTAAAATATCCTTGGCGGGATATAGACTTTACAGATAAAAATAAGTATCAGAATTATATGGATACTGTTCTGAAATATTGTTTTGAAGGAAATACAGACCATGACTTTAAAGTTCAAAAAAATACCATCCGAAAATGGTATCACGCTCCATGGATGCATAATGACGATCAATATATTGTCAATACAAGCCATGATTCTATCTACGTGGGTGCAGGAAGAGAAGCATTAAGAGGGCTTACTCAGGAAATCACTTCTAAGCCTGGCCAAATACATGATTTACAAAAAAAACCTTCACAAACCTGGGCTATTTCTTTCTACAACGAACCTGGCGGGTACACGTTTGGAAAAGTATGGAAAGGACAATCTCCTGATATTAATAAGTCTGATTTTCCAGAAGGAACAGTTTGTTTTAAACTTATTTTCACAGATGCTCCTGTTGAAGAAGTTCCTTTTCTGAAAGGAAGTTTGGAATGGGATGCACACATTTATGATAATACAGTAAAGAAAGATATCAAAGGGAAAGTCGTTAAAAAAGTAAGATTGCTTCAGGTGGATATTGCTGTAAAAGATTCCAGAGCCTCACATACACAATGGGCTTTTGGTACTTTTATCTATAATAATGCCAAGAAAGGAAAAGACTGGTACGAAAAACTTGATCCTGTTGGAATAGGCTGGGATAACGACGTGGATCAAATGAATGACATCAACAGATTCCCAAACAATTTTATCAATACAAAACTCAAAGAAAATATCATCAATGCTTCATTGCTAAAAAACAGCAATTCTGGAAACAATCAGGATCAGGCCTACGTTACACACCTTGGAATAGGAGGCAGAATGAATGGCCCGGTTGACAATCAAAGATCGTCCTGTATCTCCTGTCACAGCCGTGCCGCTTTAAATTCTGATTATGATGCGCTGGATCTTGCAGATTTTTCTAACAAGGCCTATGATACAGTGATGTTTAAAGAGTTCTTTCAAAAAGTGAAAGGTGGAGTACAAACCATCAATTACAAAGGTAAAGCTTACAAAACGTCTGACTTCTCATTTCAGGTTTCCATGGGGATAAGGAATTATCAGAATCACCTGAAAATTTTACAACAAATTCCAAGTTCAAAAATTCAGTCCAAAAGAGTTCAGTTTGATGATGTTATCTCTGCTTCTGAAAATACAAAACAACTTCCGGTTATCACAAGAGACGGAGTGATAGATCCTGAATAAACATTGAAAACAGCTAGCAAAAATCAGGTATAAAAGTGTTTGAAGAAATAATCATCTTCTCACTTGAAGAGACAACTATTAATGGTTGTCTCTTTTTTTACCCTCATTACTATGATGGATATTTCCCCCGCCCCCCCTCTCCGAAGTCTCCTGACTTCGAAGCACGTATAACGGGAATCATCTTATTTACCAGCTCAAAGTCAGGAGGCTTTGCCAGCGGAGTAGAAAATATAAATACCAAAAAGCGGATTCATAAAATTGGAGGACTATAGATGAAAAAATAATAATCTACAATATTTGAAAAATGATTATTAACAATCCTATTTCTTTATTCCTTATATCTTATTTTTACAAAAAGATTACATGGATAAATTGAGTTTTCTGGAAGTTATTGCTGCGATTACTGCTTTTGTATCGTTATTGCTTGCTGTATTTTTGTTAACAGTAAAAACAGAAAGAAAACTTGAAAACAGATTATTTGCTGCTTTCCTTATCATAAATGCCATTGACATCAGCGGACTTTTTATGCATCTTTTTGTGGAGAGCTATAATCTGAAAGCTTTCAAAATATCTGCCTACTTATTGGTAATGCCTCTTTTCTATCTGTACGTAAATGCAGTTTGCTATTCCGATTTCACTTTAAAAAGAAAACATTTACTGCATCTTATTCCCTTTATTACTGCCAATTTAATTCTAGTACCAAGGCTTTATCTTGCAGAAGGTACTGCTAAAGAAGATTTCTTTACCACAATGTGGAACTCTCCGGAAATGTTTTTTTATCAGGGAATCGGGGAACTGCAATATTTATTTTATATCATTGCTGTATTCCTTATCCTTAAAAAATATAAAGAGATTTATCTTGAAAACTATACCAATCCAAACACTTTATTATACAAATGGCTGTCTCAGCTTACCATGATTTTCTTAGTCATTCATGTATGTATTATTTTTAAGAACATCGTAAGATACACACAGCATAGAGATCTGTTTATCTGGCTGAATATTATTGCAGGAACAGTGTCTTTATTGTCCGCGTGCTGGTTTATTTTAAAGGCTTTAAATCATCCTGAACTTTTCCGAAGAATTGATTCTACCCTACAGCCGACAAAAGATTTTGCTGAAACGCTGGAAACTGAAAATAAAACGGATGATGCCAAAAGCCTTCAGATCGAACAGCTTAAAAAATTCATGGTTGAAAAAGAACCTTTTTTAGAACCTTCATTAACAATTCAGGAATTGGCAGATCAGGTGAACATTCCTGTTCGTGAATTGTCTGTACTCATTAATCAGCACATCAATCAGCACTTTTTTGACTTTGTGAATGAATACCGCATAAAAAAAGCAATGACCCTTCTGAAAGATCCCACGAAAAAAAAATATACCGTGTTAGAAATTCTATATGAAGTAGGTTTCAATTCAAAATCTTCTTTTCATACCTCATTTAAAAAATATACGAATCAAACTCCAACAGAATTTAGAAACAACTGATATTTAATTATTTGTAAATAATCGGACATTGAATTGCAGATAGTCGGACTCATTTTAATCAACAAAATGAGTCCGACTTTTTTAGATGGACTCTTTTCAGGATTTCTTACAGGATATTTGCATCAGATTATCAATCTCAAATTAAAATTCTGACCATGAAATATGTAACCCTTATTTTATTTTTTGCCCTACTTGGTTGTAAAAATGCTCATCCCATCCATCAACAAAAGATTGAAAATGCAATTACTAAAAATGCACTTCAGCTTTTAGAAGACAAAAGATTTCATTCTGTTTCTATTGCCGTACTTAAAGACGGAAAATCTACCATAAAACATTTTGGAGAGCTAACAATTGGAAAAGGAAACAAACCCAACGATTCTACTCTTTATGAATTAGCTTCTGTAACGAAAACCTTTACAGGATATATAGCCGCAAAAGCCGTTCTTGATCAAAAACTCAATGTAGAGGATGATATCAGAATCTATCTTAATGGGTCCTATCCCAATTTAGAATATAAAGGTGAACCTATTAAAATCAAACACCTCATCACCCATACAAGCGGCTTTCCTAATTTCCCGATAAGAAGTGAAAATAAAGAGGCTTTTTTGGAAGGATTAAAACTCATCAAAATCGAAACAAAACCTGGAGAAAAATATTTCTATTCAAACACAGCTCCAGAGTTGACCGCTTACATCCTTGAAAAAGTGTATCAAAAACCTTATGAGGAACTGGTCTCTGAATTTATTTTGAAACCTAATAAAATGAACCAGACAAAGTTTACCCTCAATAAAGATGACAAAACAAGATTGGTGAAAGGTTATAATGATAAAAACGAATTAATGCCCAATTTCAACAGAACATTATGGGGTGGAATTTCAGGCTTACATTCTACAACTACTGATTTGGTGAAGTATATGAAATTGCAGCTTGACCCGTCAAATCCTATTGTCAATGAATCTCATCAAAAACTGTATAAAGAAGGTTCTGATTTTTGGGAAGGTTATCATTGGTATATTATAGAAAACGATCATCAATTAATCTACAGACATCACGGCGGGATATATGGGATGCAGAATTGGTTTGTGATTTATCCTAAAAAAAATATGGGAATATCCATATTGACAAACACCAGCTTTAATGAAACGGGAGAAATCTTAGAAAAATTGGTGGATAACCTGTATGATTCCATCAATGAAAACCAGGAATAAAACCGATCAAAGCATTGTTGGGGGAAAACATAAAGTTTATGAATAATTTCCGCTCTCCGAAGTCTTCCAGCTCTGGAATAATTGTAAAGAAAATCATCTTATTTTCATTAGTTCAAAGCCGGGAGATTTCGCGCAACAAAGGAAAATGCAATGAGAAACATTTTTAAAAATTGAAACTCAATAAAAAATAAAGCATAACACATTCTAGAATTTTATACTCCTATGTAATAATATCATTTTTTCAGTTGTTTTACTATTAAATTAGCACCATAAAATAACCATAGAATCAATTCTTTATATATGAAAAAAACGATACTGCTCATCCTATTTTTTTTATCACTCAATATGTTTGCACAAAACAAAAAAGAATTCCGAAATGACCTGCAAAAGAAAATAGATCATTACCTAAAAGAAACAATTGAAATTAATGAAATTCCCGGAGCTTCAGTTGCCGTTATTAAAAATGGAAAAATTATCTATCAGCGATATTATGGGAAAGGTTCTATCGAAGAAAATACAATCGTAGATCGAAATAGTATTTTCAGATTATATTCTACCACCAAATTAATTACTGCGGTTGCTATCTTTCAGCTTATCGAAAAAAATAAAATTTCCCTGGAGGACAAAATTTCTAACTATTTATCTGATTTACCTAAAGAGTGGCAGGATGTAAAAATCAAAAATCTGGTAACCCATTCTTCCGGGTTGCCGGATATTGTAAAATTTGAAGATATTCCCTATTCTTTAGATGAAAACGAAAAATGGATCAGATTGTACAAAAAACCAATAGAGTTTAAGATCGGCGATCATTACAGTTACAATCAAACCAATTATTGTCTACTCACAAAAATTATTGAAAAAATAACAGGTTCTTCATTTGAAGATTTTGTTTTGCAAAACCAGTTTCCGAATGTAAAAAAAGGAGTGGTTTTTTCAGCCAATTCATCAGAATTTATCTTGGGAAGAGTTAATCACTATGTGTTTGATTTTAAAAAGAAAAGATACGAAAGATTCAATGCTGATCATGGGAAAATTCACAATTCAGGAAGTGGTTTAAATCTCACCCTTCAGGAATTTATAAACTGGAATGAAAGACTGGATACCAACAAACTTTTAAATCAGGAAACAAAAAACTTAATGTGGTAGCCCTTTGAGTTTGAAAATAAAAAAGATAAGTTTCTTTACGGCTGGAGCGAATACTCAACAAATACCATTCATTCTTTAGGGTTTACCGGCGGTTACATGACTGCATTCAGAAAATTTACAGATGAAGATTTAACCATTATATTTCTTTCTAATGGATATAAATATTTTCATGTTGAAGAAAAAGTGGTTGACCATATCGCAGGCATTATTGATGAGAAACTGATCGATAAAAAGGCATGGGCCGAAGAAGAAATAACAAATGCTTTTTTCAAAAATGATTATACAAAAGCAATACAGACCTACCATGCATTAAAAAGTAAAAATCCTACATTAAATTTTGAAGATACATTGTTAAACATTGCTTATACCTTGATGAATAGTGATCGTTTAAATGAATCAATCAAAGTATTTGAACTCAATGTAAAGGAAAATCCGGCATCATTCAATGCATTTGATAGTTTGGCAGAAGGGTATTTTAATAATAAGCAATTTGAATTATCAAAGGAAAATTATGAAAAATCTCTGGAACTAAATCCCAAAAATGAAAATGCCAAAGAAATGCTTCTCAAAATCAATAATCTTATCAAAAAATAAAGCACATTCATTGAAAGTAATAGGAATCACTTGCCGTCTGAAGTCTTCTGGCTTTCTTGTTCTCCGAAGTCCCCGCTCTCCGAAGTCTTTCAGCTCTGGAACAATGTTAAAGAAAATCATCTTATTTTCATTAGTGCAAAGTCGGGATATTTCGCGCAACAGAGGAAAATACTATGAGAAACATTTTTAAAAATTGAAACTCAATAAAAAATAAAGCATAGCGCATTCTAAAATTTTATGTTCCCATGTAATAAAATTCTTTTTTCAGTTGTTTTAATAGTAACTCAGACCAATAAAAACAACCATGGAATCAATTCTTTAAATACAAATAAAAATGACACTGCTTACTCTCTTTTTTCTATCATTTACACAAGACAAAAATATTTCACACAATGATAGTACATTAACAATGGCAGTGTAGGCAGTTTTGCCCAAAATGAAGAATTCAATAACTATTACCATAAGTAAATGACAATAAACATTAAAAATTGTAAATCGGCCCTTATCCTCTTATTTTTCTGTACTCAGGTATCTTCAGTATATGGGCAATCATCAAAAGAATATTCAAAAGAAGTCCAAGCAAGGATTAAAAACGTGGAGAATAATCTTTCCAGCTGGGTACAAATAGAAAATAATCCTACAAGATGGACATTGGAAGAAAGAATGAAATTCTATCATGCAAATGGAGTAAGTATTGCTGTAATCAGAAACTATAAAATTGAGTGGGCGAAAGGTTACGGATGGGCTGACAGTCTGCAACAAAAGCCCGTAACAACAAACACTTTATTTCAGGCGGGTTCAAATAGCAAATCCATCAATGCTATAGGTATATTAAAATTGGTTCAGGAAGGAAAATTAAACCTCAACGCCGATATCAATGACTACTTAAAAAGATGGAAATTTCCTTACGACTCTTTATCAAAGGGAAAAAAAATAAGTATTGCCAATTTATTGAGCCACACTGGCGGTATTACTGTACATGGATTTGACGGATATGAATACGGAACTAAAATACCAACCCTTGTCCAAATATTAAATGGTCAAAAACCAGCTAATTCAGAAGCCATCCGTTCCATGTATGAACCCTCTCTGAAATATGAATATTCCGGTGGTGGCACCACTATTTCGCAATTAATTATTGAAGATGTAACAGGCCCTACGATGAATATATGTGGAATAATGTACTAAAACCAATGGGAATGACTCATAGTTCTTATACTCAGCCTCCAAAATCATCTAACCTCAATGTATTAGCTACAGGGTATTATAATGATGGAAAAGCGGTAAAAGGCAAATACCATATTTATCCGGAACAGGCTGCAGCCGGACTTTGGACAAACCCAACAGATTTAGCAAAATATGTCATTGAAACTCAACTGTCTTTAAAAGGGAAATCTGAAAAAGTACTTTCAAAAAATATGACTGAACTAAGGCTCACCCCCTTCATTGATAAAAAATCGGCATTAGGAGTATTTATCATTGATAAAAATGGAGTTAAAAATTTTGAGCATGGTGGTGTAGATGAAGGATTTGTAAGCCAATACATAGGCACTCTGAAAGGAGGCAATGGCGTTGTGGTTATGACAAACACTTACAATACTGCTTTATTTGATGAAATTATCAGAAGTGTTGCCCAGGAATATAGTTGGAATAATGCTTATACACCTGAAATTAAAAAAGAGATTTATCTTAAAGATACTGATTTACAAACTTATTTGGGAAGATATGGCAGTGGACATTATATCTGGTCCATTATTAAAAAAGATAATGGCATTTATTTAAGTATAACTGATAATGAATATTGGGGTACTTGTATGTGGAAAATGCATTTCACCAGTGACGATAATTTTTTTGTTACCGAAAAAAATAATGAGCTCTCTTTTATAAAAGATCTATCAGGAAAAATTACAGCACTTAAATGGAATGATGATCTATTAAAAAAAGTACAAGAATAAAAACAGTTTAGCCACTATATCACAGTCACAGTGAAGGTTATTTTAATAATGAACAAATTGAATTGTCAAAAGAAAATTGCGAAAAATCTCTGGAGGTAAATGCCAAAGAAATGATTCTCAAAATCAATAATCTTATCAAAAAATAAAGTACATTCATTGAGCATGATAAGAACCCCTTGTTGTCCGAAGTCTCCTGACTTTGGAGCAAGCTTAAAGAAAATGATTTTATTGACCAGCTCAAAATCAGAAGACGTTGCGCAGCAGACTCTGGACAGTATCGATATTGATGAAGCAGCGGTTTAAATTAGTTTTTACTCAAGCAATATCCCTGTAATTTCCTCATACAATGTCCGTAACTGTTTCTCTTTTATAGCATCGGTAAGCGTTCCCGCGTTTGTACACAGGACGACGCTGGTATTTTTGGAAGGAAAATAAAAAGCATAGGCACCGGCTCCGATCCCACTACCCTCGTGGCCGATGGCTTGCAGGCCACTATTGGTTTTATAAAAATACAGCCCTAAGCCATATATCGGAGTACCCTGATTACTCACCGCAACCTTCATTTCTTCCAATGATGCTGGTGACAATACCGTTTTGTCATGGAGCAACCTGTAGTAAAATCCCGCGATATCCTGAACAGAAGCTACAATACCGTCATCACCAATGAACGTAAGGACCGTACCCAACTGCAGGTGGCTCATATCGGTAAAAGCGCCATCTATTTCCAGATAGCTGGCCGTCGTCCCCTGAGGAGCCATAGTGCTTGCCGAGCCCGCTATATAATAGGTGTTGGAAAGTCCAATGGTGTTAATTATTTTGTCCGTAATATACTTTCGATGTCCGTTTGGAGTAACCCTATCTATAATAAGAGCCAGCAAGTGATAATTTATATTGCAATATCCAAATGAAGTACCGGGTGCAAATTTTGCGGCTTGATTGTATATATAGCTCAATACCTGTTCGCTCGTCATAGGCAGTGGCCCTGTAACAGCGTCGTTTAAAAACTGATCGTTATCTAAATAATCAGGAAGACCTGATGTCATCGTAAGCAGTTGCCTTACCGTAATGATATTTCCATTTGGCAGATGATTACAAATATCAGGAAGATAGGTGTTTACCCTGGCATCGAGATTAATTTTGCCCTCCTCTTTCAGTTTTAAGACAGCCACTGCGGTAAAGGTTTTTGAAATACTCTGCATATAGTGAAGGGCAGAAGCAGCCATCGGCTTTTCATTAATTAACGCGTCTCCTGCAACCAGGGTATAATTCCCTGAAGCTGTATTTACACTAAGGCTTAAGCCCGGGAAGTTGGACAAAGCTTTATCAAGTTTTTGCTGTACCAGTGCTTTTCTATCGGCTGAGGAGTTTGAATCATCATTGCTGCATGAGGTGATAAAAATAACAACAACTAGTAATATGAACTTTTTCATAACATGTAATTTGAATTATTTACATGCAAAATTCATATAAGAAAAATGAGAAGAGGTTTCAAAAGCTTAAAAGTGCATAAATTGGTACTTATTTCCTGATATTTTTATATTCGTTTGGGGTCTGGTCGCTCATGACTTTGGAGCAAGTGTAAAGGAAATAATCCTATTTTCATTAGCTCAAAGTCGGGAGACTTTGCAGAAGGAAATGATCTAATTTATTTTCGACTACTGACACACTGCTGTCACATCACTGGTGTAAGTTTGCATTATTAATTAATCTTTAAAAGAATAAAAATGACAAACGAAATTAGCTCAGTATTTAAGTCAACCCATTTTCCTAACCCTACTCTTATTTCAGTTAACGGTGTAGAGCTGGAAGTCTTTGAAGCGGGTAAACAGAATGCTGGAAAACCTATTGTACTCTGCCACGGCTTTCCGGAACATGCTTTTTCCTGGCGTCATCAGGTTTCAGCATTGGTTGCAGCTGGGTATCATGTGATCATTCCCAATCAGAGAGGTTATGGGAACTCATCCTGTCCGTCCGAAGTAACTGAATATGATATTGCACACCTGACAGGTGACCTGGTTGCCCTACTCGATCACTTTGGATATGAAGATGCCACTTTTGTTGGTCACGATTGGGGAGCCAATGTTGTTTGGAATCTGGCACTATTGCATCCTGATCGGGTAAATAAAATAATAAATCTGGCTTTGCCTTATCAGGAGCGTGGAGAACAGCCATGGCTTGAATTTATGGAAGCTATATTTGGAGGTGACTTCTATTTTGTTCACTTCAATCGACAGCCGGGAGTAGCAGATGCTATAATGAATGAAAACACCTCTCAGTTCTTCCGTAACATATTCCGCAAAAATATACCTCCAGCACCACCAGAACCCGGAATGCTAATGATCAATCTTTCAAGAGCAGAAAATCCACAGGGAGAACCTTTAATGCGAGACAACGAACTGTCTGTATTTGTTTCTGCTTTCGAATCATCAGGGTTTACAGGAAGTATAAACTGGTACAGAAACCTTGACAGAAACTGGCACTTAATGGCGGACGTAACCCCAATCATTCATCAGCCGACTCTTATGATATATGGTGAACAGGACACGATTCCCCAATCTGAAAACCTAAAAAACATTGTCCCTAATCTGGATATTGTGAGTCTGGATTGTGGCCATTGGATTCAACAGGAAAAGCCAGAAGAAACCACCCAAGCAATTTTAAAATGGTTAGAACAACAGAATGCCTAACAAGGAAGTAGAAACCTATTTTCCTTAAAGCCAAACAGGTTGGAGACAATGGCTGAGAAAAACCACCAGTCTAAACAATCTGTTTGGCTTTATTCCACAAACAAATCTAAAATTCCTTCGATAAATTGATGTGTAGCCGTTGATGATCTTGTGCATCAGAAATCAAAACAAAAAAAACAGCTATGGACTGCCCCCAAAAAGTTAGACACTTTTTTGGGGCATTTTTTACGCAAAAGAATATCTAATTCTATATTCTTATAGGTAACATTATTTTTTCACCAGTTCTACCCGCTCTCCGAAGTCTCCTGACTTTGGAGCATATTTTACAAAACATTTTTAATTGCATGGCTCAAAGTCAGGAGACTTTGCGCAGCGGAGACTTTGCGCAGCGGAATACCTGTGAAACGTTCAATCAGCTGTGGCAGCTTTATGCCCTCATATGTTTTAATATCCAGTTTAAACACTCTTTAGAATCCATGATACTCCAGGAATGAGGATGTCTTGTACCGTCCGGGCGAATTCCACGATCATTGGTGATGACAAGATCAGCGTTTTTGTGACCTTTTATTCGCAACAGATTAACCATCGCTGTAATATCTGCCACATTAAGGTCGTAAATATCCCTTCCCCTGTTTTCCATCTGCCATATAATTCCCGGTTCTGTATAAATCAAAATAGGGATATTCAGAAGATATTTTGCATTGCCACCATCTTTTTCACGATAAGAAAACATTGATTCTCTTACATAATTGGCTCTGTTTTTATCCGGTGTACCGATGGCATCAACCATTTCGTCAGTTAAAAACTTAGCTTCATTAGTTCCAATATCAGAGTAGTTTCTTTCGATCTCTCTCTGCAATCTGTAATACATATTTTCGTAATCTAACGGCAGATCAAGAGCGAATACAGAATTGGGTATAAAATAGGTGTCTTTATCCCGGATTGCCCTTTCAGCATAGGTAACAGCCAGCATTCCGCCGCCGGAAAGTCCACCAATTGATATTTTATCTTTGGAAATTTTATGCTTTTCCACTGTATCTTTTACAATCCTGTCCAAAAATTTCTGCTCTGTATGAAATCCAAAATCCCCTTCTTCCCAGGTTGGAAATAATACGATAAGATTTTTTTCCAATGCCAGATCATCCAGATTAATCTGATTCATTACTTTTTCGCCATTTTCACCTCCACCGGGTAAGATAACAAGTATTCCTTCAGCTTTATCCTTCGGAACTAATTTCAAATAATGGTTCTGGGTATCTTTAAAAGTGATTTTTTCAGAAGTCTGTCCAAAAAGGTGAGTACAAAACATTCCCAGTAGAAGGGTAAAGTATCTGATGTTCATAATTAAATAGTTTATTACTGATTATAACGCTGATTCTAAAAAAATATTTGATTCATATGAAGGGTACTCTGGCTTTCTGCAATCTCTTGATTTTGGCGTAAATTCAAAGGCAAAGATCTTATTTATCAGCTCAAAGTCTGGAGACTTTGTGCAGCAGAAAAATAAAAATCACTTATGTCTTTCTAATTGTATTCCGCGTAAGATTGATATAATTAAACATGCAAAATGTTGCTGCCGCCCCGAAAGTATGCCATAAAAAGTGGGTTCCGAAACTCAACCATCCCCATTTATCCGCTATACGGAAAGTCAATGCAAAAACAAAAGACAATACAGCAAAGCCTACCCATTTACCAGCTTTCCATTGGGTGTAGATTAAATAACGCAATACCGAGAAAACTACAAATGAAGCCATAATTGCATAATTCAGGTTGATAAAAAGAGAAGGGTTATCTATCAGAATCCAGTTTATCAATGCAAACATGAGCAGTACATATACGATAACCATTACAACAGCATAATACCATTTGGTGCTCTGCGCTATAAAATAAAATCCGGCAGACAAACAGAGCAACATGATGGGCAGCCAATCCATCATAATAAATACCGGCCATTGCCTGAATGAATGATAAACAGTTCCCCCTATGGCACCAATATATAATAAAACCAAACAATAGGTTAAAAAAGGATATTGTTTAAAATTACCTTTCATTTTAAGGGTCCAAAAAATGGCTATGGCTAAAAAAAATACAGCAGTAATAGCATTTAATGGCTCAGGAAAAAACTGAGCCATATCTGTTTCTTTATATAACATGCCTCCATCCGGAGGTATTGGGCTTATCGGCATTGTCTTTAATATACTTCTTCTAAATATAGAGAAATTATGACATTATATATTTGGATGTGCCTGATTATATATTATAAAAATGTTAATTTTATTTCTTATACCAATAAACCAGATTGATTATAAAACGAATATTATTTTTGATGCAGTATATTTAAATATATAGTTTGTTATTTTAATTTCATAAGAATTACATTTGTATCTCTTCTTAAAAACCATGGACAAATACAGCTTTTTGGAAATAACAGCATTTGTAGGAATATTTTTAGTGCTTCTTCTTGCCTTATTTTTACTTACTGTTAAAACAAAATATAAACTAAGAAACTACCTTCTTGCTTTTTTTCTCTTTACAAATGCTGTAGATGCATTAAAGTTTTTGCAGCGGGAATTTCCAGTTAATTATATCAACCTCGAGGCGTTTCGTTGGAGTATTGTTTATTTGGTTCCCGCATCGTTTTATCTCTATGTACTGTCTGTTTGTTACTCCAACTTTCGATTAAAACCTAAGCATTTACTCCATACAATTCCCTTTGTTGCCTACAGTTTGTATCTGATGTGGGGAATTTTTTTTGTAGACAGAGCCTCGAAAATAGATTTTATAAATGGCATGAATGATATGCCTCTCATGCAATTTTTTTACTTTCTTTTCGAATTGATGATTCAAGTTTATTTTATTGCTTCATTTCTGGTGATCAGAAAGTCTAAAACGGTATATCTCGAGAATTATACAAACCCCAATATTTCTGAACTTAACGCCCTTTACAAAATAACAATTCTATATTACGTCTTACACTTTATAGTCCTTATAAGATGGCTGGTTACTTTTATCTTTGGGCTGGGTGAGATCCGGGCCTGGATTGTAATGCTTGATGGGTTTGCATTTTTATTTTGTACGTGCTGGTATCTATTTGTTGCGTTAAACAATCCTGAGTTTTTCCGAGGAGTAAATTCTGATCTGAAACCTATTACAGAAGTTGTTCCAAAACAAAAAAACAGCCCTTTAATAGTTGAGGAAAAAAATGAACAAATCGAATTCTTAAAAAACTTTATGGCTGAAAGAGAACCCTATCTGGATTCCTCATTAACTATTCAGGACTTATCGGAGCAAGTAAAAATGTCCGTTAAAGATTTATCTACTTTGATTAATTTGTATATGGATAAACACTTTTTCGATTTCGTTAATGAATATCGAATTGAAAAGGCAATGCAAATCCTAAAAGATCCGTCTCAAAAAGAACTGACTGTTTTGGAAATCTTATACCAGGTTGGTTTTAATTCTAAATCTTCGTTTAATACTTCTTTCAAAAAATATACAGGAAAAACTCCAACAGATTTTAGAAAACAGCCTTTGTAAAATCAAATTATTTTCAAAAAATGAGTTCGATTTTTTTTAATCGGTCGCGTCCTGAGGTTCTTTAAGGCATATTTGCAGAAAATAATTAAATCTAAAATAAAACGATAACCCAACAGTTTTCAAAATGAAAAAAACATGCCTTATCTTTTTCCTGATTTTTTCACGCCCCACTTTTGCACAAAATGTAAACGAAAAAATCAAATCATTCGAAAATAATCTAAATTCCCGGAACAAGACCAAAAGCAAAAAATTGACCTTAAAAGAGCGAATGGATTTTCACGAAATAAATACGGTAAGTATTGCTGTCGTGAAAGATTGCAAATTAGAACCGGAACCTACCAATCAGAACGCAAAAGAAATGCTTCACAAAATCGAAAATATTTTAACAAACAAAACTAAACATACATGAAAACACTTAATCCAGAAAGAAGTATCAGTTATTTTTTAGTTTTGTTAATCATATTTAGCTGTAATTCCAGAAATATTAAAACGGAAAAAAATTCTGTCTACGTCAGTAAAATTGATTCCTTAATGGCAAAATCCTATGAAAGAGGATTGTTCAATGGAAATGTCCTGATCGCTAAAAATCATAAAATCATCTATCAGAAATCATTTGGTTTTACTGATGAAACAAGACAAACTAACCTAAATGATAAGTCAATATTTAATATTGGTTCCATTGCAAAGGAATTTAATGCTGTTGCTATCATGATTTTAGTTGAACGTGGTCTTCTTAATCTTGATGATAAGGTCTCCAAATTTAATTTGGGCTTACCGAAATGGTCTGAAAAAGTGACCATCAGACATCTGATTAATTATGCCAGTGGTATCCCTCCAATCGAACGATTAAAACCCGAAAATGATGCGGAGGCATGGAATATTTTGAGAAGTAATGACAGTCTGCTCTTTGAACCGGGAACCAGTTACAGATATGATAATGGTAATGTATTTTTGCAAAGAAGAATCATTGAAAAAGTAACCGGAATATCATTTGAGGAATTTGTCATTCAAAATATAGTTAAACCACTGAAAATGACCAATTCTGTATTTGAACCAAAATTGGGTTATAAAAACCGAACATCCTGTTATGATATGGACCGTGTCCGATGCCCGGAACTGAAATTTATCAGCGGATGGCTTTGGGTAGATACCAATGATCTCTACAAATGGATTGAAGCACTGAATTCCAATCGATTAATCTCCAAAACATCCCTTCAAACTTTGTTGAATAACCCGTATGCACCTGAAGAAGGTGGATCACTTGGCAGATACTTAGAAAAAGATGAGTTGCAAAGACATAACGGAGTTTCTTATAAATTTGAATCCATCTTTTTAAACGATTTTAAAAATAATATTACGATAATTCTGGTGTCCAATAATCTAAATAGAGTTTGGGATCTGGGATATATTATTCATAACTTAATGTTGGGAAAAGAGTACGAAATTCCTAAAAAATCTATTTATCAGGAGATCAGAAAGGAATCTCTCGGCAATGTAAATAAAGCTATAGAAACATACTATGTGCTCAAAAAAAATTCTAAAAATGAATATAGCTTTGAGAATCCAGGTGAGCTTAATAAACTAGGCTATGAATTATTAAGGAGTGGAAATATAGATTCTGCCATTAAAATTTTCAGTCTTAATGTTTCTGAGTTTCCCGGATCAGCCAACACTTATGACAGCCGCGGCGAAGCCTATTTCAATAAAAAAGAATATCAATTATCAAAAGACGATTATCAGAAATCATTAGAACTGGACTCAACCAATAAGAATGCAAAGGAAATGATTTTGAAAATCACCCCCTTTTTGTCCAATAAAAAATAATTATACTTTCAGTATTTGGGATGGTAATTCTTACAGGATTATTTATTTCTGATCATTCCCAGGTAGTAGCCGTAAAAACCTTCCGGATCTTCTGTTTGACAGTTCAGCTCTTCATCAATTGATGGTAAAAGGTAAAGGTTTTACTCACCCTGGTCACAAACAACAATATGCGCAAATTGTCCTAATTTGCGCATATTTATTTTACACCAATGATAATCAACAGGTTAACATTTATTGATTCATAATTTTTATGACCAGAATCACTACAACAAAATATCACGGTCTCTGAATCTCTACCATATGGGGACTAGAAATTCTCTGATAAAAAATGTTTGTTTTATATGACTGATGGATTTAAGTATGCCGTTACCATAAATACTAGTTGTAGTCTATTAAATCTCAACCATTATGAGACTATTTACTCCTCTTTATTACTTCTTTTACACCGCCTTTTGTTAGAATTACAGAATTGTAAAGGCCCTTACTGTCCGGAATAAATTCAATGGTTCTGTCATTATTATCCGCTCTAAAAAATTTGGTTTTAGACTCTGGAATGAGTTCCATTTCTGTACTGTTAAAATAAAGTTTACCGTCAGTTTTCAATATGGTAATTGTATCATATGTACCGACATATTGATCATATAGGCTTGTGTTTATCTCAATTCGATGGTGCTTGTAAGGAAGTTCAACCTCTTTTCCCAATGCAATGGCAGAAAGTCCATAACTTATGATATAGGAAAATGATTCATTATTGGAAAGTACAGTCACAAAAATTTTATCATCCGTAAATCGGTTAAAGGAAGTCATGGTACCAAAAAAACCTCCGTCATGAGCAATTAACTGGTGCCCGTGATTGTAAAACGGATTGATAATGAAGCCATATCCCCAGTTTTCATCACCATAGGGCGTAAACATTAGTTTTTTCATCTGTGCGGAAAGAATACCAGTTCCATATAGAGCTTTATCCCATAACGCCAGGTCTTCAACAGTAGAATAAACGCCATCATGCCCTACATTAATTTCCCAGTTGATATAAGGATTGTGAACAAGTCCATTTTCTGTGTGATAGTAAGCCTTTGCTTTCTTTTCAACTATAGACTCATTATTGCTGACGCCTGTATTATTCATCCCTGCTTTGTCAAATATATTCTTCTTTAAGAAAACAGCATACTTCTCACCTGACACTTTTTCAATGATCCTAGCCAATAGATAATAGCCGATATTACTGTATCCGCTTTTAGTTCCGGGAGAGAACTCATAAGGCATTTTCTTTATTTCGGCATAAGCAGAATCCTTATTCATCGAGCTTAAGGCTATTTCTTTAAAACCCATAGCCAAGCCAGAGGTATGTGATAACAGCATATGGATGGTAACACTATCAGCCTTGGGGTAATCCGGCAGAAATTTACTCAGTTTATCATCAAGAGACAGCTTCTTTTTCTCAATCAATAGAAGTATCGCTGTGGCGGTAAATTGTTTGGTAACTGAGGCCAACTGAAATTTAGTATCTATGGTGTTTTTAATATTCCACTCGTAGTCTGCCAAACCGTAAGCTTTTTTGAGTAAAACTTTACCCTCTTTCGTCACAAGAACGGTTCCACTAAAATTATTTATTTCAACCTGGGCCTGCATATATTCCGCAAGACTAGCTGACCCATTTTTCTGTCCGAAAATAAAAAATGGAAATAACAGTATGATTAGGATTAGCTTCATAAACTATTGAATGATATTATTAGACCACAATGTTACTACTTAATAAACCGACATCATTGTATTTTTGTAAACCTCACTAAATAAACATCCATTTTATGAGATCTTTTTCAAGGGTTGTTGTTTTTGAAAAAAAAACTTTTGGGGTAAAACCTGTCAATTTTTTAAAATCCCTGATCATGTGTGACTGATCAAAATAATCTATACTATAAGGCAGCCCAATTCTATTTTTCTCGTCAAGCTGACTTTGAATAGCTGCCCTGAATCTGATAATCTTTTTAAACTGGGAGGGCGTTTTACAAATATGCTTCTCAAAATGCTTGTTTATTGTTGTTCGGGACCGGCCCGTTGTATAAGACAGTTTCGTCATAGACTGACTGATGTTCTTGGTATCGAACATTTCATCCAACACCTCTTTCAACAGGCTATCCTCAAACGGACGAAATTTTGAAATCCAATACAATTCTACTGCCCTGATTTTTTCATCCGGGTTTTTTATCGAAAGAATGGTCGCCATGGTTTCTTTATAATCCTCATATGGACTAAAATCGGGAAAGCTTCCTTCTGCATAACCTCTTAAATCATTGGGTATAAAAGCATTAATCCCCAATGGTTTGAAATAAGTAGTAACTTCATTGATTTTGCCTTCATAGCTCACCAATACTGGTTCATTAAAATTGCTTACCAGATTTGTTTCAATTGGATTGGACAGGCAGTATCTGGTTATTATTTTGTCTTTGGTAGCCAGAGTTTCTGTTTTCTCACTAGCAGTAACAATAGTATAGATGTTTGGAAAGGTGAAATAAGTCGCAGAGGATTCTTCAGAGGTCTGCTCGAGAATATAAAAGCATTCAATATACTTTTTCAGTATGGGGTTTTCGGGTCTGTAGACTTTTATGGTCATCCTTTTTAGCCTTTAAATGTATGGAAATCCAGCTCAATCAACCAATATCTTTTTTCCTAATCAGAGGTATGTTTTATTTTTGAGTGGGCTTCTGTTGTTGTTCAATAAATCATCTGCAATCTGTACCATTCCATTATTGTTACCACCACCCCAAATTGCCCTTCCAAAAATATAACTTATTGTATATTCTTTCCAGGTACTGCAATATTTTTTCAATTCTCTGTGGGATTTTGCCAAATATTCTACAAGCTCTTTTTCAGAAATATACCCCAGTTCATAACAGCAGCGTGCTAAAAACACACTTCTTCCATAATTCCAACCACTATCTTTTACTTTTTTTAACTGAGAAAAGTCTGTAATAAATTTCTGCTCAATCAACTCTGGAACTACTTTTCTCAGTTTTCGGAATTGGTCCAGATAATCCTCAAAAGCTTCTTCTTCATTTGGTAGATTCGATCTTAAAATGTCAACATAGTTTTCCGGATTTTCAAATGCTTTGTATACAATATCAAGGTTTTCATCCTGATTTCTGTTGTGCAGACTCTGGAGAGTTTCTATCACCTGATGCTGATCTGATATTCCCCAATATGTTTCAACTAACTTTATAATATCAGATCTGTTCACTCCTGTTTCATAAGAATTCAGGTATGCCGATTGTTGTTCGGCATACATTGAACCTATGAGCAAATGGTCTAACAAATAACCATTTACTGTATTTTTATCGTTTAACCGTATGCTTTTAAATGAATTTAAAAATTTGGATAAAATTCCCATATTATATTAAGCCATTTTGAGGTTAGGAAATTTCGTCTGTGAAATTTTCACAAATTTTTCGCCAACTACCTGGTATTTTACTCTGGTCTCCAATTGCTTTTTCAGATTAAGCATATCTTCCGGATCAACTCTGTAATTAAGTCTATCGTGAATTTCAAGAGATAATGAACTTCCGTCAATATCAAAGGTGATAATATGTGTTTTTGGTAAATATTCTTCTGATGATTTTGAATAAACACCCAGTTGTGATTTCAATAGACCTCCATATTGAAGGCTTGCTTTTTCAACTCTAAAATTATCAAATACAATGTGTTCATCTAATTCGCCAACGGTATTGGTGCTGAAAAAATGCATATCGTTTCCACTTAACACCCAAAAACAATCGGTTTCAATTCTTCTAAGCTTTACACCAATTGTGGATAATGCTATATTTTTTATCCCATCAGTTACAAGGTCCTGCACTTTATTGGCTGTTGACTGGGGAACAGAGGCAGAAGTAAAAGCATCAATGGGCTTACCTTCCATCCACTGTTTTAATTTTGAAAAATCCTGAGCCAGAAGCTCTTGTTTGTATTGGTCATATTTAGTTCTTTCAGAATCTAAATCAATTTCTGATTTTGCAGCTTTGTGTTTATTATTCATAATGATCATGAAAGCTACACCTGCAATTATTACTACGACTGGAATTAAAAATAATGGGTTCATACTTTTTAGGTTTAAGTTTTTGTTTTTTAAATATTTGTTCGATTTATTTTTTAATCATCTTAACTTCTGTTTTCAGGGAATCTCTTGTTAAAATGACAGCGTTTACCTTTCCATTACTGAAATCGAACTTTAACAGGTTCGGATAATCTACAATTCTGAAGGTTCCATTTTTCAGATAGAGTAATTCATACTCATTTTTCCCTTTAAAATGTTCCAAAATTGGAGACTCTACATACAGGCGGTTATTCTTTTCAAGAATTTTTGTTTCCATTCCCTGTCCATACAGAAAATCGTCATAGGTTCCGATGAGTTGTTTTTTAAGGCTTAATGGAAGTTCCTGAATATCTTCATGAGTTTCTTTATTCCAATCCATTACTGTAAGAATCTTTGTTCTGGTATGATTCATGACAGGAAAACGATTCGGCTTTTCACCATTGGCAAGATATACCATCCCGTTACCATCTGTCATAGAAGCCAAAACGTTCCCCCCAACTCCAGTATTGGAACCATTACACGAGAACCAGTCATAATTACTATATCCAAAAGATTTTTGCCAGCCATAGCTCCATCCTCCAACCGCATTTTTCAAAGCAGTCACTTTTGTTACTTCTTTTGCTACCTTATGAGAAATCACCTTATTGTTTTTATTGCGTAACGCATTTTGGATCTCAATGGAAAGCTTAGCTAAATCTGTAGGAGTAGACCATAACCCTGATGGGGCAACCTGAGGCGTGATGGGTAGACCTGTTTTTATCACTTTTCCTTCTTTATCATGTACAAAAGCTACATTCTTTAGGAATCCTTTTTCGTTAGGCTGAATCATTGTGGTATTTTTCATTCCAAGAGGGGAAAAGATATATTCTTGTGCCAATTCTGCAATAGGTTTATTCAAAGTGTCTTCTAATGCCATCTGGATGATTACATAGCCGCCACCGCTATATTCAAAGCTGGTTCCCGGTGTGAACAAAAATTCAATTTCCTTATCGTATCTGGGAATCTGCCCCAAAAGGCTTTGCGTGATCGTTGGAATGGTTTCTCCTTCATAATGATCTTCAAATCCACCCTGACTTGTACCAGCCGTATGATTTAAAAACTGTTTCCAGGTTGGGCTATTATTTTCAGTAAACTTACTTTTTGGCAAATGCCAGCGCTTTAAGTATTTATCTATTGGATCATTCAGATTAATTAAACCTTTTTCTTCAAGTATATGGCAAAGAAGTGCGGTGATTGGTTTTGCAATAGATGCTGTAGAAAAAGCCGTGTTTTCATCTAACTTTTCTTTAGAATCCATTGATTTTACTCCCACCTGGCTTGAGTATACAATCTTATAATTTTCAAAAACAACAAGGCTAAATCCCGGAAGCTTATACTTTTCTAATTGGGGTTCAATATTTAAACTATCAGTAAGAAAGCTGTAATCTCTTTTTTCCGAAAAAACTTTTTTACTTGTTTGGCAGCTTGAAAGCAACGCTATAAGAATTAGTAAATAAAAGGAGCTTTTCATGGTATCGATTTTTTTATGTTAAAAATTATTTCGATACAAAGATGTGGAAGACATTAAAGCTGTGCGACCGAGTAAATGTAATCGGTCGGATTTGTATAAAAAATAAGTATGAATCTTTATAAAAAAGAGTACGAATAATTACAAAACACTGTCTTGCAGGTTTTTGCGATAGGAAGTCGGCGTATTGCCCGTGTGTTTTTTAAAAGCAGTATTAAAGGAAGATTTTGAATTAAAACCAACTTCGTATAGAATTTCTAAAACAGTTACCTTACTTTTTGAAGTATCTTTTAAAATATCCTTAGCACTTTCTATCCGATAGGCGTTTACGAAATCATAAAAATGCTGTCCTAATTGATGATTGATTAAAAGAGATAAATCCCGGACAGGAATTTCAATATCACTGGAAACATCCTGAATGGTTAGCGAGGAGTTTAGATAAGGTCTTTTCTCAACCATATATTTTTTTAGCTTCAAAAGCTCTTCATTATATTCTCTTTCATCTTCTATTGATTCCTTACTGCTTTTTTCTTCTGAAACGAGCTCAGAAACAAGTTTTAGTTTTGAATCAATATTCCTAAAAAGATCAGGGTTATTTAACGCTTTGAACAGATACCAACAGAAAATAAAAAGAGATGATACGAAAAGTCCGATCTTGATAAATTCAGAAACCTGCTGATAGTCAGAAAATTTAAAAATGTTTTTTAAAAGAGCTACCGCATATAAAATGCTCAGTACAACGGTAAACTGGAACAGCCAGTTATAGGAACTGATGTTTTTTCCTGCGTAGTTTTCAAGATATAGTTTCTTTGTTTTTCTTAGTATTCTAAAAACTGCAATGATATAAAGAACGATCTGCAGATGTATTAAAATATGAATGAACTGAAACTCTATCATATTCTGACGATTCTGAATAAAACTCATTTTTGATGCTGCATCCACAGTATAAAAACGGGGCAGTAAAACCAGATTAACAATTAAAAACGGGAGCAGATGCAGCAAATATTTTGGTTTTATCTTAAAATCAGAGTAACAGACTGATATTACATAAAGATAAAAAACAGGAATTTGCAGGAAAGCGAAAGTGGTCCTAAACATTCCCAGGTTGGACGGACCATCGGTTACCATGCTAAACAAAGGCTCACTAATATCTATTGCATTTAATATTAGAAAAAAAGCAAATAAAGAATTACTTATTTTGTACTTTGTTTTAAGGGTAATCAGGAAAAATGCCAGAAACAACGAGATGAATAAAGAGATTATATTTACAACAATTAATAGACTAATATTATCCATTCTTTACTCTTATTTGTTTATTGCTATTTTATTTTCAAATTTTCACTGGAATTCCGAAAGCCTATTAAGGTTAAGAATCCAACAGGTGCAAATATAAAAATTAGATTGACTTTTGTTTGAGTTTTTTTCATCAAAAGTATATTAAATGATTACCTAACAGGCGAACAAGATACAAATTAATGATTTTCAACAATATAAATTTAAAACACTTTTAAAATCGAGATTATCCGTTTTACACTTTACGTTTAAAACAGTCTCACTCATCCGATTCTCCTTCACAAAAGTCAGAAAAACATCATAACTATTACTGATTGGTTTTGAAGCAGTATAATCTCCAAAATCTGATACAAAACAATTCTTTCTACTTGTTTTTTAAGGAAGTGTGACACTTTTTGTATGTATCAATTAAAGCTTCTGCTACAATTTTGGGATCTTGCTGGTGGATTCCATGACTGTAACGCGGCAACAAGATAAGCCGGCTATTACTGTTATTTTTTATCATCTCTGCGTAATGGTTTATTCTTAATTCATCCAACTCCTTCCACCACGGAATTAAATTGATCCCTAATTTCAGTTTTTCGTTCATTTCAGTTTCATAATGCTCAATATGCTTGTTGTATGAAATCATTACGGTTACAGGGATGTCTTTAAGAGGTTGTAAGGATTTATATTTTTTAAAGAATTCCGGTGAACTTTCATTCAGCTCTCTCTTTGCCTCATTTCGAAAACCTTCCGATGTTAAGGGATCATTTATAATATTTTTAAGGTTTATCATAAATAATTCCTGATAGCCAGTGGAGCTTGATGTATTTATTTTCACCTTACTGTCTTCGTCTTTAGTAAGCATAAAATCTGTGGGATCTATGAAAAACAGGCCGCACGTTTCATTGGGATACATTGAAGCATACAAACGTATAAACGGCCCACCTATAGAGTGTCCTGCCAATAGATAAGGCGGACTTATTTTTAAAGCTGCCAGCAAATCGTGAAGTCTTTTGATCACATCTTCATCTGTTTTTATAGATGTATCAATTTCTGACTCTCCAATTCCATTTCTGTCATACACTATCCCTGCAAAACTTTTTTGAATGAAAGGAAACAAACTTCCATAGCCTCCACCTCCTGAACCGAGACCACTTTCAAAGATGACTACGGGTTCATTAGCTTTTCTTTCATCAAGTCCAAAAGTTTTATATGCTATTTGTTTATTGTTAACGGATACAAATTTTCTTTCAGAAGTCTGAGAAAAAACTAACGTTATTGAAAAAAAGGTAATACATACAGATATTATTATAGATTTCATCTTTTTTTGATTTGGTATAAGGGTCAGGCTTTAAAATTACTGTTAACTAAGAAATACACACGATGTGCATTCTGAATACTTTAAACAATATTAATGAATTTTCAGGTGCCAATATACTTTAATGTACAATTAAAAAAAACATACAGAAAATGCACTATCTTAAAAACATAACACATTACAAAACAAAACGTTGTAATTACCCGTACTCCTGTATTAATCTATTCGAACCCATTTTCCCGGAACAAATGAGTCCGAATACTTTCATTCGGTCGCACAGCTTTAATGTCTTCCACATCTTTGTATCGAAATAATTTTTAACCTTAAAACAACGATACAATGAAAACTTCATTCACCTTCTTTGCAGTACTGTTATTCATCAGCAGTTTTTCTTTTGGACAAGATATTTCCAAAAAGATAGATTCAATCATTGGGGACAATTATCAAAAAAATCCGGATGTAGCCATCAGTGTTGGTTTCATTCATAATGATGATGAATTTTATACGGCTTACGGAAAACTGAGCAAAGAAAGCCCTGTTGACATCAATAAAAATTCTGTATTTGAAATTGCTTCTATTACTAAAATCCTGACCTCGAATTTAATTGCACAGGCAGCTATCGAGAAAAAGCTAAAACTGGATGATTATATCGACAGCTATCTGCCTAAAGGATATGTACTGCAAAAAAACCTTAAGAACAAAATAAAGATTTCAGATCTGGCCTCTCATCAATCGGGGTTACCTGACATAGATTTTGGTAAGCTGATAGAACTGAACCCACAACAGCCTGTGAGCAATGTCACTGAAAAAACATTGACGGAAATCATCAACAATTGCGGAGAGCTTCTTGACTATGGAAAATATCGTTATTCTACGGTTGGGTATACTTTGCTGGGACAGATTTTGGAAAAGGTATATGGTAAAACTTATGATGCCATCATTCATGAAAGAATAATTGATCCTTTGCAAATGACCAATACCTTTACAACAGAGTTCAATGTAAAAAATAGAACGACAGGTTATAATCCTAATGGCGGAACTCAGGAATTCTTCAAATGGAATATTACTGCATCTGCAGGATTGGTAAAATCAAATGCTGCTGATATGATCTCCTATCTGAAAGCAGTGCTAACCAAAGGAAACCCAATATATGAAGCAGCATTACTGACCGAAAAGATCTGCTATAAAGATGAAAAAAGAGAAATGGGACTGGGTACCAACATCAGTACTGATGATCAGAATACGATTTACCTGAAATCTGGCGATTCTATGGGACAATCTTCCATTATATGTTACAACAGAGCAAAAAATTGGGGAATCATCATTCTTTTAAATCAAAGAAATTCAAAAATGAGACAGGATTTACTGAATAAAATTTATGAAAAGGTGCTGAAATAAGGCAACAAAAGAAACGATGAAGATTATTAATCTCAAAAATAATTTTCACATCAGATAAATTCAATGGAATTCTAAAAGAAATGAGTCTAGGAATCAGTAATCTCCCCAAACAATAGACATGAACAGCAATAAGCGCCAATTCAGAAAATAGGCACTTATTGTTGTATTTAATAATCAATGAACTGATCTCTATCGTGTATTAAAGAATATTTCTTACCCCTTTTTACGAACGTCTGTCTAAATATAGATGTTAGATTTACAATAAGGTAGGGCAGATTTTTATAAAAACATGGACTGCTATTTTGGAAAAGACATCACTACAGAAACGCTTTAGTCTGCTGCTTTTTTGCGGATAAAGCTAATATTTCTATAAACTTTTGTATTTTTATAAAATAGATGATCTATATACCTGTAAGAAATACTTTGAACAAATTTTCGGATCGAAATTAAAACCAATGATGGTATTATTTTTTATTTCCTGGATAAAAAAAAGAACTGAAAAGGCAAATCACCAGCCTTGAAAACATTGAATAGTCATCCCTCTTCTCTTTAAAAACAAAAGAAAAAAGTGAATTGTCAGATGGGTTTTCTGCGTTTAAAAAGCAGAAGCAATCATAAAAAACCAACGTCAAACAAAAATTATTTTTATCATACTTTATTACAAACCTAAATTTTCTCAATCATGAAGTTAGAATTATATCAGATAGATGCATTTACAGAAGAGATTTTCCAGGGAAACCCTGCGTGTGTTGTCCCATTGAAAAACTGGTTACCAGATGAAATACTTTTAAAAATAGCCCGTGAAAATGCTGTTGCAGAAACAGCCTTCTTTATTGATAATGGCAATACCGTTCACCTGAGATGGTTTACTCCTGAGATTGAGATGGACTTATGTGGTCATGCTACCCTTGCTACGGCTCATTGCCTGGTTTCTATCTTAAACTACCAGCATAGCAGAATTATTTTTGAAACTAAAAGCGGTGAATTAACTGTTGATGTAAAAGATGGTGTTTATTATATGGATTTCCCGTCAAGAATGCCTGAACCATCCACTCTTCCGGATAATATCATCAGGTCTCTCAATATACAGCCTAAGGAGGTCTTCAAATCAAGAGACTATGTGTTGGTATATGATTCTGAGGAAGATATCAAAAAGATTACCGTTGAAAGATCTGTTTTTGACCTTATCAATCTGGATCCGGGAGGTGTTGTGGTGACTGCAGCTGGTACTGACAGTGATTTTGTTTCAAGATATTTTACACCACAGTCATCAATTCTTGAAGATCCTGTAACCGGCTCTGCACACTGCTCGCTCATTCCGTTCTGGGCATCAAGATTAGGAAAAGATAACCTTTTCGCCCGCCAGTTATCAGAAAGAGGTGGCGAACTCTATTGTGAAAACAAAAATGAAAGAGTGATCGTCGCAGGTAAAGCCAGAACTTATTCTGTGGGACATCTATCAATAGGATGATCAGTCTGTATAAGCTGAAATTTACAATTTCAGCTTATTTTCTTCAGAAGAAAAATTAGATATCAATTTTTAAAGCTTTTAAATGATTAAATTAACACTGAATTAAAATGATGTAAAATTTTTATGAAAAATATATTCTGTGTATTGCTTATTGCAATGGTACCCTCCGTACTGGCACAAACTAAATTGGAAAAAGCAATAACCAATCTTGAGAATAATTATGTTCAGGAAAAAGTGTACTTACTGACAGACAAGTCTCAATATGCAGCCGGTGACCCAATATGGTTTAAAAGCTTTGTATTTGAAGGCTATAGCCGTTCTACACTATCTACTACCCTATTTGTAGAATTGTACGATGCTGATAAAAAACTAATAGACTGGAAAACAATTCTTCTAACCAATGGTGAGGGTAACGGTGATTTTCTACTGAAAGAGGATCTTCCCGAGCAGGTTTATTTTATAAGAGCTTACACCCCTTATATGACCAACTTTAATGAGGACTTTCAGATCGTTAAAACTCTTCCGGTTTACAATCCAAATTCCCCTAAATCATTAGAGATTTCCAAAAACTCAGAATGGTCTGCAAAAGCTTTTCCGGAAGGCGGAACTTTCATTAACGGTACTCCTACAAAATTTGCAGTAAGAATATCCGGCAGTTCTTCTTTCCCGGAAAGCTGGACTGGAAAAGTTATAGATACTCAAAATCCCAATATTCCCATCACTACATTTAAATCTTTTGATAAAAATGTAGCCTCTTTTACCTTAACTCCGGCTTCAGGTAAAAAATATCAGGTTATCGTTCAAGATAATACCGGAAAAAGCAATACAATAGATCTTCCACAAGTTGCGGACAGCGGGCTTCATGTAGAAATTAACAGTGCTAAAGAAGGGATTAAATATACTTTAAAAGGAATTAATTTACCCAAACCGCTTCAAAATTATAAGATTGTAGGAACCATCAATAACCAGCTTGCCTACAAAGCTGATATCAACCCGCTGACTAATGTGGTTTCAAGCCTTATTCCTAATAAAATAAGCAATGGCGCGAATGGCGTTTTACAATTAGCCATTTTTGACGATCAGGACAAACTGATTGCCCAAAGGCTCTGCTTTATAAAATCCGACAATTTAAGTATTGAGAAAGCGGAAATCACAGACCAGAACATCAGGCAAACCTCCAGATCTCTCAACAGTATTGATCTTTCTCCGAACTCTTACTTTAAAAATTATACGGTTTTAGTGAGTGATGATGACAGCAATAAACCTGAAGAAGAAAATATTCTAAGCAGACTTTGGCTAACAGGAGATTTCACTTCGAAAATAGACTGTCCTGCACAATATTTTTCTAACAACGCGAATAATGAAGCTTTAGATGCTCTGTTAATTTCTGAAACCTGGAAAAGATTCGACTGGAATTCAATACTCAGCGGGCCTGTTCCCACTCTTAGAACGAACGCACAGCAATTCCTCTCCTATAAGTTAAAACCTCTTAAGAATAATGCTCTGTTAAAAAACACTGAGGTAACTTTAGCGTTAAAATCAGGTAAAAATCCACCCATTATAAATGCATCAAAAACAGATCAGAACGGGTATATTTATTTGGATAATATTAATTTCAATCAACCCTTTAATGTTTCATTATTTTTAAATCCTGAAAAAGATCAAAGACCCAATGCTGATCAATTATCCTTCAC
The DNA here is from genome assembly GCF_037572595.1 of Chryseobacterium sp. MYb328. NCBI lineage: Bacteria > Pseudomonadati > Bacteroidota > Flavobacteriia > Flavobacteriales > Weeksellaceae > Chryseobacterium > Chryseobacterium sp. MYb328. The sequence continues at coordinate 244,808 of NZ_JBBGZQ010000002.1, read as the reverse complement.
CGTAGAACCACAGATTAAACCCACAAAGTTTAATGGTGCCCTTCCCAACACGGCTTATCAATTGGTGACTCAGACTGAAAATAAGGAACTTCCGGTTTCTATTTCCAGAGCCATCAACACTCAGAAAAATAACAAAAAAAAACAGGATAATAATGTTCAGATTGCTGAAGTAAAACTAACCGGAAAAAAGAAATATCCTACAAAGGAACTAAACAATCAACTGTCCAGTGGAATGTTCAACACCATGAATGCTAATATATTTGACTTTGTCAACGAAGAGCAGCATATCTTAGGATCATTTGATATATTAGACTGGCTGCAAGGGAGAGTAGCCGGTGTTGTGTTTAAAAGAAATGAAGTGGGAGAAAATGTTCCCTATATCCGTGGCGGTAAGGCTAAGCTATATTTAGATGAAATAGAGGTTGAGCCCGGTATGATTACGTCTGTTCCTGTAAGCGAAATTGCTATGGTAAAAGTCATAAAACAATCAGGATTGATTAATAACTCTATACTGATCTACACCCTGAGAGGCAGTATGGCTTCTAAGAGTACTCAACAGGATCAGAAGAACCAAAAGATCAGTTCTACTATCGTAAAAGGCTATGACAAACCTTCAGAATTCCCTGTTGAAATGATTAATGACAATGTGAAAATTGAAAAAGACACCCGTGAAACCCTGTACTGGAATCCTAATTTATTGGGCAGCAATGATACTCCGCCAAGAATCAAATTTTTCAATAATGACACGGCAAAACAATTTAAAGTAACGATCATAAGCTTTGATGAAGATGACCGCCTACTTTATCAGAACAATATTTTTAAATAGCATATTTTCTGTACAACTCACTTTAAGAGACCACTATTTAACATTCAAAATTTACGTTTTCATATCTCAATTTAAACAATATCTTTACAGGAATTAATACCCTTTACTGCCGTACGAAAGAATGATCAGCATTATCTGCTTTCTTTTACAGCATTTCAAATGATAACTAAAACCATAGAAACTTATGAGCATCAAACCCAAAGAGTGGGCTGAAAGCTATTTCAGCAGACTGAAAAACACGATTGAAGCATTACAGAACCATGATCTTGTAAAGAGTGTCGAATTCCTTCAGTCCCCCGGCGCAACTGAACAACAGATCGCTGACGCTGAGGCAAAAATTTACGCAGAACAAATAGAGGTCACCGAAAATCATGGTACCGAAGCCCCGCAAGAACCATTTACCTTCAATGAATACCTGAGGGAGTTCTACAAGATCAGCAATGGCCTGCATATATCCTGGCATTCCGTTATTTTTCAGGAGGAAGAAAGAGAAGAAAACTATAAAAGCAAGTTCCCGATAGCAAAAGATGAAGATGATTTTAAAGAGGGCTGGATATCCATCCTCCCAATAGAAGGCTTAGCAAATCCAATCAATTTCGACCTGTCTGGAGATCCCCGATACACCACATGGGCAGAGGATCTGGATAAAAGCGGAGTATTATTTAATTATTTTGACGGCTTCAACTTTTACTACGACGCCTGCATAACTTTGTACAACGGTAATCCATCAATAGCTTTTGGTGATGATTACAGCGCTTCATATGATGCACCTCATGCCTGCGATTTTGTTATTTATATGGAATATGCACTTTCTACATTTTTCTCGGTAGAATGCCGCTCTAAGGGGTTGTATTTTTCCAGTCAACATGAAGTATATCCTGAACTGGAAAACATGGTAGAAACACAAGATTACAGCAAGCTTGAATCCCTGCTGAAAGATAATCAACATACAGATATTGATTCGGTAATCGCTTTGGGATATGAGGAAAAGGGCTGCGAATATGCGGATGAGGACTATATGGAAAAACTTCCGGAAGCGATACGGAAGCGCTTAAATACGTTAATAGAAGTATAAGAATTCATACCATCCAGCATCTGAGAAGAAGCATAGTGAATAAATGGTTAGAAGGAGTCTGTACTTGATCATGTTATAAAAGAAAGATAAGCCGATAAGGTTTGTATTGAAAAATTTGATACATTCATACTAGAAAATAAATTATGAAAAACCTATCCCTGTATATTGGCTTATTTCTTCTTTTAGCAAAGGTGAACGTATATTCCCAAAACACGGCTGATAAAGGTAGTTTCACTTTCCTGGTACAAAAAGAACTGGGAGATATGAATCATGATAAACGCACAGACAAAGTGATGGTAGAAATGGATCTAAAGGATAATACCAGACCATTGAGAGTACAGATATTCCTTTCTCAGCCAGATAAAAAGCTTCAACTTATAGTTTCTTCTACAAAACTCATTGAAAGCCAATACCCAACCTATAAAAAAGGAGAACACAATGGTAATCCGATCCCGGACTTCTTCATTGAAGAAGGTAATTTAAAAATGCTTACAGATATTAATGACCGGAAAAGCAGCTATGAATTCAAATGTAAACAGAATGACTGTGAACTGAATAAAATTTCACGGGTCATCTGGGATGGCAAAAACACCACTACTGAAACGGAAATCGACTTATTAGCCCAAACGAAAGTAGAGTTTGACCAGGAATTAGGTTCAGATAAAATCTTAAACAAAAAGGAAAAGAAATTAAAAATCAAATCTTTGCCCAAAATACAGGATTTAAGTTTTTCTGACCTGGAACAGTATTAGAATCTTACGTTTTCTCTTTTTTTAAACTCAATTTGAAGTTTTATGTTCTTTTCTTCTGAAATAAGAGATCAATATCAATTTTTGAAGTCTTTAAATGATTAAATTAGCACTGAATTAAAATGCGCTAAGACTTTTATGAAAAATATATTCTGCGTATTGCTTATTTCAATGGTGCAACCTATACTGGCACAAACTAAATTAGAAAAAGCAATAACCAATCTTGAGGATAATTACGAACACGAAAAAGTATATTTACTTACCGATAAATTACAATATGCAGCTGGCGACAAAATGTGGTTTAAAAGTTTTGTCTTTGATGGGTATAACCGTTCCGAATTATCCACTACTCTATTTGTTGAACTCTACAATGCTGATAAAAAATTAATAGACTGGAAAACTGTACTTCTTACCAATGGTGAAGGCAGCGGGGATTTTCAACTGAAAGAAGACCTTCCTGAACAGGTGTACTTTGTAAGAGCTTATACGCCTTATATGACCGGTTTTAATGAGGATTACCAGATTATTAAAACGATTCCGGTTTACAATCCAAATTCCACAGAATCACTGGTGGTTTCTAAAAGTTCTGACTGGTCTGCAAAAGCCTTTCCGGAAGGTGGAACTTTCATTAATGGAATGCCTACGAAATTTGCCGTAAGATTATCAAGCGATACTTCTCTGCCGGAAACCTGGACCGGAAAAATAATAGATACACAAAGCCCCAATGTATCTTTAGCAACCTTTAAATCTTTTGACAAAAACGTTGCATCCTTTACTATAACTCCGGCTTCAGGAAAAAAATACCAGGCTATTATTCAGGATAATGCGGGAAAAAGTAAAACAATAGACCTTCCGTCAGTTTCAGACAATGGTCTCCATTTAGAAATCAACAGTTCTAAAGAAGGAATTAAATATGCTTTAAAAGGGGTTAACCTAAAACAAAAGCTTCAGGATTATAAAATTGTAGGAACAATTAATAACCATCTTGCTTATAAAGCACAGATTAAACAATCAACGAATGAAGTATCAAGCCTTATTCCTACCAAAATAAGTAACGGAGCTAACGGAGTTTTACAATTAGCCATTTTTGATGAGCAGGACAACCTGGTAGCCAAAAGACTTTGTTTTATAAAACCCAATGATTTAAAGATTGAGAAGGCTGAAATTATAGGCCAGAGCATAAAACAAACCCCAAGATCTTTCAACAGTATTGACCTTTCTCCGGAATCTTATTTTAAAAACTATACTGTCTTAGTAAGCGAGGATGATGGCAGCAATAAACCTGAAGAGGAAAATATCCTGAGCGGACTTTGGTTAACAGGGGATTTTACGACCAGGATAGACAGCCCGGCACAATATTTCTCTAAAAATGCCAATAGTGAAGCATTGGATGCCCTGCTTATATCTGAAAACTGGAAAAGATTTGACTGGAATTCTGTACTTAGCGGAAATGTACCGGCTCATAATACCAATTCTCAGAAATTTCTTTCTTACAGAGTAAAGCCTATTAAAGACAATGCTCTTATGATCAACAGCACTGTGATTTTAGTATTGAGGCTAGGTAAAAACCAACCCACTGTCACTCCCGTTAAAACGGATCAAAACGGATATATCTATTTGAATAATATCAACAACGATGAACCTTTGGAGGTTTCAGTATTTGCAAATGCTGATAAGAGTAAAGAATCCAATGCTGATAATATATTCGTTACAATAGAACCACTGGTAAACCCTGTACAGTTTAATGGAAATTTCCCGGGTACAAAATATAAACTGGTAAAAAACGGAGACAAGAAGACTCTTCCAGCAACAATTTCCAAAGCCATCAATACCCAGAAAAACAATAAAAAAATAGAGAATTCCGAAGTAGAAATTGAACAGGTAAAATTAGTAGGAAAAAAGAAAGACCCAAAACAAGAATTGGACAAACAACTCTCCAGCGGGATGTTCAGTTCTATAAATGCTACCATATTTGACTTCGTCAATGAAAACCAATATGTTGCAGGATTCACTAATATATTTGACTGGCTTCAGGGAAAAGCTGCCGGTTTAACATTTCAAAAAGACAGTTCCGGGAATAATGTCCCTTACATTCGTAACCAGCCGGCTAAAATATATTTGGATGAAGTTCCTACTGATGCTTCAATGATTTCCTCCCTTCCCGTAAACAATATTGCTATGGTAAAGATTATTAAAGGAGCAGGGTTAGTAGGTGAAGCAGTAGCCATTTATACGATGAGAGGTAATATGCAATCTAAAAGTAATGAAAAGCCAGCTCTTCAAAAGAACAATTCATCTATGATAAAAGGCTATGATAAACCTTCAGAATTCCTTATTGAAATGATAGATGACAATGCAAAAATTGAAAAGGATACCCGTGAAACCTTATACTGGAATCCTAATTTATTTGACAGCGATTATGTTCCGCCAAGAATCAAATTTTTCAATAATGACAGTGCAAAACAATATAAAGTATTGATCATAAGCTTTGATGAAGACGACCATCTACTGTATGATCAGCAAATCTTTAAATAATATTTCTACATATTAAAAAGCCTTTCAGTTTTCTTGAAAGGCTTTTTTAGTATTTTAAATTAAGCCTCGTTAATTTGTAATGATATCGAATCATATAATATTGCCACATAATTGTATTTCCTTTTTTTCATAAAACCGAACGTCAAATCTATCTCACTGTTCAACAATGAAATAGACACGAATATAGCAAAATATTGCAATTGTATAATGAAATCATCTAGAGATAAATAATGAGACTGGAAGATAGAAGATGGAATTTATAAAGGGATAAAGAATAATTATTTGTTTTTTATGATAGTTTAGTTGTACGCTAATTTTACTAATCATAACTAACAGTGGTTTCTGGGTTATTATCTTCAAACTCCCTACCCTTACTTTCAATTCAAGTGAGCCACAAACCAGTGATAGATTGAATTCAATCATAACAGACCGAAAGAAGTAATATAAGCTCTAAAAATATAAACAAAGGATTACCCCTTCTCCAAAAAAACAGGATCTTTCAAAAGAAAATACCAAATATTCCGTTTAATTCTTAAATTTGGCTAATGCGAAAGAATCTTTATCTCATCATTATATTATTTTCTCTTACAAGCTGCTATACTTATCAGGTAAAAAAGCCTGCAGCCCCTGTTACCGACAATAAGCAAGAATCTAAAAAGAGTTCGGCTCCTGCTAATAATGCTTTAATGCAAACGAAAAGTGCAATAGCTGAACCTCAAGCCCAAAGCCTGCCCTCGCAACAACAGCCAGCTGCGCCGGCCAGTATTCAGGAGAAACTTGCTCCTAATAAAAATGTTAGAATTGATGTTGATGGCAAAAGCTATAAAGTAATTGTTGACCGATGGGAAAGCGACAGTCTGGTGGCACACCCGGTTCATAACGCTAAAAAAACACTGAAATTCCATAAGAATCAGATCAATGCTGATAAAATTGCAGAAAAACGCTTTTCACAGCCTATAGCTGATATTATTACCGTTACTGCTTATGCCGGAATTGCTGCTGCAATCTGGTATCTTGTGCGCTAAGAATATTGTAGAAAAACGTTAGCGAAAAAAATAACATCCTTGATCCTTGTCAAGGTTTAAAACCTTGACAAGGATATCCAACAAATCCTCTTCACGCAAAAGCAACAGTATTTTATCTACTCAAAGCTTATCTGTTTGTTTCAGAAAAAATGTCTTTCGCTGCTACTGCACGATTGCATCGTGTGGTTTCTGTATTACAAGTCAAACATTCTGAAAACAACAATATCATCTAAAAGTCCTTTTTCGTCAGAATAATCTACAGCACTGCTGTATCCATAATCTTCCGCGCGAAAAACTAGACCTGCTTCCACAGGATTTTGATGTATATAGTTAATCTTCTGGTTAATCAACCTATTACTCCACAACTCAATAGGCTTATTATCATGTCTCCAAAATTGATATTGAGTTACATTTGAAGTTTTTGAAGCTTCTTTAAGGAAGAAATCTAATAAAAACTCTTTTCTGCTTTCTGTAGGATTTTCCTTAATTGCTGTCACAATTGCTTTGCTTATAAATCTTTTTAAATCACCAATCAAAGTTTCTGGTTTCTGCCCATTTATACTTCTGAAAATTAAGTGTACATGGCTTGACATAATGCACCATGAATGTATTTCCATTCTTTACTCTAAAACTTATGAAATATAATCCTTCAGGATTGTGGAATTTGTAATTACGACTCATCAATTATGCTTTTATAAAGATAAAAACTTTGTGAGAAAATGGTTGAGATAAAACCACATGATACAATCGTGCGGCAGCGAGGGAAATATAATCCTTGGATTGTAGGATTTGTAACTATGACACATAAAAAACTATATGTTACAATAATACATATAGTGGAGAATTTACGGATATGATATAGTTATATTACTACAGAAAACCGTAATTGCGGATTCAGATTAATTTGTATCTTCGAACTGAACAAAAAATTAATACCATGCAAGTAGGAAACATAGCTACACTATTAAAACAAAAATTAAATAACAACAATGAATTAAAAAGTTTCTTTTCAGAAGATCAAATGAATAAAATAGTTAAAGATTTAAATTCTATTGGTCTTTCTGATATTGATAACACCAGTAATCAATCTGATTTAGATTTATTAATCGAACAATATAAACGTGAAACAAATATCAAATCGGCTAAAAATTTACTGGCTAAATCTATAACAAAGTTCATTGAAATATTGTGTCATTATAGTAATAAAGAAAAATATGGTCAAGAAAATAGGCTTTTCAATGAGGCTGAAGTAAAAGTCTATAAAGCTACTATGGAGATTGTATCATCATCCGAATATTATAATGGAAGTGGAATTTCATCCGAAAATGAAATTGTAGATAAGTTTATAAATACTTTAAAGGAGTGGAATAATAAATATTCTCTAAATGTTTAAACAAAATTCTCTTGCCTCCACTCTCCGAAGTCTCCCAACTTCGGAGATTCTATTTCAATCCAACAAAAACAGTACTCCAAAACCTACTTTCCAAACCAGAACTCCCACTCTCCGAAGTCTCCCGACTTCGGAGATTCTATTTCAATCCAACAAAAACAATACTCCAAAACCTAGTTTCCAGACCAAAACTCCTCAATTCCCAATACTTTCTACAAACGTCTAATTTAAAGTCATTTAAATAAAACAATCGTAGTTTTACTACAATTTTTCAGATTTAACGAAAATTTACATTTCATACTATTTTTTTTATCTAACTTCGGTGACATAAGACCGCTAAAAAAATGCACTAAATATTATGAAAAACACCTCAAATTCTGAGAAAGTTTCAGAAAACCACATTTCGGGGATCAACCGGGTGGTAAAGCTGGAAATTGTGGTTGAGGGCAAGACTATCAATCACTTTAAACACTTTCGTTTGCAGCAGAGTGCAAGAAAGCACCATGATTTTGAACTGGTATTGGCTCATGACTCTTTAGGGGAGGTACAAAACCACAACCTTCAGCAGGCCCAAAAGTTTTTAGGAAAAAGAATCACCATTGTTTTTAGATATAAAGATTACGAAAATGAAACCCCTGAAAGAACATTTGTGGGCATCATTACCAAAGTAGCCTTCAGTCAGGAAAAAATGAGTCTGGGAAATATTATCCTAAAAGGAATGAGCCCTACGATTCTGATGGATGCAGCTCCTCATACCCAAAGCTTCGGCGGCAACCAGTCTGTAAATACCAATATTATTGCAGACCGGATTATCAAAGAGACTTTAGGAACAAGTAAATTTGACTTTAGGGTAGATACCCAGAACAAAAGCTATATCAGTTACAGCGCACAATATAACGAAACGCATTACAATTACCTGACAAGGATTGCAGAAGCCTATGGCGAGCAGTTTTATTATGATGGTGAAGTTCTTCATTTTGGAAAGCTTCCTCCTTCTGAGAAACCTATCCTACTGGTATATGGTAGTAACGTTATTGATGTAAACGTTGAGCTGAGAGCAGTTCATACCAAACCTGAATATTTCGGTTATAACAGCAGCAGACATACCAAAATGGTAGGTGCTGATGACAGAATAAACCATTTGGGAGAATTATCTTCCAAAGCGTATGAGCTGAATGATACTATTTTTACCACCCGTTCATTAACTCCTACTCCTATCAATCCCAACGTATTCCTTGATGTGGATGATTCCCAGAAAAGTGCAAGAGGAAGTAAAGCAGTAGAGGTTTTTACCGTTTCGGGAAAGACCACCGTTCCGTTCCTTTATATTGGTTGTGTAGCGGATTTGGCAATGAGAAAGACCGACAGCAATGAAACGTCTCATTTTACAACACTGATGATTACAGAAGTAATCCATGAAGTGGATGCAAGAGGATATTATAAAGGAAGCTTTGAAGCCATTGCTGAAGGAACCGGCTTTATGCCAAAACCTGATTTTGAAATGCCGAAAGCAGAACCACAGGTAGCCACTGTGATCTCCAATGTAGATCCATTGAATCAGGGAAGAATACAGGTAAGGTTTGACTGGCAGTTAAATGATACCACTCACTTTATCAGAATGATGAGCCCGGATGCAGGAGGAACCGATGCAATTACCCAAAACAGAGGGTTTGTAGCCGTTCCTGAAATTGGTGATCAGGTCATGGTAGGATTTGAATACCATAACCCCGATTTCCCATTTGCCATGGGAGGAATGTTCCATGGGCAGGTAGGTCTGGGCGGAGGACTTGACAATCACCTGAAATCTATACAGACCAGAAGCGGTATTAAGGTATTAATGAATGATGCAGATAGAAGTGTTACCATTAAAGATCCAAGTGGAAACACTTATTTTATGGATGGCCAGGGCAATATCAATGTTACCGCACCGAAGAATATGACTTTTACAGCAGGAGAAGATATGCATATTTCCGTGGGAAGGAATATGACCACCAAAATTGGACAGGACAGCACTCTCAACATAGGAAATGATCATACCGAATCTATAACAAAAAGATATACTCAGACCTCTGAAAATAAAACGGTTACCGTAAAACAGGATCAGACAGAAAGTACTGGAAGTAAATTTAAAAGCATTTCCGGAGAAGCTGATATACAGACTTCAAAAGGTGATTTAAAACTGAGAGGAACTTCACTGGCTGTATTCCAGGGCGGAAAAGACGTTAAAGTAAGTAAGGGTTAAATCTATATGAGGCATGAAAGTCAATTTTCATTGGCACCCTCAAGAACATGATGACAACCTCAACCATTGAATCCAATCCAAAATAGTAACACATGGAAGATCAGAAAACTTCAGCGCACGATCAAAAGCTTTCTGAAAAAAGAGCAGAACAACAGAAAAAATCCAGCGAACCTTCTCCTACCGAAAAAAGAGAAATGGTAATGAACGGAGCTACGCTGAAGTGTCCCTATGCTCAGGGGCCAGGAGAGCTGAAAGTGACCTCCAACGATATCAACCTTCAGGATCAGCCATTTGCGACAGTAGGTGATGGGAACAATATGGTTAACCTTCAGTTTAAAGGAACCTGCGGACATCCCAAATGGCCGGCAAGAAACATGTCTCCCCCACCCTGTATGAGCGTTATCAAATTAACGCCATGGCAAAATCCAGGAACCACTAATATACAGGAACAAACCGTTTTGGTAAAAGAGTCTTATATTAATTGTGACCCTGAATTTAATTCTGCGTCTCCATCTCCAATTCCGAAAGCGGAAAGTATAAAAAGTGAAATCCAGAATAGTAATGCTCCTAAAATCCTTGATGCTTATTTCGTAAAATGGACTGCTGAGAAAGGAGCTGCTGTTGAAAAAGAAGAAGAAGTATTCAACAAAAAACTGGGCAAGAAAGTTACAGTTAAAAAGAAAGTGGATACCACTAAAATAACTGCAGAAAAAATATCTGAACGGGGATTGAGTTACCAGGTTGCTTTAGTCGTTGAGACTGAAGGACTCACAGGAAAGAAAATAAAAGTTAAGGTTAAAAGTGGTAAGAATAAAGTCTTATCAGACGTCAATACTGAGGTAGGTTTAATTGACTTAAAAGAGGTAGAAAAAATTACAGATGCTTCAAAATATGCAGGCATAAAAGCAAAAACTGAATTTGAAGTAGAGGTTGATAATCTGGCCAATGACTCCACGATAGAAAATGCAAGTCAGTTTAAAAACAAAGCAGTGGTTAAGCTGATGCTCAATCAGCGTGCTGATGATTTGTCATTTAATTTAGCCAAACTCATTGCTGCAAGTCCTGATAAAGAAGCATCAGTCTATATTGAAGTAACTTCTGATGAACCCAAAGTTGAATATCTGGGGAAACAAGGAAGCGGCAGTTTAAAAAACACTTTTTTAAATGAAGGCGGTCAGTATTTTAAAATCAAATACTTTGAACAGCCGTGGATTGTGAAAGCCCGTGAAGAACAGGAGCTTGGCATATCTGAAGCTACCCACTGTTCCAAGATCGTGGATGAATATCACGCCATCAACCGACAAAATAAACCCAAAGCCTGTGCTGATACGGGTAACAGTTCCTGGTGCGCCTCATTTGTAGGCTGGTGTCTGAACAAGAGCGGATATTCTGCCCAATTAGATCCGGGAGCTTATTCATACGGTGAAGAAAAGACCAGATACAGACAAGGGTTTAAGAAAAATCCAACCGATAAAAAAGGATTGGAAAAAGAAGAATTTGATGATCCGGTATGGGGAAAACTGATCGCAGGGAATAAACCTTTGCTGGGTTCAATATGTGTTTTATCCAATAAACATCACGTAAGTATGGCTGTTGGAAAAAGCAGTGACGGTAAAACCATATATTATCTCGGAGGAAATCAGGGAAACAAAGTTTGTGTAGGATCTTATTCAGACAGAACCTCATCCATGTATCCTACAGAATACACTAAAAAGACTGAAGATGATGAATTACCTATTTATTATACAAAAAATGAAAAGCTTAGTTACTAGTCTGATATTATTTTTCTTCGTTCCTGTGTTCGGGCAAAAATCTGTGCATGACAGTTTGAAAGTATATTATCAGGATTCATTGATGGTCAGTAAAAATTTTAAAGACGGAACGGTGTCCAATAAACTGACCGTAAAAGTCATAAACCCCTGTAATGCTGAAAAAAACAGGTTTGACGGTGCGGTAACCCTCATCAATGCTACGGTTCAAAATAAACATTATACAGATAATGTAACTTACAATTATCCGTATGCACAATCTGGTTTAATCAATTTAAAAACAGGAAATATCTCCAATTTTACAATAGATAAACATCAGGCTGTCTTAATCCCTTTTACCTATTGCGGAAATATGGATAATGACACACAGGTCTCATACATTACGTTTTATAAGCATAAAAAGTATCTGCATCATATCAAATACTATTGTGGAGAAGACAATACCTGCAAAATCAAAGATGATCTGAATGTCACCTTAAAAGATTTGCCTTCCCAATTAAAGTCGAAAGTGATCAAAGACCTGAAAACAAAGTATAAAAACTCAAAGGATTTTTACTAATCAGCTCAAAATGTAATGATATGAGTGACGAACAAGAAAAAGACAGTTATACAGCAAATCCCCGTCAAATAGCTTATGATAAGCAAAGCCAGAAAGATCATGAGGTACATGTGGTGAAAATATATTTTGCTAAGAAGATTCCTAAAATGACCTGGGTACCCAAAGAAGAAACGTATCCTGTAAAAAGCGGCGGGCTGGTATCTGATGTCAAAAAGAAGTATGAACAAAAAGGAAGAAGAAACATACAGGCTGATAAAGAAGATTCGGTAAAATTAAAAGCCAAAGAATCGGTAAAAATTACCTGGGAAGAAGAAGTACAGGAAACGAAGGATGGCCAACCTGTTTTTAATTTCGAAAAACTTGATAAAAGCGTTATTAAAAAGAAAGTCTGGGTGGTCGCAGAATGCCAGGGATTCAGTGGAAAGCTCTCTGTGGAAATCCATGAAAATAAATTAACCAATCCGGAAAACGTATATGATAATCCTGTAAAATTTTTGGATGGTGATACGGAAAAAACCACGATTGAATTCCCGATCAACGGAAAGCTGGAGTATTCTAAAGAAATAACGCTACGTCCTAAAAGTGATCAGGATGTAAAGAAATTGGTAGAAAAATTTGCAAAAAGAGCGGATGTAAATGCTTTCTTATATTTTAAAGCTGAAGTAAAAGATACACAGGATAAGATTATATTTCCGGATGAAACCCATGAGTTTTTAAATAAAGACGGCGAAAGGTTTGAAATTGCCGGAACGCCTTGCTACTGTAACAGAGATATCACAGTGGATGAAATGATCGATTTAATTTACCATTTAAGAGATGAGCAGAATTACAAATCGAAAAGAGATGCATTTTTTAATGGAGGCAAAGAAAAAATAACGGCTATTGGTATTACCAGCGGAAAGATCTCTGAAAACAGGGATAAGATAAAGCTGTTTACTGATGAAATGAATGCGATGTTTAAGAAATTCAGCATTAAAACCTGCAGAAGAAAAATTCATTTTCTGGGACAGATGTATTTAGAAACCATCAGTTTCACCTATACTTATGAAAGCCGGGACTCTGTTCCTGCCAATTATAAAGGCGGTGTTCCTTTCCAGGGAAGAGGAATGAAACAGATAACCCATGATTATAATTATCTGGCCTATTATGATTATGTGAATGGTACTAAACATTATGACACTTATATAAAGTTCAGATCCGGCTATGAGGGCGTTGGAGAATGTGTAACAAACAGACCAAAAGCACGGGAAAAAGGTCTGGATGAAGCTTTTTATGAAGATTTAAAGACTTATGCCAAAAACATTTCTGAAAATTTATTCCATGCCTTTAATTCTGCCGGCTGGTTTTCCACCATTCATAAGACCGATACTATTGCTGCGATGGATAATGGATTGGCGGACTCAGATGTTGAGAAGGTAACACAAGCTATTAATGGAGGTCAAACCAATATAGCGGAAAGAAAAAATTACACCAAGTGGACTAAAGAATTTTTTAAATACGATACAGAATGCGTAAACAAATAATATACCTGTTTTTCCTCCTTTTTTATTCGCTGAACAGCTGCCAGAGTATTTCAGGAAGCAATGACAATATTGCGGTTTTGCAGAACAGGAAAAAAGTAGGATTTATAAATCAGACAAGTGATATAAAGTGTGACAGCTGTTATGCTTTGAGAACGGTGAAAATAGATGGCAGGGATTTTACCTTCAGAGTACCCGTTTCTTTAAATAATATTGATAGCAAGAACATCTTTCAGGAAGATTATGAGCTTATATTGGATCAGTCTGCCAAAGATCTGTCGATCAAATACAATAGTCTCAATACTTCTGATTCGCACGTTTTTAAGATTAAAAAAATTAAAAATAATGTTGTTATTACCGGGGTAAGCAAAGTGAGTTCCACTGTTAATCATCATAAAATAGCCAAAGATGACTATGTGGATTATCCTGCTACTTCAATATGTGAAAAAGATACCCACCATGTATTGCTGCAAAGCCAGGAAATTAATCTGAATTCTTATTTTATAAACTCAGATAAGAATTGCTTTCTGTGTCCTTCGGAATACAGTGTACAGGAGTGTTTAGAGAAGAAGAAAACAAATACCAAGTTCAATTGGCAATAGCAAGAGCGAAAAATAATGGAAGCAGTGTTTCCCATACATGTTAAATTAAACCTTCAGGAAGGAAAGAAATTTTACCGCTACACCTATAATGAATATACCACTGCCCATGGGGAAACTCATAGAAGTGAACTCAACAAAGTTTTTCATGTTACGCTGAAGCGTTTAGAAGCAGAAGGATTTGAATATCATATTGAAATTTTTGACAGAGTTCACCGGGATAAAGAACTCTCGTCATCAGAAAAGGATTTTTTAGACAGGATTGCAGAGATCAATAATGATGTAAAGCTCATAACAGACGAATATGGAAGATTAAAAATCATACAGAATCTACCTATTCTCCAGAATAAAGTGGAAAAAAAAGTAGAAAAGCTTTCCCGATCCTATGTTGGTAAACAGGCAGACGATTTTTATCAGTTTTTAAAATCTTTGTACCGGAATGAAGATTTGGTGGCTAAAGATTTTTTAAAGTATAATCATTTCGGAATGATCCTCCATCAGTTTTATGGAAGATACAATGAGAAGGAAGATCAGGTAAGACATAGCATACGCTACCGTAATTTTATGGATAATACCATAATAGATATAGACGAAAGCGTACAGACTGAAGCCATTCGTTATGATAATGAATTATTACTGTTACAGTATACCGGTAATATTCCTTCGGATAAAAACTGGGAAATGTTTTATGGAGAAATGCAGCGAAAGGAAATTGTTTATCACAGTGAAACAGATTTTCCGAAACTGGACAAATATAAAGGGCAGATCTTATTAGATTTTATTACCAAAGAAGTATTGGAACATAAGCTTACTATAGAATTTTCTCTGGGTGAAAACTACCAAAAGAAAATCATCTATCATATAAAAGAAATAAGCCATGAGGAATTATAAAAAAACAGGATGGGTTGAAGAGATAGAAAGCCGGCTGGATGAAAAATCCAGCAAAGGGCTATACTATACCGGTTGTGTATTTTTATTATTTGGATGTCTGGGTCTTACCTCTTTTAAAGAACATAAAACTGCGGATAATCCCCGTGAAGAAATATCAAAAACTCCCGTATTAAAAAAAGAAATATTTTAAAATGGCGACACGTATTACAATAACAGATTCCGGGCAAACGCAGGTTTTAAATGGTCCATTGGCTCCGGATACTCCTGATAACTCATTACAGCGTATCACTGATGTTTATTTTGCCAAGAAAGTGGTAACAGACGATGGAACAAGAGTCAGTTTTACAAAAATTGATTCTGCCCATGTACAACAGGACCAACAAAACCAAGCGATTCCTTATGATTCCATCTTAGGAAAAACAGTCTATCTGGTCATAGAGACCAGCAATATGACAGACCTGAGTATTGATGCCGTGATAAGACCTTCTGCCAATACTTTGACAAATAATACAGATACATTACAGCTCATGCGTTTCGTATCTCCTGACCGGTATGAAGCACAGAGACTGTTTACAGTACAGGTAGGCAATTTTGATGCGCTTAAAAACAATCAGGGCAGCCATACTCATTACGGTAATTTACAAAGTGATCATATCAATAAAGCCATTATTAAGCTGCAACTCAGACCGGATGGAAGAGCTATTTTTGATGAGTGGACTGAAAGGCTGGCGGAGGGCGTCATCAATCTGGAAGTGGCCGTAGAGAGAACAGACAATAATCCCTGTGCCTATAAAGATGGACAGGAAGAAATCAACGGAGCAGGTATTTTCCTGAATGATGATACCGGAAGATTCAGAGTGGTTAATAAAAATATATATACCATTCACCATGGTAGCAATACGTACAATACTTTAACAGTAATTAATCCAGACCCTGAAAAAAGGAGAAGGATCCAGAAAGTTGTGAATAACCATTCTACTGATATTATTTATTTTTATTACGATCAAAATGATAATGAACACAGAATCTGTTCAAGGCCTAAGGTAAGTGTAACCAGAAAAAGAAGAGTGAATGCTGTTCCACCGTTAGCCCAAAGAGGAGATCTTTCGCAGACCATAGATTTCACGGCAAACAGAGCTGCCGGTGAACAGATTGATGCCCATCAGTTATTGGTGTATACTAATGGAACTCTTGGTGATGGAGCCACCGATAAATGGTACGCCAATCAACCTGGAAATGTAGATTTGGTGGATATGGATATTTTAGCAAATGATGGCGTAGGTCCACAGATTTTTGAAGCATTTAATTATAATCAGAATGGGGTTATCATCCGATATGGATTCCAGCATACCAGAAGGAGGAGTATTCAGCCGGATTCATTTGCTGGTTTCTTAGGGTCATTAGCACAATTCAGACAGGAGGGACACACGCATTATATCGTATCTCAAGGGTTTTCTTACTCAGATGCATCATGTTATCCCAGTGCAGAACACGTGAACGGAGAAGCAGGAGATCTGAATTTATTAACGACTCAGGAAAATGGAGTGAATACCATCCTTAGTGCTGCCAATTTTGATTATGAAAATCAGGTGATTCTTCGAAATATTCTTTATGATTTTGGATTTGAATCAGGCCGGTCAGAGAATTTCTCAAACACCTCCAATGCCAGTACTGGTGATGATGTTACTACACGGTTACCACATACCACACATACCGCTACTCCAAGACATAATAACCACTTGCATGTTCACGGTTTCACCCCAATATCAGATATCTATGCCTAAAATTAATATCACTTATTTCACTGTTTTATTTTTCCTTTTTTCCTGTTATTCTAAGGCTCAAACGGAAAATAAGACTATCAGCACAGAAGCCCGTTCAACAGATAAAGGAACTCCTGTCTTTAATACCAATAAAGCGGACTGTATAAGCCTGCCCTTTGGATATTCAGATCTTTCAAAACAAACAACAGCTGATGCCGCTCTGTCTGTCATACAGAATGAGAATAAGCTAAAGGAAATTAAGGCATTACGATTTGAAACAGCAGTCCAAAAAGATTTTGTTCAGCTTCCTGAAGAATATGATGTTTTCTTGCCATTCAATAAAAATGTCAATGAAAAGCATGACCGGATTAAGATTGCTTCTGATTTTCTGTGTTATGGAGATTATTCACTGTACTTTATGGCAGTTTATAATACTGTTCGTTACGCAGAACCTTTTATTGAAAAAATATATTTAGTTTCAACGAAGAACAACAAGCCGATTGATATGAAGAGGCTCTATCTTCATCATGAAGGAGAAATGGGATTTGCCAGCCATACCTTATTTAATATTGATAAAAATTATATTATTTCTCTACAGGATTATGAATTCAGTGAAAGTCCTTTTACCTTAAAACCTGCACAAAAATACCAGATCCTGCCTTCCGGAAAATTTGCCCGATACTTTGATAAAGATGGTTTATATAAAAATGAAGATGAACAGGGCATGGTGAAAAACCATACCAAAGAAGGAAAATGGACAGAATACAAATCAAACAGCTCTATAGATATACAAAAATATCCCGAATTTACAGATCCTTACACGTATCTGGAAGCGGAATATAAAAATGGGTTACCTTTCGGAACATGGAAGTTCTATAAATTATTGCAAAAATATAATGAAGAAACAGGACAACCCATCATCAATACAAGGAAAAAAGGACAATTAATCTATACAGAAGTGTATAAAAACGGGGCATTGGAAAAACAGGAATTTCAGTAATATTATCTGAGGTACTGAATTTTGAAATTATATTTCAAAGATCTTTGCTGTAATCAATTCAATAAGACTGTTCACAATTTATTTGTGCCAATATAGACTAAGATGTAATATCTTTAATGGCCAAACTGTTATATAGACACGTAATAAAACTACTCATGAAAAACCAATTGATATGCTTACTTCTTCTTGTTTCAGGTTATTTTTTTTCACAAACCATTCCTACTGAAAAATTGGATAATTACTTTAGTTATATTGAAAATAATAATCTGGGAGTTGGAAGCCTGTCGGTTTTTAAAAACGGGAAGGAAGTCTATGCTAAAAATTTTGGACAAAAAAACATTCCTGAACTAATTTATGATCAAAACACCAGATATCAGGTAGGCTCTGTAACCAAAATGATGACCGCTGTTTTAATTTTTAAATTGATTGAAGAAAACAAACTCCATTTAAACGATAAGCTTTCAGCATTCTATCCGGAAATCCCCAATTCCAATACAATAGTCATTAAAAATCTATTGGAACATACCAGCGGACTGGGAAGTTATGTGGTAAAAGAAGGTGAAGTATGGGTGACCGGGAAAGCAAGTGACCGGGAAATTATGGATCTGATCATTCAACAGGGGAAAAGCTTTGAACCGGGTGAAAAGGTAGCATATTCAAATTCTGCATACTATCTTCTAACAAAAATTCTTGAAAAAAAACATCAAAAACCTTTTCACGAAATACTTTATTCTGAAATCATAAAACCTCTGAACCTAAAAAATCTGGCGTCTTTCGTGCCTGATCAAAAAAATGTATTTCTGCCCTACCGGTTTGAAAAGGATTCCTGGAAGATTATTGATAAAGAAATAGACTTTCTCAATGTAATGGGTGTAGGTGATATCTCTGCAACGCCCTATGCTCTGAATATTTTCATCAATAGCTTATTTCACAACAAGATTTTAAAAAAAGAATCTCTAAAGCTTATGGAACCTGTATTAGGCAAGGAAGATTGGGGAAGAGGGATCGCTATCTGGGATTTTGATCATCATATATTTTATGGGCACGGCGGTGATACCTTAGGATCACATGCTCTTCTCATCTACAATAAAGAGGCAGATCTATCTGTTGCTTATGTGACTAATGGAGAACGGATAAAAAAGGAAGACTTCATAAAAAATGTAAACGATCTGCTTTATAACAAAGAAATTAAACTTCCGGAGATTAAAGGTAAAGAGTAATAAATCTTTTCCAATTTAAATCACCAAAGATAACCCACAACCAATACTTATGAAAATCATCAATTACACAAAAATTTTCAGAAAAGACTGTATCAAAATTTTCAAAAGTAATTTACCTAAGTTTTTTGCTATTGAAGAATTACCTTTCTTTGAAGACTTTTTAGATCAATATACTGAAGAGAACTATTTCGTAGTTAAAATGGATGGTCAGGTAGTAGCATGTGGTGGATTTTTTTTAGATACAAAGAATAATGTGGCTGGATTATCTTGGGGAATGGTTCATGCCGACTATCATGGAAAAAGAATAGGAAAAGCCCTCACTCAATATCGGATTGATTTGTTAAAAAAGACTTACCCTTCCCTGCCTTACAAAATTGAAACCTCACAGCATACCGCTGAGTTTTATAAAAAGAACGGATTCAAAACGGTAGAGATTGTTCCGGATGGATTTAGTAAAGGAATTGATAAATACATCATGATCATGGAAGTGCTTGTTCCCTAGCACACTTACTTAATCATTCTATCATTTCCACACCATAAACTTGATTTTTTGACTACAATATTTAATTATATTTGAAGACTAATCAACAAATCACTCAGAATGGATGATCATACCCATAAAATAGAACTTAGACCCACAACAGTTGCTGATTTGGATATTCTTTTCCAGTTTCAGCTTGATCAGGAAGCCAGGCATCTCGCTGCATTTACATCACAGGATTCTACCAATAAAGAAGCATATCTTGCTAAATATACACGGTTACTGAATGATCCCACTGTGAATAACCAAACTATTATGATTGAATCTGTTATCGTCGGAAGTATTGCAAAATTCATCATGGAGGGCGATACTGAACTCACCTATTGGATTGATAAAGAGTTCTGGGGAAAGGGCATTGCCACAACAGCATTGAAAAATTTTCTCACCATTGAAACAGCCAGACCAATTTTTGGACGTGTTGCTTTTGACAACCTTGGTTCACAAAAGGTTCTGGAAAACTGCGGATTCACCAAAATTGGTACTGATAAAGGCTTTGCCAATGCCAGACAAGCAGAGATTGAAGAATTTATTTTCAGGCTTGAGCATTAATTCAAAATGGAGATTCTGCAATTCTTCCCCCAACTTCCTTCTCTTCGTTTTCTAAAATTTTCTTATACTCTATTGGACCCGATATTTCATGGGTAATCTTTTTTGCTTATTTTTACATAAAATAAATAAAAATAACATATGAAAAGAATCGTATTAGCAGGGCTAATAACTATGGGAGGGCTTCTAACAGTAAAAGCACAGTGTAAAACAGAAACCGCAATCAACGAAAATTTTGATACATGGAAAGATATTAACAAGTGCTGGACTGCCCAATCAGGACAGGCAATGCTGTATGCCAGTGATAAAAAAATTATCTTTTATTCTATGAACAACCCGGGAGAAAATATGTATTTAGTGACTCCAAAAATTAAAGCTGGAAACTATACTCTTACCCTGGATCTTTCGGATAATGGAGGAGAAACTACACTGGAAATTTTCTCAGTAGACAATACGTCCGACACAAAATCGTATGTTTCAATCGCTAAACCTTCAAAGATAACGGGAGATAAAAAAACATACAATATTTCTATAAAAAAAGATACCCATTTAGGACTGAAGGTTTTACTGAACGGTATTCATCAGGCAGTTTATATGGATAATTTTTCATTGAAACAAAAATAATCAATGATCAAAAATCAGTCTTTACCCAAGTAAGCCTACACAGTAATTCTTTTAGAAGATATTTGAAGAGACTCTTACAAGTTCAATTATTCTCCGAAGTCCCATGATTTCGGAGATTTCATTGGCACCAGTTCATAAGAAAGGTAGCGTATTTCAATAAAAATAATGATGACAGTTTTATAGATCAGCATTCTATGGTTTTTCCAGGTTATGCTGTCATTAAAAACTATTATTTGATATTCATTTTTTTCAAGCACAATATCTATGGATTTTAATTTTCATTAAAGTCCATTATAAATGATCTGGGATCTTTTTTCCCTTTCGTCTTAGCTTGTAAGTATAAGTTTATCCAATCGTGTTACAGCCAGCTGATTATTGATCTGTAATATTTATACCCCTTTAAACAAGGTTATATTTTTGATGGCAGGCTGTTCAAAATTACGAGTGGTATTCAATTCTGCTGTTGCATCTTACCAGCTTCTTCCATATTGTATGTGATTCTGTTATCCTCACTTATTAAAGGACTAAAAACATCTACATATTCACTAAATGCATTTTGATTATAATGAACGATGACAGGAAACAGCTGACTGGCCTGATAGTATCTTTGATTTTGTAAGGCGCTTTTCATTGCCTGTTCTATTTCTTTTAAAAGAGGTCTGCAGTTTTTCTTTAACAGAAAATCCTTTAGATTGGATTCAAAGAACTTGTCTCCATAGTTATGTAAGAATTGTTTGATATAAGGATATAATTCCTGTTCGCTTTTCCCATTGAATGTCGCAATGTACAATGCATTGGTGATTACATCGTATACATTGTCTTCATGATAGAGTCTGTGGGGTTCAAAATTTTCTTTTTCATCCCATTTTTCATTGATGAACCGATCAAGTATATCAAATCCTTCGGGTATAGACCATGCGAGTAAAATAAGCATGGCCTGATACACAATATATTGATTGTCATTATGAAGAAGCAGCTTCAATTTTTCTATCCTGCCAACATCCTTTTTTTCAAGCAGCTGTACTTCACTCAAGTCATATCCTTCGTATCCTTCCTCATTATAGTAATAAAGGAGTTCATGGAGTTCTTTATTCATTTTTATAAATCAACTGATTACGTTTTATGAAACATTCTTGATAAGTTCCAGGATATATACATCCTCACCATCTTTTCGTTCACCTGTAAATTCGAAGCCTACAGAAGTATAAAGGGATATTGCCCGTTTATTGTCAGGATCTAGCCCAATGTAAATCCGTTCTAGATTTCCATTTCTTTTTACCTGTTCTATAAAAGCATTAAATCCTTTTTTTCCAAATCCATTTCCCTGATATTGATGATCTATCATATATCTCAGAACCCAAAAATTCCCATTATCCCTAAAATAAGGCCCTGACATCACAAATCCAATCAACGTTTGGTCGCTGTATATAGCCTGCGGGTTCAACAGCGGATAATATTTTGATTCAGCAATAGATACCGAATTGCTGCACAAAAATTCCTCATCAAACGTGGGCACTCCACTTTTATTAGTGGTCAGCAGACATACTTCATAATAATTGTCTGCGGTAATTTCTCTTAAAGTTATTGACATTACTTTTATTTTTCATTTCCGGTTTATACGGATAAAAACATATATATAAAGTATACAAATCTGCTATATTGATCAAAGTGTATTGCTCAGCTCGTTGGCAAATGTAAAAACAGCAGGCAGCCCACCTGTATGCCAGAATAAAACATTAGACTGTGCCGGCAGTTTTTTATTTTTCAAAAAATCCAGCATTCCGTAGAATGCTCTTCCAGTATAAACGGGATCTAAAAGAATTCCCTCATTTTTGGCAAGCTCATCAATAGCATATCTTTCATTAGCTGTTAACACACCATACCCTGCACTGTCATAATCCCTGTTGAGAATGATTTCTGATGAGTCAGTCTTTTTGCTGATATTAAGTTTTGATGTTAATTCCTGAACGATTCCAAAAACAACCTCTTCCAGAGAAACTCCATTGGTTTCGTCTTTATCTATACTGATTGGGATCAGTTCTGCATTCAGATCATAAAGAGCTTTTCCGGCAGTAAGCCCGGCCTGCATTCCGCCAGAACTTGAAGCAAAAAAAATATAGTCTATTGTCATAGCTTTTTCGGCAAGCTGCTGTTTCAGTTCCTCCACGGCATGTACAAATCCTAATGCACCTATGGAATTTGAGCCACCATAGGGAATGATAAAGCATTTATTTCCCTGGCGTTCCAGTTTTTCTTTTAAAAGCTTTATGTCTTCTCCTTTCCTGTTTTTACCGGTAAAATGTATGGCTGCTCCAAGCAATGAAGACAGCAGCAGATTTCCATCATAGGTATCAGGCTGGTCACCGCCCAGAAGCAGATGACATTGCAGTCCCATTTTAGCACAGGCTGCCGCTGTCTGCCTGCAATGGTTGGATTGCTGTGCTCCCGCAGTGATTACGGTATCACAGCCTTCCTCCAATGCCTGTTGTATTAAGAACTCTAATTTTCTGGTTTTATTTCCACCTGAAGCCAATCCGGTGTTATCATCTCTTTTTATATAAATACCGTAATCAGGATACAACTTTGACAGGGTTTCCAGCTTTTGAAATGGTGTTGGAAAAAAGCCTAAATCTATCTTATTTTTATTCATATTTTTTTGGTGTTTTTAATATATGATTTCTTTTTATCCTTTACTTTATCTGTAAATGTAACCAATCCGATACTTCTTTCAAAACAGTTGGTGAATAAGTCTGCTCAATACGTTGGTATTCCTGAGGTGCTCCCGTATCAGATTCCTGAAACAAATGGTTGAGTCCCGGTAATTCTTTTATTGTTACATGTTTGTTTTTAGCCTTTTCTAATGCTTTCTTTATGGCCTTTAGATTCTCCTTTGGGGTGATCTGCAGATCTTTTTCACCGTTAAGGGCTAAAACCGGAATTTTCACTTTCTTCAATGTGGACACAGGATTATATTTGATAAAATACTGCATCCATGGAGTCGCATAGGTATCAATCTGTAAGTTGATGAATTCATCATCCTTCGTATCATCAGCTCTTTTAAGATCCGGATTTTCAGTTAATATTTTTTTTAAGCTGCTTCTGAGGTTTTTTTTTAACTGCCCTATATCAGAGGATTTCTTAACAAGATTAAATATTTTTCTATTGACTATCTCTGTCCCCTTTATTTCTTCTTCGTTGGTTCCGGATGCTTCTGCAATCAGTCTTTGCTGGATTAAAAGTATTTCGTCTCCCGGAATTCCTGGGCCTCCAAGCATTACAATAAACGCAACATCTCTTGATTTTACAGCCACCTGAGGAGCAAGCAGACCTCCTTCACTATGTCCTATCAACCCGATTTTTGCAGGATTGATTTCCTTTCTTGTTTTTAAATAAGCAACTGCACTTTCCACATCAGTTGCTAAATCTACAGAGGTCGCCCTTTTGAAATCTCCTTGAGACAGAGCTGTTCCCCTGTCATCATACCGAAGAACAGCAAATCCGTTTTTGGTAAGATAATCCGACAATACAAGAAAAGGTTTATGCCCTGCCAGCTCTTCATTCCTGTTCTGAGGTCCACTCCCACTTATTAAAATAACTGCTGGGAAAACTCCTTCCCTGCTGGGAAGCGTTAAAGTTCCGGCCAGATGTATGTCGGCCTGTTTATTTTTAAAAGTAATATCTTCTGAATAATAAGAATAGGGTTTCAGAGGCTCCTGGGGTCTGTTGAGTTGAATATCCTGTGCAAAAGCTGAAGTTGAAACTAGCAAAATTGCTATCAGCGATAGAATGATTTTCTTCATTTTGTTAAATTGTTTGATTAAAAAGTACTCAATGAAATGAATAACTATTTGTAGGAAATCAAGTATAATATCTTTTCTTCCCTACAAATGTGACTGGATTTATGAAACTTACAGGCTGTATCCTATTTCCAATCCGAAAGACTGGCGCTTTAAGGCAGAAATACTGCTCATAGATCCTATTCCGTATTGTGATATATAGGAAGCACTGATCTGAAAGTGTCCGAAATCATAGCCAAACATAGCAGCAGCTCCATAATTAAGCTGTTTCAATGCTGATTTACCTTCTGCATCCTTGCTGTACATATCCATATCATCCATTTTAGCACTTATTCCATATCCCAGATAAGGTCCAATCCCGAAAAACAATTTACCTGTTCCCAGCTTATACTGAAAAATACCATAAACAGGAAGTTCCAGATCATAGGATTCTAATTTGGATGTCTCGGCAGTGAACTTATTTTCCATTTCAGAATTTCTGTAATGCAGCATCAGATCAGACTGAAGGGCAAACCAGCTGCCAAAATCATACTTGAGAAATCCTCCCACAGAACCTCCGAGTTCCGGCGAGCTTTTTGAATACTGACTCTCTGAATCATATTTATAAAAGGTTGAATTGACTCCGCCTTTAAGTCCTAAAGACATTTTTTCCTGGGCCTTTACTGAAGCTGTACCCATAAGAAGTGTTCCCGTAGCAAAAATTGATAAAATTGCCTGCTTTTTCATTGTGAAAAAAAATTTTGATGAATAAACTGAAATTATTGTGATGCAAAATTGCAGGTTGGAAACACTTATATGAAGACTTTTCCGATCAACTTCAGAATCAACATGATGAAATGTGTTATTCAGTGAATCAAAATTTCACAAAAGAATATGTATTGCATAAGCATTATGCTTATGAATAAAAAGCAGTAAACCACTGTTAATCCAAAAACGTAAGTTTTACGATAAATTCCGTATCTGTTTTTATGACTTCAATGGTTTTATTGTACAGGCTATATTGTTTTTGCAGGTTTTTCAGTCCTACTCCACCACGGTCAGCTGTAGTTCTCAGCTGAAGATTATTGGAAACTGTAATTCTGTCCTCAGTTATTTCAATGTGGATCGTCAAAGGGCTACCAGCCGTCGTAATATTATGTTTTACAGCATTTTCTACCAACAACTGCAAACTTACAGGGATTACTTTACGGTTCAGTTCAGCTTTATTGACCACTTCCACACGTAAATTGTTTCCAAACCGAATCTGTTCTAAAAATATATATGAATCCAGAAAGGCCAACTCTTCCTGAAGGGTAACCAATGGTCTTTCATTGGTCAGTAATAAATAACGGTACACCCCTGACATTTTTTTTGCAAATAGATTCGCTTTTTCTGCATCTTCGTAGGCCAAAGACGACAAAACATTCAGGCTGTTAAATAAAAAATGAGGATTGATCTGGGCTTTCAAAGTATCATACTGATATTGTATTTTTTCTTTTTCCATGATGGCAATTTTGTTTTCAGCATCCATTTGTTGCTGATTGTAAAAAAAGATTTCAATTAACAATACCACAATACTGTTCCAGAGAAGAATAAAAATCCCGGATTTAATAATGTCCGGGCTGTTCTTAAATGCAGATATCCCTAAAAGTGAAAGATTGACCAGAAAAATTACAAATACAGAAAACAATGAGGAAATAAACAGATCCAGTGCAACATGCAGATATATATTTCTTATTTTTAAATACTTATAAATAATATTAATAATAAGAAAATCCATCAATGCAATCCCTACAAAAGGAAGTAAATTGATGACAAAGAAATCCCAAAAGTTCCTTTCCTTCCCGGTCAGTATCTGAAACATATAGTAGAAGCAAACCAGCAGGATTGTCACGATCAGCACAAAGGCAATACTATGCTTTTTATCTATTTTTTTCATCATTTTCAATGCTTTCCGTCTACCCATTTAAGAAAATCCGGCACCCGCTCACGACTGACTAAAACTTCATGCGGGCAATCCGGCTGGAATACAAGTTTCAACCGGCTGTTGAAATATTTGGAGATTTTTTTAATAGACGTAATATTGGCTACACAATTTCGTGAAACCCGGAAAAATGTTTTTTTGTCTAACTGGGTTTCAAGTTGGTTTAAGGTATAATCAATAACCAGTTTCCGGTCGGAAAATGTATGTAGGAAGACTACTTTTTCCTCACTGTAAAAAAAGGCAATATCATTGCTCTCTATATGGCTATAGCTATCACCGATCTGAATAAGAAAACGACTTTTTTTGTATTGTCCCAATAATGCCGCTTCTATTTTTTTATAATCAAAAGTCTGTTCTTTTTCAATGTTCCGGCGTTGCAGTTTTTTCAATGCGGCCAATAAATCGGCTTCTTCAACCGGCTTCAAAAGGTAATCTATGCTGTTTAATTTGAAGGCCCTGATAGCATACTCATCATAAGCGGTAGTAAAAATAATCGGTACTGAAACCTCCAGCTGTTCGAAGATTTCAAAGCAGATTCCATCCGCCAGACGAATATCCATCAGAATAAAATCCACCTGATTATCTTTGAGAAAATGAACGGTATCTACTACGGATTCTGTCCTGGCAGTCAGTGTATAATCGGGGCACAGCCTTACCATCATACGTTGTAATTCCAGGTATGCAAAATGTTCATCTTCTACGATCAGATATTTCATATTCTACATCATTTATTGTAAAAATACGGATTGTTGGCTTCAGAAAATCAAAATACAGATTAAGTTTAGAATTAAGGGGATGAAATGTAGAATAACCATAAGCAAGTGTGATATGGTTTTCGTTAATTATTATTGATTTTCTTTATAAAAAAGCTTCCGGATGACAAAGGAGTTTAAAAAGTTCTATGGTTTCGTGTTTTATTTACCAGATTCTGCTGTCAATGGTAAAAGAATTATGCAGTATGAGGTTTTTTATTGTATCTAAATTTTCTTCTGTTATATTTTTTCTAAATGTATCACTAACATCTCCTACAATATATTCATAGTCTATAAGCTGAGATATTTTTAAGATAAGCTCTTTCTGTTTTACAGCACCTTCAAACATAACATCATTTCCTGCAAAGGAAATCAGAAAACCATAAATATGTTCATCATCCCATGTTAAATAACTGATTCCTAATCCAAGTTCGAAATCAGGATGCCTATATGAAAGAAAGCCTAATCCCTTCCATGAACAAAGCAAATCTATTACATACTCATCAGCCACTGGTTCATCCAGCTCAATATATTCTTTTTCTTCTTCAGTTTGAGTGTCATGAAAAATGACAACCACAGACCTATGCCTTCCTAATAAAACATCTATGGATTTTAATTTTTCATTAAAGTCCATTATAAATAATTTAGGATCTTTTTTTTCTTTTAACAGGACTAATGTTTCATCAAAACTGCTCATTTTTCACTTCTTTTTTATCCTCTACAATCACTACACAAAGAAAATAACTTTAGCTGTTACCATTGTGCAGGTCAAATTATTTCCTGATCGATAATCTTCATGATTTCCTTTGCTCCGGCTTCATCTATATATACTGTCTGGTATTGACCGTCATTAATTGTTTTGCTGTTTTTTTCTGCAGGCACCGGTCATTCATTCAGTTTAAAAAAGAAATACACTACCGCCGCCCATTCTTTTTTAATGCCTTTAGCATAGCCAATAGTACTGCGGCTACTGTTTTCTACTGTTCCATCATCTTTAATATAACCAAGTGTTGAACGGCTGCTGTTTTCTACTGTCCCGTCTTTTTTAACATAGCCTATAGTGGAACGGCTGCTGTTTTCTATAGTTCCGTCACTTTTGATATAACCGATTGTTGAACGGTTTTTATTCTCAATAGTTCCGTCACTTTTAATATATCCAACTGTGGAACGGCTGCTGTTTTCAATGGTACCGTCACTTTTGATATAACCTGTTGTACTGCGGCTTCCTGATTCAATGGTTTGTGCACTTGCCATGGAAAGGCTAAACAGAAGAGAACAGATGAATATTATTTTTTTCATGGTTTAAAATTTTAATTGGTTATTAATTATAGATCACTTGACCGATCAGAAGTTTATACTATCAACCTGATTCTATAAAGTAGTAAAGGTACGAAAGATCAAAAACAAATATCAAACAGTTTGCTATTTCTTGTTTAAAATCCCTCATTCTCCCAAGTCAGAAGCTTCGGATTAGAAAACGTAAATTTCATTACCAAAAAATACAGTATTTGAAATTTGTTTTTTTGATTACAATATTTAATTATATTTGAAACAAATCATTCTCCATCATAAGCCTCGTTTGGTGGAAAATGAGAAAACTAATGTATCTGATTTTTAACCTCATCCATGAATAAAAGAAAACTATTAGAGAAAAAAGAATGGGAATATTATGTTTTTGAGGAAAACAACACCATTGAATTATCTGTCCCAATCCCCAATCCAATCCCCGGATTTGATATTACCCATACCCTGAATGAGCCTGAGAGGGAAAAATATCTACATACCGGTATCAAAGCTCTTGAAGAAAGAATACAGGATATGAAAGTCAATTTTTCAAATTATAAGATGAATTCATGGAGATAATACGGTATCATTTACAGCAAAGCCATTCTCAAAAATCATAAGACTTTGAACAATGAAGGAAATGTTCACTTTCTAAAAAAATAAACTGATGTATAAGCTCACAGACCATGTTGATATAGAAATTATTACCGGCCAGCAATTATCTGCCATTCCCAGAATGCTAATCTATGATGTGGAAATTGTACTGACAACCGCTAACAGTATTAAGGAAATGGATCATGAAATATTAACTACTTATGGAAGCGATAAAGGCTGGCTGTTTACAGAAAACAATGATACATTCAGATTTGATACCAGTGATCATTTGCTAACCTCTATTTACTTCGATTACAGCGAACAGAAAAAAGAACCTGATCATAAGCTGGATCTGATCATGAATGCAAAAAAGATAGTGGGCATTCCTAAACTGGTACAACCATCATCATTCGATCTGGAACCTTTTGAGTATAGGTATTGTGTACCCTTGAGCAACATCCTGTTAGGATATGGAGATATTTTTTTAAAGAGTCAAAATCAATGTACTGAGCTACAAATAACGGAAAATATTTCTTTACTGTTTAATGAGAATCATTTGTATTGTGCGTGGCTTATGAAGCATCCGGAACAATTTTTAGTGAATAAGATAGCACCTATTGAAAAATACCCGGTTACCCCTCTTTTAAAGAAAAGTTTTTGGGATGTTTTTCAATTTATAAATCAGGAAAAAATAAGTCTCATGGAAGAAGAAGACATTCCTACATTTCATGAATTATTATCTCTATACAAAAACATTCACAGTACCTCTGAAAATAATAACGGAATGAAAACCTTAGCAGAAAAACTATTTGATTTTGCAGATAATTTCTACTCTCAGGAACAAATGAAGTTCTTTCACTGACATTTCAAAAGTAATTTGAACCCAGCCGATAATATAAATGGAAGATATATACGCATACAAAGATGAATATAACAATGACTGTCAATTTCTCAGGGGAAAGTATTATAAATACGTATCTGACTTAATTACAGATTTTTTTGAAGAGCCATTACCCGATAATGATTTTCATACCCGTTTTCTGAATGTATTAAATACTCTTGAAGATTACGATGATGTCTATTATATAACAAGCGAAATGCCTTTTTACTGGGCAATCTGCATCATCGAAAACAGAAGGACCCCTAATCATTTAATAAAAAATAAAACCAATGAAGATTATAAAAAATGGCATGCTAAGTACCGTACAGTAAATGATTTTGTTACATTTATTATAGAAGGAATACATGAGGAAACCTATATTTTCAATGATAATGAAGGTGGTAAAAGTCTGTTTTTAAGAGGAAAATATTATGAATTTATTTGCAATCTGGTTACAGATTTTTTAGGAAAGCCTCTTGAGAACAATTGGATTAACAATATGCTTATCTCCCATCTAAATGCTTTACCAGCCAGTGGACAGTATAAAAATATTAATCAGTTTATAGATACTCCTCCTTATTGTTGGGCAATGTCAATCATAGAAAATAAAGAAACAACAAATGTTTTAAATCCTGAACAATTAAAAGTATATACAAAGTTTCTTGAAGAGTTTTATAAAAATAATGAAATCAGTTCTTTTGTTATTCCACAGCATTCATAAAAGAATTTTAACATAGAAATACAGCATATGATTGATTTTGAAATAGAAAATAAGCTCATTACCTCAGATGAATTACATGAATTTGAAATTAAAACCGGGATATCTTTACCTCAGGATTATAAAAAACATATGTTGAAATATAATGGAGGATCTCCACTGAGCTATGATCTTTATTTTGGAGAGCCTGATGATGGTATACTCCTGTCCGGTTTCAAATCTATTAAATATGGGACTTCTCTTGTTGAGCAAAAAGACTATTTACCTCCGAAATATCTTAGCATCGGTTATACAGAAACGGGTTATTTAGCAATGTCGCTGGATGAAAAAGAATATGGGAATATCTTTATTTATTACTCAGAAGCAGAATTAACATTATTGGCTCCTTCTTTTACAGAATTTTTAGAAGGCCTGGTTGATTATCCTAATCTATTTTTATAAGTAATACCAGATGCTTCAGGATGTAAAATAAATGCAGGCAGGTAAAAATATTTAAAATGAAAGCAAAAAAGATAATGTATGCCCCATCGGCAGTTGATCAGTTTACATACAAATTCAATACAGAAAATAATACCAATATTGAACATACTCATGAAATACTGGATGGCTCTCCTTTCGTAACCATAGACTTTAAAGATACTCCGTTTCAATTAATCTTTGAATACACTTTTGAACTGGGGAGAATCCAGAGTCAATTAGCAATAAAAGACGAAGATTTTTTACCATTAGACTCATACCCTTTTCCTCCTGATGATGGCAAACAGATCGCCAACTTTCATCATACCAAACAAAAATTATTTGACGGAGAGGAAGAAAAAGCTTTACAGAAAGTTTTTGATATTGATTATAAAAAAACCAGCATAAAAGATTTTTATAACAACCCATTAAGAGCATTAAAAAAAGAAATAGATGAGGAGAGTTTTGACAAGGTAATTGAAGAAAGCAAATTTACGTTCATTAACAACTATAATGAAACGTATCTATCTGAAGAAGGATTAGAAGTTTATTATCTGATAAGAAATGAATTGATCTACCTGTTTTCCTATGGGGAATATCAGCCGGGAAGATATATGCTTTTTTTAGAAGGACTTTGGCATTACGAACCATGGGATAAAGAGGAATAAAAAAATCGTTACAAAAAATTAAATTTCAAACTATAAAAACTATGTATGGAGGAGCGAAAAGTTATCCGGATTTTGACCTGTTTATGAACCTGGAAAGTGATAAAAAATACAGATTATAAGCGGATATTTTATATTTATCATATTAGACGAATTTATAGAAGACTACAATCCCGGTAATAAAGAAATATATTTACTTAAAAATATAGAAAACATCAGCATCAATTATGATACTGTTATATCTGAAGATCAGTCGATGTTGGTTGCAGAGTAATTATTATAATACAGAAAATGGAAAACAGATTCAATTTGTACAGTACAATCAAAAATAAAAATGATTACCCATCTGGTAATTTACCTGATTTTAATGAGACAGAAATCAAAGATCTGATCATTAATGACCTTAATCTGGATAACCTAATCTCTGTAAAGTCTAAATACAGCTTTGTTGAATTTAATAATATACTGCTTTATGCAGCCTATTTTGTTCAAACCTCATTTCAGGATTGCATCTTTCAAAAAGTTGATTTTACAAAATCTAACTTAAATGAAACTTCCTTTACATCCTGTGTCTTTATATCCTGCTCTTTTGCCCGTGCAGAAATCATTGGTGCACACGTCATCAACTGTACATTTAAGGAATGTAATTTTAATAGTATCATTTTTAGTGAAAATACCATCAGTAATACTCAGTTTGAAATCACAGACCAATCATATGCTGTAATTAATGATAATACTGAGACAGATGTAACCTGGGTATTTGAATAAAATGCGGAATACTGCACTCAACGAAACATTTCAAACTTTTAAATACGATAGTTTTAAATAGTAAACCATGAAAAACTACAGAAAAGAATTCAACTATATAATATACTATTCAGATAGTACCAACGAACAGGATGATCTGTATTTTTATACTGAAAGTTTTGGGCAGGATAAAATGAATGGTATCTTCAAATTAACTTTAGGCCTTCATTTTCCAGAAATTCTGTTCTTACCTAAAATAGAAAACATACATGAATCATGGCCTCCTTATGTAGATTATCGTATAATGCAATCAGCCCAAGACGTATATTTAGGTCTGCTTTATGAACAATCTTATATTGTTCTGCCAGATAAACAATGGGCAGGAACGGTGAAAATAATAGAAAAGGAAGTTAAAAACGTTAGAACTCAATCTGATTCAGATGCTCAATTTACTTATAAAAGCACCCTCTTTTTTATTACTGAAGAAGAATATGAAATCTACCGACAAGAAGCCGAAAAAATACATGAATTAAATGATTTAGAAGAATATAGAGAGTATGAAACGATCAGTAAAACCCGTACTGAAGATTTGGAAAAATACATGAAGGTGCCTGGGTTTATAAAAGAAAAAATACTCCCTTATTTTGATGATCGTGACTTATATGAGATTAGTAGAAAAAGAGACGAAGAAGGGAATATTATTTTTACTCAGACTATAGGCAATAAATAATATCATTATTCGTGAAAACATTGGCAAGAGAATCTGCTCATCTGCTCTCCGAAGTCTCCTGACTTCGGAGTCATTTAAAAAATTATTTTATGTATTGGCTCAAAGTCAAGAGACTTTGCCCAGCAGTTATTAAAAGAAACAACCTTGTAAAGAAAATTAGAAAGTTGAACAGTTATCAATTTAATGATATGAAAAGTATAGAACAAAGACTGGATGAAAATTATATTCCAGGCTGCATCAAACACAAAGATGAATATCAATTCTATCTCATGCCTATTGCATGGTGGATATTAAATTATGCAGAATACAGCCCCTCTATATTACAGGATATTTCCCGTCAAAATTTCAGAAATGGAGCATTCAATATAACCGATGATAAGATAGATCAGTTTTTCAAATCTATTTCTGAAGATCAGATTTCAATACCAGAAGTAAAAAGCATGATTGAAAATTTCACAGAAGAATATTCTGCAATTACATTTTTTATAGATTTTGATAAAAAAATATTCATCAGTGCATTTGACTACATCGAAACAGAAACATATTTACCTGATGAAACATGGAATGGAAGATATGGAAA
This sequence comes from Chryseobacterium sp. MYb328, assembly GCF_037572595.1. Classification (NCBI taxonomy): domain Bacteria; kingdom Pseudomonadati; phylum Bacteroidota; class Flavobacteriia; order Flavobacteriales; family Weeksellaceae; genus Chryseobacterium; species Chryseobacterium sp. MYb328. The sequence goes on along the minus strand of NZ_JBBGZQ010000002.1, from coordinate 210,768 downwards.
TCCAACTGATTATATTCCTAAGAGTATAGTAGATCAAATCAGCTGATTCCAGACTCATATCAGTAAAACCTCTCTGCTTTCTGAAGTCGGGAGACTTTGCAGTGAATGATCTTGATCCATCAATGACATTTATATTCTTCTATAAGATCAAAAATCTCCTTTTCAGATTTCCATCATGGTTTGTCATGGTCTTGTTTTAATAATGCACTACCCAATCAGCCTAAGCTCTATAGGTATTTTTTTTCCTGATCAAAATCGGCAGGTTTTAAAACAACCTGTTTTATTTCATGCGTATGATGGAAAAGCAAAATATAATTTTCACTTTATACAAGCTCTTTCTATAAAGTTTTTATCCTTATTTCCTTTTTATATCATAAATTTATTTAACATTACAAAAAAGACCCATGAAAAACTCAAAATCAATTATAGCAGCAGCTTTGATGCTGTTTTCTACAATGAGTGTTACTGCACAAAAAAAGATACAGAAACAGCTGCTGCCAGCCTGATAAAAATAGCAAGTATACCATTGATCCTAGAACAGGAGCCCCTATTCCAGAGGAAAATAATCAATAACTCCTTAATTTAAAAATATGATTTGCGCAATACACTATTTTAGCCATAATAAATATGAATTACCTAAATTAAAATTATTATTCAATATTGAGGATTTAAATAATTCTATTTTTGATGAAGTTTTTAATATCCTTACTCCACAGCAGCAGGAACAGTATATCGCTTTTAAAGCCTCTGAACAAGCCATAACGTATAGAAAAGAACGGAGTTTGAAACTCCCTTATGTAGACTTCAACAATTTACCGGAAGTCTTTGATGACAAATTATTAAAAAAGATTATTCTCTATCAAGAAGATGGTGAAGTAGGCGGAGCCATATATGATCTACTCTCAGAAGACCATAAAGGACAGGTTGCACAATATAATGCAGATCCAAGACCCCATTTTATGGGTAATGTGGGGGAACCGGATACTGTCACAAGCTACATCATAAAATATGGGGTAAATCCCTATACCAGAAAACCGGAAACCATTGAAAGCTTTCATCAGAAGTATACCATTGATCCTAAAACAGGAGATCCTATTCCAAAAGAAAGCAATCAATAATCCCACTCGTAAATTGATAAAAGATGATAAAAAAAGTTGAAATACCCCGACAAAAATTATTTGATGGTGATGAAGAAAAATGTTTAAAAGAAGTTTTTCAAATTAAAAATCAAATCATCACTTTAACTGATTTCTACAATAATCCGCTAAGGGCATTACAAAAATCAATAGATGACGAAACCTTTTTTGCCGTTATTAAAGAAGGTAACTTCAACCTGATCAACAGTTTTAATGAAAAGTACCTATCTGAAGAGGGACTGGAAATTAGTTTTTTTTACAACAATGGGGCGATATTCCTGTTCTCCTATGGAGAATATCAGCCGGGAAGATACATCCTGTATTTAGAAGGAGTCTGGTATCATCAGACATTAGAATACAAATGAATAAGAAGGATTACCTAAAAAATGAGAGAATCCTGCATAAAAATATGTCACATGCCGATATATATCAATAGTCAGAAAGTGAATTCCCATCAGATCGTTTACGATGAGTTTTATTACGAAAAATATGCTGAAGGTAAAGAAACGGATCAGTTTATGATCAGTATTGAATTGAATGATTTTAATGAAAAAATGCAGCCAAAATATGAAGCATTACTGCATGAACTGATAGAAGACGATCTTCTTACAGGTGAAAATTTTGCACTGGAATTATTTAAAACTCTTACCGTATATCCTTCCTATGAAAATATTTTGGATGATATTACAATCAGTATGAAAGAAAAAATGGGCTTTCTTAATACTTTCTTTATATCACAAATCTTTAATGAATATTTGGGGAAGGTAAATAATACTGAAAGCAAGCGATGGGTCATAAGAGAGGTACTGTATTTCAATAAAAATGATGATCACCTTATCATCAAAGGTAATGTACAGAAAGTATATTGACTATAGCCTTCCCGCCTGTAAAACATCTATTCTGTAAACTTATACTCATACTTTGCAGGAATATTTCCGGAAAAGATTTCTTCTATGATGTCAATTTCATGATAATCTGCCTGGTAATAATCTGTGGTTTGTGTAGCTGCGATTACTTTAATCCGTTTGTTTATTTCTGCAAACACTTTTTTTAACTCTTTCTCATAAGCCTTTTCAAAAACATTTTCCCTCACATAAAAAATAACAGCTTCTATATTTTTGTTATCAAAAGATCGAAAATCTACCGATGTAAGATAACCAAGTTCTTGCTTATCTTCATCATATCCCCAATGCATTTCGTATTCATAACTTCCACCTGTAGGATTTCCTTTAAATTCCGTTAATATTTTTAAGGCATCTTCCAATGTTTCTGCTTCCACAGTTTTTGAGTCATCAAAATCACTCTCAGGATCTGTATCTTCAAAGTAAAATCTGGAATAGCCATAAGCGAGCGTGAAATTGTTTTCCCGCATCACTTCATCTACTATATTGACAATATCTTTAGTAAGTGTTTTTTCTATAACAAGAATGGTATTTGTTGTAAAGTGTGACATGGTTGTCGTGATTTATTATTAATTTACTTTATTCAAAAGGCTTTCGAAGAACAGCCTTCCTATGCGCAAAATATTTATTCTGTAAACTTATACTCATACTTTGCAGGAATATTTCCGGAAAGGATTTCTTCTATGATGTCAATTTCATGATAATCTGCCTGGTAATAATCTGTGGTTTGTGTAGCTGCAATCACTTTAATCCGTTTGTTTATTTCTGCAAACACTTTTTTTAACTCTTTCTCATAAGCCTTTTCAAAAATATCATCGCTCACATACAAAATAACCGCTTCAATATTTTTATTATCAAACGATAGAAAAGCCACAAGTATTTCATAGCCTAATTTTTGTCCATGCTCATTGTATCCCCAATGCATATTGTAACTATAACTTCCTCCTGTAGGGTGTCCTTTAAATTCTTCAAACATTTTTAGAGCTTCTTCCAATGTTTCTATTAGTATTGTTTTGGAGTCGTCAACATCGCTCTCAGGGTCTGTATCTTCAAAATGAAAGAAAGAAGAACTATGAGCGAGCGTGAAATTGTTTTCCAGCATCACTTCATCTACTATATTGACAATATCTTTGGTAAGTATTTTTTCTATGACAAGAATGGTATCTTTTGTAAAGTGTGACATGGTTGTAGTTATTTATTATTGACTTACTTTATTCAATAAGCTTTCGCAGGGCAATGGAATTTAAAAGTTCTGTGACTGCTTGTTTTATCTTCCAATTATTCAACATCTGAAATTGGTATCACTTCCAGTTCAAGCTGGGTTAACTTTTTCAGTTTCTCCAATCCTTTTATCTTCTTGATTTTATTATTGGCTTAATAAAGACTGGTCAATTGCTTTAGTTTCTTTACTCCTTTTATTTCCCTAATATAATTTTTAGATAAATAAAGTCTTTTTAATTTTTTTAGTTTTTTCAGCCCTTTTATCTCTGTAATTCCATTATTGGATACATTCAGAACTTCAAGTTTTGGAAAGTCATTCATATCTGGAATTGATCCTAGATAATGATTAGCGATGTTCAAACCAATCACTTCCCGATCTTCATTCAAAAGATATAGATCTGAGTATCTTCTATTGCTAACGATTTCAATCAGATATTCTGTTTCTTTCAATTTAATCCCGTGTAATTTTTCAAATTTTATAATGCTTTTAGGCTTCTTCATAGTTTCAAATTCTTTAATGACATCTTGTAATACAAATGAGTGTGATAAAAAAACAGCATCCCTGAATTACCAGATTCTGCTGTCAATGGTAAAAGAATTATTCATTATATGTTCTTTTATTTTTTCTAAATTTTCTTCCATACTGATATAATTTCTAGAAGCATGACCTACATCTCCTACAATGTATTCATATTCTATCAATTGAGATATTTTCAATATAAGTTCTGTCTTCTTATCAGTACCATCAAATGCCAGATCTTTATCACTAAAAGAAATCACAAAACCATGAAGATATTGATCATCCCATGTCAAATAATTGATTCCTATTTGAAGTCTAAAATCAGGATGTCTATACGAAAGCAGTCCCAGCCCCTTCCACGAACAGATCAGATCCACTACCTGCTCATCCGTTGTTGATTCATCCAATTCTACATAATCCTTTTCTTCCTCGTTTCGGGTATCGTTAAACACTATTATTTCATCTTCATCTTTTTCCAACAAAACATCTATGGATTTTAACTTTTCATTAAAGTCCATTATAAATGATTTAGGATCTTTTTTTTCTTTTAACAGGATTAATGTTTCATCAAAATTGCTCATTTTTCCATCTCTTTTTTATACTCTATGATCACTACACAAAAAAATAACTTTTGCTGTTATTATTGTACAGGTCAAATTATTTCCTGATCGATAATCTTCATGATTTCCTTTGCTCTGGCTTCATCTATAAACTCACCCGGCGTTGGATCCGGATAGTAGCTATATGCACCCTTGTAAGAATGCCATTCTCCGTTATAGTATTCTTCGCCTTGTTGGCCTTTATTTTTATAGGTTACCACTCTTATTAAGGAGTAATCTTCCTTATTGTCTATAATATCTCTTTCAAAGTGATAAAATAAAACCGATTCTATGGTATCTTTCTCATTCATCTTTTAAGTAAATTTATTTTTTTGAAGGTTGGTATTTTAAGTGATTTTAATCCTTTTTTCCTATTTTTCCTGCTTCTTCCATATTGTATGTAATCCGGTTATCAAGGGTTATTAAGGAGATAAAAACATCCTTATATTCATTGAAAGTATTCCTGTCATAATGAACGAGTACCGGAAATAACTGACTGGCCTGATAATACCTTTCATTTTGTAAAGCGTTTTGTATAGCCTCTTCTATTTCTTTTAAAAGGGGTCTGCAGTTTTTCTTTAACAAAAAGTTTTTCAGATCAGATTCAAAGAATTGATCTCCATAACTATTTAAAAATTTTCTGATGTAAGGGTATAATTCCTGCTCGCTTTTACCATTTAAGGTTGCAATATGCAATGCATCAGCAATTACGTCGTACACATTATCTTCTCCATGAAGTCTATGAGGCTCAAACTCTTCTTTATCAGCCCATTTTTCATTGATGAACCGGTCAAGCGTTTCAAATCCTTCCGGTATAGGCCACGCAAGTAAAATAAGCATAGCCTGGTAGGCAATATATTGATAATCATGATGAAGAAGCCATTTTAATTCTTCTACCCTTTCAGGATCTTTTTTCTCAAGGAGCTGTACTTCTCTTAAGTCATATCCTTCTTCTCCTTCTGCATTATAGTAATACAGCAGCTTCTGGATTTCTTTATTCATTTAATTAAAATTTCATTGATTATTTCAATGTTTTTTTCTACGCTTTCAGCTTATTGAAGGTTATCCTCTCAATTTAAAATTTTTCACCTCCAGGTATCTTGAATGAGGTTCCTACGAAGGATAAAACCAACTCACAGTCTTCTTCATAAAGCCTGGTAGGGAATTCAGACCGTTGAAAGGCAGTATACTGTATGAAAGTATTGGTAATTCAATCAAGGTTGTTCAGGACTATTCATTCAAGTAAAAAAATCAGTCTGATTGAATGATGATAGTCTGCTCTCCCTATGGGTAACTTCCACATTTAAATTCTGAAGATTGATTTTCAGCAGTAAAAATATTGACGTCCTCCCAGACATCATATGAAATATAATAATTTTAATCGGTTATTAATTTTGATTTATTCAAAAGTATTGATTATTTTTTTCATGGTATATCATTTAAAATAAAAGAGTAACCTATTTTTGAAATGATAAGTTTTTTGAAAGAAAAAGCAAAAACTCTAATTTAAGTTTCGCTTTTTTATTATTCCAAATTTTTCAAATATTCAAAATTTTCTAAATCTTCAGTATACCCAACTTTTAATAAATCTTCTTTTATATTTTTTAGAAATTTATGCCACTCAGATATAAAGACATCAGTAGTAACGGTTATCGGAAAATTAACCTCTCTCACATGTTCTACGAATAAATCTGTTTCTCTATGTTTCAGTCCGGCAGAAAACCATGTAGGAGTAATCGTAATTGAATTTTCTTCTTTTTTGAAATTCCAATATACGGTAAAACCACTGCTTAAAAAACTCGTTAGAAATTCACTATTATTTTCATTCAAACATTTAAGCATACGTATAATGTCATTGTACATACCTGCTATATCTCCTCTTTTATCTAAATGAATAAGGTAATTCCCAAAAGTTATAATTACATTTTCGTCATCATTAGGGTATATGGACCAAATTGCTTCACTTACTGAAATATCTTCTATGTCTATTTTACCTAATTTTTTTGTTACTTTAAATTCTATTTTGAACATCGTATTATAATTTTATAATATTTCCTCCGTTGTAGGTCATTTCAGCATTCAGAACGCCTGTATTAAGGCACTTTTCGCAGTATTTCACAATGGCATCATCTTCTTCACGCCAATCTACCCAAAAGATCTGTTGATTATTAAGTGCATTCAGGTCTTCAAAGTTTTCTGTTTTCGATGTATTTCTTTAGTGTATCTATTTTGTTCATTCTATGATTTTTAATAATTAAATATACAATTTATAAAAATGTCAGGATGTATAAAAATAGCGCCACTTACAAATAAGTGACGCTATGTTAAAAGATTTCAAACGTAAAGAAATCTTAGCTGTTACATTAAAGCTTAATGCCTATCGCTTGATAACTTTTACTGTTTTTACAAAGTCATTTACGGCATTTATCTTAACTAAATAAACTCCTGATACGAATCCGGAAGCATCAATTGTTCCTTTCGTATCATTAATTGCTTTTGTAAGTATCAACTGTCCTGCAGCATTGTAAACCGTTACAAAAAGAATCTTCTGATCATAAGAGACCGTCAGGATATCCTGTACCGGGTTAGGATAGACTTTCAGCTGATCTGCTTTTGTTGGAGCTTCCTGAACGGCTAAAGTACTTGTAGGACAACCAATAGGCACAAAAATTGGTTTTTGAATATTAGTACCATCTCCTAGCTGACCATGGTTATTAAGGCCACAGCCTGATAAAAATCCATTGGTATCTATTACAAGCCTATTATACATGTTGGCTGAAACATTTTTTCTATTGGTAGCTGTTCCTATCTGAGTTGGAGCCCATCTATCCTCTTTAGTTCCATCACCTAATTGGCCATTCTGGTTATTACCCCAAGCCCATAGTGTTCCGTTTGTTTTGATTCCTACTGAAGAATGGTAACGGTTAGCTTTAATACTCTTCCAATCTGTTGCGGTACCAATTTGTATTGGAGTAATTTTCGAAACTGCAGTACCATCTCCTAATTGTCCAAAAATATTATTACCCCAGGCCCAAAAAGTACCATCTGTTTTTACAGCTACCGTATGGCTAAGACCACCCTCAACATTTTTCCAATTCGTATCGGTGCCTATCTGAATTGGTGCCTTTTTATTGATTTTAGTTCCATCTCCCAGTTCTCCTTCATTATTTTTCCCCCAGCTCCATAATGTTCCATTTGTTTTAATAGCAAGAGAATGAGATGAACCGGTAGCAACAATTTGCCAATCATTTTCTGTTCCGATTTGGATAGGTATGTCTTTCTTTATAAGGGTACCATCACCTAATTGGCCATAATAGTTATACCCCCATGCCCATAGTGTTCCATTTGATTTTATGGCAAGTACATAATCATCTCCTGCAGCAATATTTACCCAATCTGTAGCTGTTCCTACTTGTGTTGGAATATTTTTATTAACATTCGTTCCATCACCTAATTGGCCATAGTAGTTGTCTCCCCATGTCCATAGTGTTCCGTCTGCTTTAATTGCTACTGAATAATAGTTTCCTGTCCATATTTTCGCCCAATCATTTGAAACTCCGATTTGGATTGGAGTATTTTTATTAGTGGTCGTTCCATCTCCGAGCTGTCCATAATTATTATTACCCCATGCCCATAGCGTTCCGTCTGTTTTGATCCCTACTGAATGATAACCACCAGTAACTACATTTTCCCAACAGCCTGTTGCAGAAGTAGGAAGTGTAGTAAAAGAACCACCCTGGATCCAATTAACCTGGCTGTATCCACAACTAGATGCCACCCACCAATAGTAAGTGGTATTAGGTAGTAAATTGGTTAGATTGGCTGTCGTATTAGAAGTATTTCCCTCTATTCCCCCAACAACTGGGTTTGTACTATAAAGATATGAATAGCCACCACTAGGAATAGGACCTTCTCCCATCCAGCTAAGGGTAGCTGTTGTAGAAGTGATATTAGAAGACTGCAATTGGCCTGGAGGGTTGCAAGTTATAGGACAAGCAACAGGAATAAAAATCTTCCTGTCAATCAATGTACCATCTCCTAGCTGACCAAAGAAATTGGCTCCACAGGCTGATAAAAGTCCATCATTACTTAGAATAAGTCGATTAAGTCTCTTTGCTGAAATGATCTTTCTGTCAGTACCTGTTCCTATTTGAGTTGGGCTCCATTTATCAACTTTAGTTCCATCACCTAATTGTCCATAATAATTACCGCCCCATGCCCAGAAGGTACCATTTGTTTTAATTCCCGCTGAGGATTCGGATTTGTCTGCAGTAACAGTCTTCCAATCAGTAGCCGTTCCTATTTGGATTGGAGTATTTCTACTGGTAGTAGTTCCATCTCCCAATTGGCCACTATCATTCAGTCCCCATGCCCATAGTGTTCCATTTGTTTTTAATGCAACAGTATGACGCCATCCTCCGCCAGCACTTTTCCAATCAGTTGCAGTACCTATTTGTACCGGAGTATTTCTATTTATTTGGGTTCCATCTCCCAGCTGGCTTTTATCATTAAGTCCCCAAGTCCACAATGTTCCATCTGTTTTGATTGCAATATTATGATACTGTCCACTGACAACACTCTGCCAGTTATTGTCTGTTCCAATTTGTGTTGGGATTATTTTTTGAACGGTAGTTCCATCTCCCAGCTGACCATCACTATTATTCCCCCAGGCCCAAAGGGTACCGTTAGACTTTAAAGCTACTGTATGAACAAAACCACCTGTGACACTTACCCAGTCTGTTTCAGTTCCTATTTGCGTTGGAACAATTTTACTAATTTTAGTGCCATCACCAAATTCACCTTGTGAATTTGTTCCCCAAGCCCAAAGAGTTCCGTTTGATTTTATGGCGAATGTTGTGTTTTCTCCAGTACCAATAATTGCCCAGTCTTTGTCTGCGCCAATTTGGTTTGGAGTAGCTCTATCGGTTCTGGTTCCATCTCCTAGCTGTCCAGAATTGTTACCTCCCCAAGTCCACAATGTTCCATCCGTCTTGATCCCTATTGAATGAATATCTCCTGCTACCACTGTTTTCCAGCATCCTGTAGAGGTTGCAGGAAGTGTGGTAAAGGATCCTCCGGATATCCAACTCCCTTTATTGGATCCGCAATGAGATGCCACCCACCAATAATAAGTGGTATTAGGTAATAAATTAGATAAATTGGCCGTCGAAGAAGAAGTAGTGGATCCATCTATACCTCCAACAATTGGATTCGTACTATAAAAATACAAATACCCTCCATTGGGAGCTGGCGTTGATCCTACCCAGTTAATAGTAGCCGCTGAAGAAGTAATGTTGGTTGTTGAAAATTGTGTTGGAGGAGCACAGTTTGAAGGACACTCAATAGAAGTAAAGGTACTTTTATGAGCAATTGTTCCGTCTCCTAATTCTCCCGAAGCATTTCGCCCACAAACTCTTAAAGCACCACTTGTATTTGTCTCAAGAATATGGAAAGATCCTGCAGAAATCAATTTACTTGCGGACAAAGAACCTACCTGTGCAGGTGATTTAGATCCTGAGCTTTGTCCTAGTACTCCATATGCAGCTGATCCCCAACTCCAAAGAGTACCATCTGTTTTATTTGCAAAAGTAAAATTACCTCCAGCAGATATATTTTGCCAATTGGACGCCGTTCCGATTTGTGTAGGAGTATTTTTATAAACATTGGTCCCATCACCTACCTGTCCAGAATCATTATGGCCCCATGCCCAAAGGGTACCGTCTGTTTTAAGTGCTACAGAATGCAGACTCCCAACATCTATACTTTGCCAATTCGTATCTGCCCCAATTTGTGTGGGTATATATTTGCCACTTGTAGTTCCATCACCCAGCTGGCCAGTAGTATTATATCCCCATGCCCAAAGCGTGCCATTTGTCTTAATGGCAAGAGTATGTGATAAACCTGTTTGTACACTTTGCCAATTCGTTGCTGTTCCTATTTGTGTAGGTACAGTTTTATTTGAGATTGTTCCATCTCCCAACTGCCCGTAATAATTCTGTCCCCAGCCCCAAAGGGTACCATCTGTTTTGATCGCAATTGAGGAATAAACTCCAGCACTAACACTTTGCCAGTTTGTTCCTGTTCCTATTTGAGTTGGAGTAAATCTATTCATTTTAGTTCCATCCCCTAATTGGCTATACTCATTTTTACCCCATACCCATAAAGTTCCATCTGCTTTGATCGCTAAGGTATAAGAACCTCCAGCAGCTACTTTCAGCCAATTATTGGCAGTTCCTATTTGAACAGGAACGTTTGTTGAAATTGAAGTTCCATCTCCCAATTGTCCATACTGATTACTACCCCAAGCCCATAGTGTTCCATCGCTTTTTATTCCTACAGAATGCTCACCTCCTGCACTCAGACTTTGCCAGCAGCCTGTAGGTATTGGAGTTTCTACATTAATAACATTTTTAAAGGCAGGCCCCCAAACACCTGTATTGTCTTTAATACGGATATTAAACACATGCAGGCCACTAGATGGCAAAGTAATTCCTGTTTTGATCAGTTGCTCATAAGTACTGTCAAAATTCCCATCAGCAGCTAATACTGGTGTACCGTTTCCTGCTCCAGGATCATTGTCCCAAAAATATTCAGCCTGAGAAAGAGCTATGATATTTGATGTTACAGGTTGCTGAACATTAATAACATTGGTAAAAACAGGTCCCCAAACCCCAGCATTGTCTTTGATACGGACAGAGAACTTGTGTAATCCGTTGCCTGGTGTAACGATGTCTGTCTTGATCAGTTGTTCGAAAACACTATTGAAGTTCCCATCTGCAGCTAATACCGGTGTACCGTTTCCTGCTCCAGGATCATTGTCCCAAAAATATTCAGCCTGAGAAATCGCTATAATATTTGATATTACAGGTTGCTGAACATTAATAACATTGGTAAAAACGGGTCCCCAAGTACCTGTATTGTCTTTTATACGGACAGAGAATTTATGCAAGCCGTTACCTGGCGTAACAATGTCTGTCTTGATCAGTTGTTCGAAAACACTGTTGAAGCTCCCGTCAGCAGCCAATACCTGAGTACCGTTTCCTGTTCCCGGATCGGTATCCCAAAAATATTCGGCCTGGCTTACGTATACTTGTGCCGGGCACAGTATGACCATAAGCAGAGCAATTATACTATAGATATAATTCTTCATATTGTTATATCATTAAGAATTATTTAGAAAAACCGGATCCGTTAATATTCAAAGTACCACCGCTAATAGATCTTGGAGTAACTAAATAGTTTACCTGAGGTTTAGCACCGCTGTCTGTTGGCCAGTAATTAGCCCAGCTGTTTGAACCGCCATGGTGCCCTGCGTCGTTTCTGGTTAAATCTAAATCGGTGTAACTTACATCGGGGTTTCCTGCATTTACGTTCATACCCGTTACAGTATATGTTGTATCGTCAAAGTTCATATTCACAGATCCTGAATTATTGTTTTGGTTGATATTACCTTGTGTAACAAATGAGTTTGTAAATACATTATAGCTTGCAGTTACTGTAGCATTATTGTTATTGCTTATGCAGACATTCGTTACTCCTGCTACAAAAGAAGCAGCGTTGTTCATGATAGCAATATTTCCAGTGTTTCCATTATTTAAATTAATAAAAAACGGAGCTACATCACCACCATAGGGATCATAGATCGTGTTATTAGTGATTTCGTTGTTACTGCCAGTTTTAATAGCATACACAAATACACCGCGGCAAAAATTATTATAAAGTTTAAAATTATAGTTTGATTGCGCATGCGATATTCCAAAACTTGCGGCATTGCCATAAATCTCAATATCTGACGTTGCAAGGCTGGTATCTGCCGTATTTGAGTTTGCGTAAATCGACTGTGCTTTATTAGCTGTAACTCTTCCGTGAGAAAAGCTTATTTCCCCCGATACTGTAGAGCCGGAAATGTTGGTAGTAGTATTGGCTTGATTAGTAATAACCTTATTTAAATAACAATTGTAAAGATTTATGGTAGTTCTTCCTCCGGTTGTAGGTCCACTTGCCACAACATTGTAAATGGTAAAGTTTCCTGAGCTTAAATTACTAATGGTCACCACTCTTCCTGCAGCCGGATTGATGGTAATGGTTCCCTGAATAAAATATTTGTTATAATTCGTTTCGGAAACAAAGGTTAACGATTTGTTGATGGTCAGGTTTTCTACGTAAGCCGTTCCATTTGTTTTGGGCTGAATGATGATTCTGTCTCCATCTGAAGCTGCAGTGATCGCTGCACTTACCGTAGAATAAGCTCCACCAGTTCCGCCATTTCTAACATATAAATCGGCTGCAAAAGCCATAGTGCTTGATAAGCCTGCGAAGGCAATGATTAGTAGTTTTTTTGTCATAATAGTATAAAAATTAGTTGGTTTAATATTAAATTATAGTCTTTGTTTTTTTAACATTTCTTTAGAGCAAAGCACCAGCAATTTTTAGTTTGTCATTTGCTAAGCATAAAGATTAATGCATAAGAGTTTTAATCAATGAATAAGCATTGATTTTGATAGTTTTTTTGTTGAGTAAATAGTAATACATCATAAATGACATAAGGTTCCTCCAATCATTGATATGACTTGTTGCTTTTGGGGAAACTCTGAGGATCCAATATTGTTTTAGATCACTGGAAAACAATTAGTTTGATGTATTGATAAAAATAAATACAGTGTAGTATAGTTCATTCATGGTATAATTAGTTTTCAGGTTTAGTTTTTAGTTTTTTCAGAAAACAACATTATCATTTACAATAATTTTATGTTGTTGACTGCAAAAGTATATTTTTATTATGGATCATGAAATAGATAATGAAAAAATTAATAATAATTCACTATGAATATAACATAACCGCTATTTATCAAGATTTCCTATGTCCTGTTTGTTTCTGTTTTTGTAGTGATCTGTTTTTGGTTGTAGCAGATATACATAAAAAAAGAGCAGACATCTGAGATGCCTGCCCTTTTTTATGTTTAGATTGTATTGATTCAGAGCTAATTTATGTACTCCTTAATTCACCTATTTCTTTTACCAGTTTCGGGTACATCTTTTGGAGATCAACACCATTCTTCGGTTCACGGTTCATATTGCGATTCATGCTGTCATAATGATTTTCCGGATAAAGCTCGTCAACGGTGTCTCTTATTTCTGATTCATCTTCATTGTCATGGTTTTCTGAATATGCCTCATCAGATACATATAATAACCCTTCTGCCCAACAATCCCCAATATTAAAGCTATATTTCCCGCTGACAAATGCCTGTATATCTTGCTTAATATCTTGAAAAAACTCTTTTCCTTTTAGTAGTAGCCAACAACGGAAATAAATGAATCCGTCATCAGAAAGATATCCGTCAAAAATATAGTTTCCATTTTCAGTTTTGAAATCAGATTCAAGGATGATGGAAAGTTCAGCAATTTCAGCAGTATAAAGTTCACTCAGTTTTTCCTGAAGGGTCTTTTCAAAAAGGATCAGTCTTTCTTTTCCGAATCTGGAAAGATAGACTGTTAAATTCTCCAGATGTTCATCTATATCATATTCGCTCCAGTGGGCTTTTTTGTATTTATTGGATTTTTCGATGGCTTCCCAGAAATAAATATCTGCTTTTTCAGTTTCGGAAAGTTCTGTTTTCTGCGGGATTTTATCATTTTCAAGGATTTCGGTGTATCCTTTTTTGATTTTCTGTCCAATCAGTTTTTCAGACTCTTTGGTACACTCTACTTCATCTTCAAATTCTTTAATGGTTTCTCGGCCCTGGGTTCCCGTTTTTCCAAACACTATTTTCTGTGTTTTCCCCAAATATTCGATATTCCAAAACTTATCAGAGACTCCATTTTGATTGATAAAATTCCTTTTCATAAAGTATATACAATGTGATTGATCTATTTAAAAGGTTAAACTACGAAAAAAATAAGGAATCCGGCCATTTTAGTCCGCTTTAGTTTCCTCATGATATTGTGGTCTTCCTGATTTAGGCAGAGTGATTTATGTTGTTTCTTTTTTATCTTCCAGATATCTCTTGTAATGAGTTTCATCCAAAACAACCTGTATTTCCTCAAATGCTTTATACTTATGCTCTTCTGGTAACAAATCATAGATGTCTTCATAATAAACTACTTCATTTCCGAATAGGATTCCCTGTTCGGAAAAATTTTCATATCCCAGCTTTTCAAAATCGAAATCTGTGGCACCATACTCAAAGCACAGTATGATAAAATCTCTCAAAAAACTATTGAATCTTGGGGTATTTAAATACGCTGTTTCTGAATTATCTACACCGAAAATTGCGTTTCTATTTGATAATACTTCAAAAAAAGTATCTGCCTCAAATGTGATATAAAAATAATTTTTAAAGAATAATAAGGTAACCGGCTCTGCATAAGTACTATTGTCATTGTTACATACAACATCATGATAGGTTATTAACAGATCTGCATTTACAATTTCCTCTAATTGAATGATTGAATCTCTTTGAGTGTATATATGAGAATGATATAATAGCTTTTTGTTATGCGCATAAAGCTTATTAATTCTGAAAACGGCCCAATCCTCAGTATATGTAGTTTGGTCTGTTCTGATAAGATGTAATACATCTTCCTTAAGACAATCGCTCACTTTAATATTATGGGGCAATAAAATACCATATTTATTAGCCAACAGAACATATTGACATATAAAATTGGCCTCATTTTCTTCCAAATATCGTTTGGCTTTTTCGGTGTTCCAATTTATAGTATAAGCAGAAACATCAAAATCCATTTCTTTCCAGTAATCGCTTGTATTATTTATTTTATGATCACTCATCGTTAATAGTATCTGCGGTTATCCTTTCGTCTATCTTTAGTTAATTTGAAAATTCCAATATTTTCACTTTGCTTTATATTTCTCAATAAGATCAAAAATCTGTTTTTTAAGGTCCTCATCTATATCTTTCGGAATATTTTCAATGGTTAAATACCCTTCTCCATCATTTACAAAAGGGTCAGCTTTGTATTGCAAAAGTAGTTCTGTCATTTCTAAATTTCCATAATGAAAGGCCAATCCCAAAGGTGTTTTTGCATGAAAGGTTCCCGATCGATTAATAAAATCATTATTTGAATAAGGCAATATTAATTTTATGAGCTCCAGATTGTTATCTAAAGCAGCCCTTGTTAAAGGTGTATCTCTCTCTTCCCCAACAAGATGTACATCAGCTCCATTTTCCAAAAGTAACTTCAGTACTTTTGGATTTTTTAAAGAAATTGCCTGAAAAACAGGAGCGTTGTATGCTTCATAACAGTAATTTACGTCAGCTCCATTTTCAATTAAAAATTCTAACATCTGCAGATATGTATTTTCTCCATCCTCGACTCCTTCGTATTCCTCGTCTTCAATTTCATCTATGATATAATTGATAAGGCTCTCATTAGAAACTGGGTGTTCAATGATGGTTTTCGCATCACCTCCATTATGTATCCATTTTTTTAAAGCTTCAATATCTTTATTTAATATTATGTTTATGATTTCATCATGATTTGCCATAGCTTTTGTTTTTTTAATTCTTATTAAATTAACCTCTTTTAAATATAATGTTTAGCACTTATATACAATTTTACACCATTGTCATTGACTACGTTGAATCTTCGGTTTCTGACGAAGGAAGAATCTCATACGTGGCTTAGATTCTTCATTTCACTTCGTTACATTCAGAGGTCCAGTACTTCTAAATTTGTTAAACTTTCTAAGCCTTCAATTTCTTCTACATGATGTGCCAGTTTGAAAGCGGCATATGCTAACTCATCACGTAGTTCATAGTTATCAAAACATACTCTATGCAAAAAAGCTTTATTAAAGTTTTTTAAATCAGGGAATTCATCACTGTCTATATAAGGAGTAAAAAAAGCCTATTCTCTTCTTTCTATTGGCTTAGTACAGATTTCGCATTTTGTTTTATTTTCAAAAAAGAAATATGACATATTTTTATTTATTTCCTATAGTTTGGGTAAAAATAATATTTCCTTCTCCGTCTCTTTTTCTACTAATCTGATATAAGTCGCGATCATCAAAATAAGAGATTATTTTTTCTTTTATAAACCCAGGCACCTTCATATTCTTTTCCAAATCTTCAGTACGGGTTTTACTGATTGTTTCGTATCCTCTTATTTCCTCTGAATCATTCAGTTCGTTTATATATTTTGCCTCCTGCTCATACAGTTCATATTCTTCTTCGGTAATAAAAAAAACAGTATTTTTATATCCATAATAAGTTTCTGTATCTGAAGGAGTTGGGTTTTTAGGTTCAGGCTCTAATATTCTTACCTGCCCTGCCCATTCATTATAAGGCAAAACAATATAAGACTCTGTAAGAAGTAATACTTTACATATATCTTCAGCGGATTGTATCAAACGATAATCTATATAAGGAGGCCATAATTTATCAATATTTCCAATTCCTGGTAAGAATAAAATTTCCGGAAAATGAAGCCCTAACGTTAGCTTGAAAATACCCTGCATTTTTTCTTGCCCAAATTCTTCTGCATAGAAATGCAAATCATCCTGTTCATTTGTACTATCTGAATAATACACAATATAATTAAACTCTTTTCTATAATTTTTCATATTGTAAGAAACTTAACCCCTTTATAAAAAAATTAACCTATTCTAACTAATGTATTAAAATCCATCAAAAACAATATTATCGTTTTCATCCTTTATTCTTTCTATAGAGTGGAGATCATGCTTATCAAAACAAGAAATAATCTTCTCTTTTATGAATACAGGAATTTTCATACGCTTTTCCAGATCCTCTGTTCGGGTATAACTTATAATTAAATATTCTTTTTCTTCTTCTAAAGTATTTAGTTCCCGTATTTCTTTTACCTCTTGTTTATAAATTTCATATTCCTGTTCACTAATAAAAAAAATAAAACTTTTAGATTTAGATATCATTTCTTTTTTAGGCTGAATTAAAGAATTTTTAATATCAGGTTCTAAAATTTTCACTTGTCCTGCCCACTCATTGCAAGGTATAACAATGTAAGACTCTAGAAATAGTATTCCTTTATATATATCTTCTGCCTGTTGATTAATATCATTATTCTCTATAGGAGACCAAAAATCTTGTACATTTTCAATTTTTGGTAATTGGCAATAATACATCAATATCCTTTAAATCAATTTCATTTAAATATAATGTTTTAATGTTTCCATCTTCATCAACATCATAATAGTTTTCCCAAATATGTTCATTTGAAGGAATAATTTGAGTGTTAAACTCTTTTTCCAGTTTTTTTATAAAGTCTGTCATGGTTCTGGTTTCTGTTTTTAGTATGAAAATTTCGCAGTGTTACCTGCTTCAGACCCATACTACTTAAAGTTTCCGGCTAATTTATCATTAAAAAAATAAAAGCCATTTGATTTCTTTATAAAGGATTTCTATCCTAAAATATTTTAATTCTCTTTTAATTTCAATATTATATTTTGATCTTTAAAATCTAATAATTCCTTATTAAAAACGCCATTATAAGAAAAAGATCTGTTTTTGGTTTCTATATCACCAGATTTAATGAGTGGTTGATTTTCATTCTCAAATTCAATTGTATCAAAATAAACATCATTAATAAAAATATCCCATTTTGATTTACCTATAATAAAATGATTAATGTCTCCCAACTCACCAGTGAAAAATGTTTTACCAAAAGACATATTAAAAATGCCATTTAATTTTAAAATTTCTGTTCTCATTTATTTATCCTTTTTAAGCTATTTCAAAGGCATGACCATCATCCGGATACCATTCAAAAATAGAATAAGTAATCACCGTAGTGGGTTTCCGGAGTTATACATTTACCTATAATTTGTTACTATTTTAAATCATGAAAGTTCAAAGAGTATGAAAAATAAGCATCGCCATCTTCATCAAGAATAAAAAATGTAACGATGTTATTTTGAAAATAAACCATACAAGGCATATTTGAATGTAAATAATTTTGTTCTCCCTCCGGATGTATGAATTCATTATTTTCATATTTAAAATTTACATACATAGCCGAAGAATAGTTCAACATAGAAGGTAACATTTTATTATGTTGCAGTTGATTAAAAGTACCCTTAGAGATAACAGTATAATCGCATCTGGTTAATTCTGTATAAGGAAATTCCTCTTCTGCAAAAAATGGAAGTTCATCGTCTATAAGTTCTTTTATTAATGCGCTAACTGTCTTTAAAGAATGATCTCCCAACAAATATTGATCAATCAATGCCTGTGTATCATTGTAATAAAATCCTGATTTAGATTTATTTAAATCTATTTGTGTTATCCCTATGGCCATTTTAGTTTTATTCCGGCAATTTAGGAATTCCCCATGTAAATTTGGCTAAATTCGAAACTTAACATGCTGACTCAAGCATCATCTACACAAATTTTCAGGCTTTACCGTCGTCTGCCTCACCGGAGAACTGTATAAATGACCGATATCTCTATTGCTTTATCTTTATACCTGTTGAGAAAGCAATCACCTTATGAATTATACTATTGAATTCTCTCAACATATGTAAACGTTTTGAAAAATGATTGAGGTTACCTTTGCTTCATCAATGTAAACCTTATCAATCATGATTCATTCTAAAAACATCCTATATAAAGGAAAGCTTCTTCTGGCTTCATTTATTTTTATATTGCTATTTTCAAGCTGTTCACAAGCTAACAATGATACAACCAACAAACAAAAAAATATGACAAATATCGAGTCTAAAAACCCGGAAACTCTATTTGATCCTACTCCTTATGCTTTTTCGCACGCCACAAGCGGTATAGGAAACGGAAAATATGTATTTATATCAGGACAAAGTGGTGGTGAAGACCTGCATCATCATCTTTCTGAAGACTTTAGACAACAAGTTCAGTTCGCGCTGAAAAATCTGGAGACGGTTCTTAAAGAATATCATTTGAAACCTGACGATATCCTTAAAATCACAGTATTGATTGTTGACCACGATCAGGAGAAACTCAAAATATGGACAGAAGAAATGCATAAAGTATGGAAAAACAATAAGTTTCCTGCCAGCACCTTAATTCCTGTTCCAAAATTAGCGTTGGATGGCATGATGATAGAAGTGGATGCTATTGCTTTTATGCCTTTGTAAATAATAGTCTTACCAGGCCTAGGAGTTGTTTGAATTTAAAACCATGTAATCAATTTTCATTGAGAAAACGGCAGTCCCTGCCTCCTTAGTTTGGAGAGCAGGGATTGATTTATAAACTTATCTTCAGCCCGCTTATATATTTTATACTTTAAAAGTGTAAGTCAAAGCGAAATACAACATAAAAAAACAGATCAATGTATAAATGCCATTAGTGATCATCAATACAGCTCCCAATTTCGTTTTTCTTGATGCAATGGCTAGTATCAAAGCTACAATGACAACCCCAACAATCAGGAACATAACAGCATTTTCCCAATCATGAGTAAACAATACCTCATCATACTTCATGAGTATCACTAATAAAATAATATGAGTAAGGGTAGCAAACAGGCTTAATTTTGATGTAGACATATGTATATTTTGTAAGCAAAGAAAGTGACATTTCAGTTTTTCATTGTCAGAATATCAAATATATTACATTCTGTTTCATCAACTGTATTTTTCAGGAACATTACCTATATAATTCGTTATAATGGTTTATAATATCACGAATGCTTTTCCATGCAGGATCATCATAGGCATTCATTTTAGAAATATCGCCTGCACTCATTGTGACGATAATCTTCGTGTCAATTCCGTCTACAGGCTGTACACTTTTTCCTTCTTTTACTGCCCGGAATAGTTTCTGATCAATTGTAGCAACCAGTTTCTTCCAGTCCTCAGGTTTCACTTCTCTGCTGTACGTCAGATTTTCGGCTTCATTAGCTGCTACCGTACGACGGTAATGAATAGAATCTTTATCAATTAAAGTGCTGGAAGAAAACCCCAGTCCTCCACCGGCAGAGATCATTTTTACGGATTGAATGGTTTCAGTATGTACCATAATATTGTCATCTGTTTTGCCCTTATTTTCTTTACAGGAAACAAACACCAACAATATAATAATCAATAGCTTGCCTAAAATATAATACTTCGTTTTAATCACTGACGGTATCTTCTTTTTCATATTATATTGATTTGGTAATCTCACGATTAATACATCTTAAAATAAACTAAACAATGAGACCATTCTTTAAAAGTATCATTAAAAATACAGAACGACAAGAAATAAAGGCATATACATAAAAATTGAGCCCTAAAAAGTGCCCAATTCATAGTGTAGTATATATAGATAGCTATTAGTTCTGTAGTTCTCTATTAAGTTTCTTTCTGAAAAGGATCAATAATGAGCCGAAGAATACCAGATAGGCAATATTGAATATCGCTCCCCCAACCCAGCCTGAATAAGGCAGTGGCAGCATTCCCTTTATTGGAATAATAAATAAGGTCAGCACAAATGGGGTCAATAAAGCCATCCATCTTGGAAGTAATGTTTTCTTCAAAAGGATACATACCGCAAATGAAATCCATCCGATAGCTAATACTCCAATGGCTGCTCCCCAGGCTATATTAAGCATTTTCATAAATTCTCGCCCCGTTTCTAAAAGGAATGGATGAGCCACCGGATCGGTATGATAGATTGCCTTATAGATTTCCCCCACATAAAAGAATCCGGCGTGGCCTAAAGGAGACAAAACAGCCCCTGCTAATAAAATCCAGTAAACAGCCACCGAATACCAGGTTTTGGTATCTTTAAAAAACTGGAAAACCAGCCAGCTTGCAGGAAGCAGTAGAGGTCCAGTGAGCGCTCCGATCAAAGCCCCAAACATCAGTCCCGGAGTGGTACCTTCCAACATCAAAGTTGCAAATCCTACATTTACCTGATCGGCATAAGTCTTTGAAAACAATGGATAATCTTCAGGATTAGGATCAAATCCTGCGACAAAAACATCACCGATGATCCAGCATACAGATACCATAATTGCGGCGGCAAAAGACCAGTTTATTTTACTTGAATAATTCATATTTCGTTCTTTAAATAATTTTTGATTCTAAGAAATCCGGGGTTATAATATATTTTCAATTTTCAAATCAGAATTGATGAATTCTACAGTCTGTAATCCTTTCCCTTGTATAAGCTCTAACCCTTCCTGATTGGTGAGCAAGCGGTTTAATACCTGAGTATTCAGACGATCGGTGCCTACCTTAATATTTTTCACTCCTACAATTCCGTTGGGATGATTAATTTCTTTGGGCCTGGGATTAGGAATATAAGCAGACATTAAAAAAGGAAAATCAATATCATCAGGCATCAGAAGTTCCCATTTAAGTTTATTTCCATCTCCATCTTTTCTTTTAGCCTTATGAAACCTGAACCCTGTATTTTCACTTTCGAAAAACTGTTTCTCTGAATTCAGGTTTTCCAATGCAGACTCCAGAGACCATTCACACCAGCCTTCCTCTATATCTTCCCATTGCCTCATCCGTTCTAAAACCGATTGATACCCAAAGACCTTCATCATCCATTTTATATAAACAGGAAGCCCGGAATTATGGTAAATTTCGATAAAAATGCCTTTCTCAAACCATATCAAAGCATTATAAGCCTTATCAGGGTATGCTCCATATTCAACAATAAAGCCTGCATCCTGTAGCTTTTTTACCGCAATATGTAAATCCTGCACCCGATACAATACATGACTTAGTTGTATATTATTCTTCATTTCTATTATTTTTTATTTGATCTTAATAGATAAAATCAAGCTTACTATTAAGAATCATTCTAAATAATTATTTATCTTTGTGCAAAACTAAGATGAAAATTGGGGCACACAGGTACGCAAAAGGGAGTAAAAAGTCCGCAAAAAGGAGAATTCTAATCATAATAAAATAATAATGGCATTACGGGTCTACGATGATAAAATTGGAGGAACATTGGTGGAAAGAAAATATCCCAATGCCTATTACCAGAACGATGGCGAAATCAGAGAGTGTATTACCCATCTGAAACCTCCTTATGGAAATGGTTTTTATCATGAGATCTGTTTTGAGAATGTTCACATTGGCTTCGGGAATGTTTCACTTGAAAATAAAGTATTACTGTACTTTGAGGCCGATTTCGAAAGTGTTGAAATGCATTTTTCATTAAAAGGAAAAAGCGCTGCTCTTTCAGAGAATTTCAACAATAAAGTTTGTTTTGAAAGTTATCAGCATAATATAATTTATGCCCATCAGATGAGTGGCCAGATGGAATTCGACGGTCATGAAATGCAGATCCTGGAAGTTAATTTAGCCCCGGATTTTTTTAAGAAATTCCTTCCTGAAGACTCTGAACTATTCAATACATTCAGAAATGCTATTGAGAAACAGCATTCATGTCTTATCAATCCGGACCATTGCCGGATCAGCCTGGAAATGTACCAGGTTCTGAACGACATCATTCACTGCGACAGAAAAGGTATTTTTAAAAGAATCTACCTTGAAGCCAAGGTGGCTGAACTTCTTCTTTTACAACTGGAACAGCTTTTTAATACTACTTCTTCCACCTCATCACTTCTTAAAAAAGATGAAGATAAAATTTATGCAGTGAGAGATTTTATCGTCAATAACCTTAATGAAAACTGTTCATTAATAGACCTTGCCCATCAGGTAGGAACCAATGAATTTACTTTAAAAAAGGGATTTAAAGAGCTTTTCGGAACTACCGTATTCGGCTTCTGGAATGATATAAAGATGGAACATGCAAAAAAAATGCTTATAGAAGGAGATCTAAGTATTAATGAAATTTCTGAGGTGATTGGATATAAAAATTCCAGACATTTTTCAGCAGCATTTAAGAGAAAATATAACATCATTCCAAGCCAGTTTAAATACGGAAACGGAATCAGCCGCTAAATTTTTTCTTATATTTTAAATGCAGTATTTTAGAAATTAACTCCAATTTTGAAGCTTTGAACTTATTCAGTATTTTCCTTCTGTTTTTAAATATGAAAAGTTACTACAAAAACACACCTTTTATTTAAATCAATTTAAAATTCTATCTTATTTGTTAACAATTTGGTAATTAAAAACCCGGGCAAATTCCAGATATTATTTTAAAAACATCAAAAGATACATTTCGTAATCAAAACGTTATCAACAAATTACATTCAATTAATTATTGTTCGCATAAAATATTTTGTCGTTTTCATAAAATGTCTATATTTACCACCAAGGAGTTCTTAACACCTTCTTTATCAACCGAAATTGGTAACACTTAGCTGTGTATTAAAAGGGAATCGTGTGCAAATCACGAACTGTCGCGCAACTGTAAGTAACAACAAAAAGGTTTTTATCAAATTCATATCCACTGTATGCTCCGGTATATGGGAAGGATGATAAAAACCGTTACAAGTCAGGAGACCTGCCTATTTCGAATTGACGATGCTTTCGCGGTTTGAAGCTTATAGTCAGGTATGATACGGTATGGATAATGATATGATAAAATAGTTTATCAACTCGTATTATTTTTTGAGATAGATAATAGCAGAACAACAGGTTCTTCTATGAATCTACCGCTCATCCGTGTCACCTTTCCGTAATTTTTCTTTCTCACAAAGCATTGTGAAGTCTGCAGGAACTTTTTATAGCGTTTAATGCATGTAAAAAGTAAAAAATGTACCTAACCCATTTCGATAATTCCTACACACCCAACAGATCTGTCAAGATCCTGAAATGCTGTTTCCTAAAAAACACACAGATTTTCTGTCTGTTGGCAGCAAATCGAAGCGATACTCATTATTCTCTTTTTACTTCCCTGCAATTAAATCATGATCGCTATTCTTCTCTATCTGTAAACAAATTTCACCTAAACCATAAATATTACAATGACTAAAAATGAAAACTGGAAGTCTCCCGGTACTCAATTCCGGAAGGCTATGCAAAAAGAAAGTCCTCTTCAGATTGTCGGGGCCATCAATGCCAACCATGCATTATTGGCCAAACAAGCCGGCTTCAATGCCATTTATCTTTCAGGCGGCGGCGTTGCTGCCGGATCTTTAGGAATTCCTGATTTGGGAATTACCACGCTGGAAGATGTATTAATTGATATTCAAAGAATTACCAATGTCTGTGATTTACCTTTACTGGTAGATGTGGATACAGGATTTGGCCCATCAGCATTCAACGTCGCCAGAACTGTAAAATCATTGATTAAAGCAGGTGCAGCAGCTTTACATATCGAAGATCAGGTGGGAGCAAAACGTTGTGGACATCGTCCAGGAAAAGAACTCGTAACCAAAGAAGAGATGTCAGACAGGCTGAAGGCTGCTGCAGATGCCCGTACAGATGAAAGTTTTGTAATCGGAGCCAGAACGGATGCTTTTGCCAATGAAGGGCTGGAAAAAACTCTTGAAAGAGCCATTGCCTATAAGGAAGCCGGTGCTGATTTTATTTTTGCCGAAGCAGTTCCTGATCTAAGTTTTTATCAAAAATTCGTTGATGCAGCGGGAATCCCTGTATTGGCCAACATCACAGAGTTTGGAATGATTGATATGTATACGGTTGATGAATTAAAAGATGCAGGCGTAGGATTGATCCTTTACCCTCTTTCAGCTTTCCGTGCAGCCAATAAAGCGGCCCTGAATGTCTATGAACACATCCGCAAAGACGGAACCCAGGCCCATGTATTAGACACTATGCAGACCAGAGAAGAACTCTATCAAAGCATTGGATACCATGATTATGAACAAAAATTAGATAACCTTTTTAAACAAAATAGTAATGTCAACGAATAGCGAACCAACATTCAAGCCTAAGAAAAGCGTTGCCCTTTCTGGAGTAGCAGCAGGCAATACAGCGCTTTGCAGCGTAGGAAAAAGTGGAAATGATCTCCACTACAGAGGATATGACATCCTGGATCTGGCTGAAAAAGCGGAGTTTGAAGAAGTAGCTTACCTTTTGATCTATGGTCAGCTGCCTACCGGAGCTCAATTGAAAAATTACAAAGCTAAATTAAAGTCTTTAAGAGGGTTACCCCATTCTGTAAGAAATATTTTAAAGAGTATTCCGGCAGCGGCACATCCGATGGATGTAATGAGATCCATGGTATCCGCTATTGGCAGTATTCAACCGGAAAAAGACGATCATAATATTGCCGGAGCGAGGGATATTGCAGATAAATTACTGGCATCATTCAGTTCGGGTTTATTATACTGGTATCACTATACCCATAATGGAAAAGAGATTGATGTAGAAACAGATGACGATACGATTGGAGGGCATTTTCTTCATTTATTACATGGAAAAAAACCTTCTGATTCATGGGTAAGAGCCATGCAGATCTCGTTAAATCTTTACGCCGAACATGAATTTAACGCTTCTACATTCACTAGCCGTGTGATCGCAGGAACAGGTTCAGATATTTATTCAGCTATTACAGGAGCCATTGGTGCTTTAAGAGGTCCTAAACATGGTGGTGCCAATGAAGTGGCATTTGAAATCCAAAGCCGATACAATTCGCCAGATGAAGCGGAAGCAGATATCCGTCAGCGCATTGTCAACAAAGAAGTGATCATCGGATTCGGACATCCTGTTTACACAATTTCGGACCCAAGAAATGTGGTGATTAAAAAAGTAGCTAAAGAACTTTCTGAGGAAGCCGGAGATATGCTGTTGTATAATATCGCTGAAAGACTGGAAACCATCATGTGGGAAGAAAAGAAAATGTTTCCGAATCTGGATTGGTTCTCTGCGGTATCCTATCATCTAATGGGAGTACCTACCCTTATGTTTACTCCACTCTTCGTTATCTCCAGAGTTACAGGATGGAGCGCTCATATTATTGAACAGAGACAGGATGGAAAAATTATCCGCCCAAGTGCTAACTACACAGGTCCTGAAAATAAGGAATTCATCTCTCTACAAGACAGAAAATAAACATATCACAATTAATAACTAAATTATAAAATAAAGATGTCATCACACATTTCAAATGAAAGACCCCAACCGGATAAAGTATTAACAGATATTGCAGATTATGTATTGAACTATGAAATCAAAAATGATCTGGCCTGGAAAACAGCCCATTACTGTCTTCTGGACACCATCGGATGTGGACTGGAAGCATTAACTTACCCTGCATGTACAAAACTTTTAGGTCCTGTAGTAAAAGGAACTGTGGTTCCAAACGGGGCAAAAGTTCCGGGGACACAGTTTCAGCTGGATCCTGTTCAGGCAGCGTTCAATATTGGAGCCATTATCCGTTGGTTGGATTTCAATGATACATGGCTGGCTGCAGAATGGGGACATCCATCAGATAACCTCGGTGGAATTTTAGCCACAGCAGACTGGTTATCAAGAACCCATATTGCGGAAGGAAAAGCGCCTTTAAAAATGAAGCAGGTTTTGGAAGCCATGATTATGGCCCATGAAATTCAGGGAGTAATGGCATTGGAAAATTCTTTTAATAAAGTAGGTTTAGATCACGTATTATTAGTAAAACTGGCTTCTACCGCTGTTGTCGGAAAGCTTATCGGTTTAACCCGTGATGAGATCATCAATGCTGTATCATTGGCTTTTGTAGATGGGCAATCTTTAAGAACATACCGTCATGCACCTAATACAGGTTCCCGTAAATCCTGGGCTGCAGGAGATGCAACATCCAGAGCAGTACGTTTAGCACTGATTGCTAAAACAGGAGAAATGGGCTATCCATCGGTATTAACTGCAAAAACTTGGGGATTTTATGATGTTTCTTTCAAAGGAAATGAATTCAAATTCCAGAGAGACTACGGTTCTTATGTCATGGAAAATGTACTGTTTAAAATCTCATTTCCGGCAGAATTCCATTCTCAAACAGCTGTAGAAGCGGCAATGACTCTGCATACCACTCTGAAAGACCTTGGAAAAACTACAGATGATATCAAAAAAGTTACCATACGTACGCATGAAGCAGCCATCCGTATCATTGATAAGAAAGGACCTTTAAATAATCCGGCAGATCGCGATCACTGTATTCAGTACATGGTGGCTGTACCATTCATTTACGGCAGATTAACTGCGGCAGATTATGAAGATAATATAGCTTCAGATCCAAGAATTGATGTTCTGCGTGATAAAATCGAATGCATTGAAGACATACAGTTTACTGCAGATTACCATGATCCGGAAAAACGTTCTATCGCGAATGCCATGACTGTAGAACTGAATGACGGAACTATTCTTGACGAAGTTGTAGTAGAATACCCTATCGGACACCAACGAAGAAGAGACGAAGGAATTCCGGAACTGATTAAGAAATACAAAATTAATTTAGCCCGTATCTTCCCTGAAAAACAACAAAAAACAGTGTTGGAAAATTCATTGGATTATGAAACGCTGATCAACCTTAATGTCAATGAATTTGTTGATTTACTGATTATATAACCTTATACAGGCTGAAAGTAATTCATAAAATTGCTTTCAGCTTTTCCTCTCAACTTTCAACCCCAAAACTATGTCACAAAAAGTAAAAATATTAATCAATGGAGCGTTTATTGAAAGTAAAGCGCATGAACATCTTCCTGTAGAAAATCCTGCTTCCCAGGAAATTCTCGCCGAAGTCCCTTTAACTCTATTATCTGAAATAGATCAGGCTATTGAAGCAGCCACAGAAGCATTCAAAACATGGAAAGAGGTAGCCACTCCGGAAAGAGCAAGATTATTTCTGAAATATCAGCACCTCTTAAAAGAACATCAAAAAGAAATCGCCGAAATCCTATCCAAAGAAAACGGAAAAACCTTCGCTGATGCTATGGGCGATATATGGCGTGGTATTGAAGTGGTAGAACATGCCTGCAATATTCCAACCCTGATGATGGGAGAAACTGTAGAAAATGTAGCCCGTGGAGTAGATACCTACAGCTATATTCAGCCTCTTGGAGTTTGTGCGGGAATTACACCCTTCAACTTTCCTGCGATGATTCCTTTATGGATGTTTCCAATGGCGATTGCCTGTGGGAATACCTTTATCTTAAAACCATCTGAGCAGACCCCGATGACCTCTGTGAAAATGGCCGAACTATTCTTAGAAGCAGGCTTTCCAAAAGGAGTTCTGAATATTATTCATGGTTCCAAAGATCAGGTGAATCATATCCTGAATCATCCTGAGATCAAAGCTATTTCATTTGTAGGTTCTGTACCGGTTGCTGAACATGTTTACCGTACAGGAACAGATAACCTGAAAAGAGTTCAGGCATTCGGAGGAGCAAAGAACCACATGGTTGTTATGCCGGATGCCAACAAGGGACAAGTGATCAATAATTTGGTAGGTGCATCTTGTGGAGCAGCCGGCCAGCGTTGTATGGCCATCAGTGTTGCCGTTTTAGTGGGCGAAGCTCAAAACTGGGTGGAAGATATCAAAACTGCTTTAAGTACCATCAAACCTGGAGTATGGTCTGATGAATCTACCGCATTTGGCCCTTTAATCAATAAACAGTCTAAAGAGAAAGTTTTAAGATTAATCAAAAGTGCCTATGATCAGGGAGCTGAAGTGCTGCTAGACGGAAGTAATTGTAAAGTAGACGGGTATGAAAACGGATATTTTGTAGGGCCTACTCTATTCAATAATGTATCTGTAGAGATGGATATTTACAAGGAAGAAATCTTTGGCCCCGCTTTACTTTTATTAAAAGCAGAAACACTGGATGAGGCAATTCAGATTATCAATAACAACCCTTACGGAAACGGAACTTCTATTTTCACCAACTCGGGTGCTGCAGCCAGAAAATTCCAGCATGAAATTGAAGTGGGACAAATTGGGGTCAATCTTCCTATTCCGGTTCCATTACCATTCTTCTCTTTTACAGGATGGAGAAAATCTTTCTTTGGCGATCTGCATTCTTACGGAAAACAAGGCGTAAAGTTTTATACCGAAACAAAAATAATTACAGCCCGTTGGTTTGAAGAAGATGTTCCCGGAGGAAATGTAAATATGACTATCAGTTTAAAATAATTGAATGAAAGGCTGAAAAAAGTGAATATATTCATATTTACAGGGATCGGGCTTTCCATTCTTAATGCTCAACTTTCAATTTAAAAACTATGGAATTTAACCTAAGTGAAGAACAATTGGCATTTCAGGATGCTGCAAGAAAGTTTGCTGAAAAAGAACTCGCTCCCTACGCTTCAGAATGGGATGCTCAAAAAATATTCCCACGAGAAGCCATAGCTAAAGCCGGTGAATTGGGATTTTGTGGCGTATATACAAGTGAAGCTGCCGGAGGGTTAGGTTTATCCAGATTGGATGCTGCCATCATATTTGAAGAACTGGCAGCAGCCTGCCCTTCCACTACTGCTTATATTACCATACACAATATGGTTTCCTGGATGATTGATGAATTTGGAAACGATGAAATCAGAAAAGAACTATGTCCTCAGTTAGCATCAGGAATGTTATTAGGTTCCTATTGCCTTACTGAGCCAGGTTCCGGGTCAGATGCAGCAGGGCTGAAGACCACCGCTGTCAGGAAGGAAAATAAGTATATCATTAATGGCACAAAAGCTTTTATTTCAGGAGCTGGTGAAAGTGATATTCTTATTGTAATGGCACGTACAGAAAACTCCGGAGCCAAAGGAATCAGTGCTTTTGTAGTGCCGGCTCAAACTCCGGGAATCAGCTTTGGGGAGAAGGAAAAAAAACTGGGCTGGAATACCCAGCCTACCCGCTTTGTCTTTCTGGATCACGTAGAAGTAGATAAAAAATGCCTTTTAGGAACCTTAGGAGAAGGATTTAAAATTGCTCTGAAAGGTTTGGATGGCGGCCGTATCAATATTGCAACCTGCTCAGTAGGAGCGGCACAGGGATCTATCAATCAGGCTCAGCGTTATATGCACGAAAGACAGCAGTTTGGAAAATCACTGGCACAGTTTCAGTCTCTTCAGTTTAAAATTGCAGATATGGCAACAGAATTGGTAGCAGCCCGTCAAATGGTACATCTGGCCGCTTTCAAACTGGACTCCAAGGATCAGAATGCTACCACTTACTGTGCAATGGCCAAACGACTGGCCACCGATTTGTGTTTCAATATCTGTAATGAAGCGTTACAGATACTGGGGGGCTATGGCTGCACTCAGGACTTTCCTGTAGAACGTTTAATGCGTGACGCAAGAGTACATCAGGTAGTAGAAGGAACCAATGAAATTATGAAACTTGTAATTTCAAGAAAAATTCTCGAAGAAGGTGCTACCTTACAGATCCGTTAATTCAAAACAATCAACATCATGAGTTTAATACTTACAGAAATAAAAAACAAAACCGGAATTATTACTCTGAATTCAGAGAAAACACTGAATGCTCTGTCATTACCTATGATCAGAGAATTAGCAGCTGTTTTGGAAGAATGGAAAACATCCGAAAACATAGCCTGTATATTTCTTCAGGGAGCAGGGGAAAAAGCCTTATGTGCCGGGGGTGATGTGAGACAATTACACGATGCTATTATTGCACAAAAAGCAATAGACCCTACTCAAATCCCGCAGGACTGTTTTGATTTTTTTTCTTTGGAATATCAGGTAGATTATACCATTCATACTTATCCTAAACCTATTATCGTTTGGGGACACGGCATTGTGATGGGTGGTGGTATTGGTATTATGGCCGGAGCATCACACCGTATCGTTACGGAAAAAAGCAAACTGGCAATGCCTGAAATTACCATTGGTTTATACCCTGATGTAGGCGGAACCTGGTTTCTGAATAAAACACCTTCTGCCTATGGGATTTATCTGGGATTAACCGGAGCAAGATTAGATGGAGCAGACTGTCAGTTTCTGGGATTAGCAGATTATTATATACCGTCTTCTTCAAAAGAAATGATTCTGAATGCATTGGAACAGGCTAACTGGAAAGAAAACCCTCATAAAACCGTTACTCGCATTTTAGAAAGTATATCTAAAGACATGTGCATTCCGGAATCTCAGGCAGCCACTCATCAGACATTTATACAGCAATTTGAAAAAGCAGATACTCTGGAACAGTTCAGGGAAATATTAATCAGTTATCCTGAAAAAGATGACTGGATCAATACAGGAATTAAAAGTTTTGAGGTTGGTTCACCAAGTTCTGCCCATATTATTTTCAGGCAGCTGCAGCAGGGTAAAAATTTGAATCTGGAAGAAGTTTTTCAGTCTGAACTTAATCTATCCTGCCAATGCTGTGTTCATCCTGATTTTGCTGAAGGAGTAAGGGCTTTATTGGTAGATAAGGATCACTCTCCAAAGTGGCATCCGGCAACCCTTGATGATATTACCGGAGAATGGATAGACTCTTATTTTAAATGGATCATTGGAGAATGGAAAGTAAATTTTTAACCTCCAGTTACAATTAATCAATTTTTATAACCTTTTAAAAAACAATCATGCCAAATATAGCATTTATAGGATTAGGAAATATGGGCGGGCCTATGGCGGCCAATTTAATAAAAAAAGGTCATAACGTTACTGGATTTGACCTTTCAGATACAGCTTTGGGAGCTTTGGTTTCCGCAGGTGGGCAGACTTCCGTTTCCGCTTCAGAAGCTTCTAAAAATGCAGATGTAGTCATCTCAATGCTGCCTTCAGGTAAACATGTTGCTGAATTATATTCTGAAGAGTTTATCAGTAATTTAAAACCCAATACATTACTGATTGACAGCAGTACCATTGATGCAGTTACCGCCCGTGCCGTGGCTCAGCTAGCGGCTTCAAAAGGCTGTAAAATGATAGATGCACCTGTTTCCGGAGGAACAAGCGGGGCCCAGGCCGGAACTTTAACCTTTATTGTAGGTGGCAAGACCGAAGATTATGAAAAGGCAAGACCGATATTAAAATGTATGGGCCAAAACATATTCCATGCAGGGGATTCCGGTGCCGGCCAGGTTGCCAAGATCTGTAATAATATGTTGCTGGCCATTCATATGATCGGAACATCAGAAGCCATCAATCTGGGAACCCGCCATGGATTGGACCCAAAAACGTTAAGTGAAATCATGCAGAAAAGCTCAGGCAGAAACTGGTCACTGGAAGTATATAATCCTTATCCGGGAGTCCTGGAAAATGCGCCCGCATCAAGAGAATATACCGGAGGGTTCGCCGTGGATCTCATGACCAAAGATCTGGGACTGGCAGCAGAAGCAGGACTGGAAACCAGAACATCTACTCCTCTGGGAAATGCAGCTTTAAACTTATATAGAATATGGAGTGAAGCTGGCAACGGGACAGTAGATTTTTCAAGCATTATCCAATTATTAAACGGAAAGTAAAAGTGGAAAACTGAAACTGAATTTTCAACAGAACCACTTAATAAAACTTTCTATTCTCAACTTTTAACTCAAGAAAAATGAATTTCGAAACATTATTATTCCAGCAACATGGACATATAGGAACACTGACAGTTAACCGTCCGCAAGCATTAAATTCACTGAACACAACAGTCTTACAGGAACTGAAATCATTTGCAGATCAAATCAGATTGAATAAAGACATCCGGGTTTTAATCATTACAGGTTCCGGTGAAAAGGCTTTTGTAGCCGGTGCAGATATTAAAGCAATGCAGGGAATGACCCCAAGAGAAGCAGAAGAATTTTCAGGAATGGCACAATCTGCATTTAACGCTATTGAGACATTACCGTTTGCTGTGATAGCGGCTGTGAATGGTTTTGCATTAGGTGGTGGCTGTGAGTTGGCATTATCCTGCGACATTATCCTTGCTAGTGAAAAAGCAAAATTCGGCTTGCCGGAAGTCACATTGGGCTTATTGCCTTGTTTTGGCGGGACACAACGGCTTCCAAGAGCTATCGGGTTATACAAAGCCAGAGAAATGGTATTCTCAGGAGAATTTTATTCTGCAGAAGCCTGTAAGGAATTTGGATTCGTTAATCGCGTTTTTGCCCCGGAAGAACTCCTGAATGCGGCACAAAAATTAGCCGAAACCATTGCCTTAAGAGGTCCTGTAGCAGTAGCCAAAGCAAAACAATCATTGAATACAGGTTTTGAGCTGCATATCACAGATGGTCTGAAGCAGGAAGCTGTTTTATTTGGAGAATTATTTAATACCCAGGACCATAACGAAGGCATAGGCGCATTTATAGAAAAAAGAAACCCTGATTTTACAGGGAAGTAATGATTAACCACAGAAGACACAAAAGTGTTAAATGTTAAAATTATTTAAAACTAAAATATTCACCTATATAAAGTACACTTAAGCTTTTGAAAATCATTTTTTTTCTTCTAAAGTGTACTTTTATGTGACATTACTATAACTCTCTTAAATGAACTAAAGTGTTTAAAATTAAAGCTTTTGTAACTTTTATAGTTCAAATAATTTAATTAAAAGAAGCCCTAAACTCCAATGGTGAAAAAGAAGTTCGGTTTTTAAACAGGCGATGGAAGGACTGCGGATGCTCAAATCCCAATTGGTAAGCAATTTCCGAAACAGACATTTCTGTTGTAGAAAGCAGCTCTTTAGCCTTCTCGATCAATCGGTTTTGAATATGCTGCTGGGTAGTCTGCCCTGTCTGTGCCCGAAGCATATCGCTCAGATAATTCGCGCTCAGATTTAGCTTTTCAGCCACAAAATGAACAGAGGGAATACCATTTACCACCAGCTGATCATTCTTAAAATACTCATCCAATAACGTTTCCAGCTTCGAAAGCAGGTCATTATTTATCTTTTTACGGGTTAAAAATTGACGGTTATAAAAACGGTCACAATATTTCAAAAGTAGATCCAGGTTTGACACCAGCAGATCCTGTGTGAAAGAATCCATATTGGCATCGATCTCCTGGCTCATATTCTCTATAATATCCATAATAGATTTTTCTTCTTTCTCAGAAAGAAACAGGGCTTCATTGGCTGTATAGGAAAAAAATCCATAGTCTTTAATTTTTGATGCCAAAGAATAACTTTGAAGAAAATCAGGATGTACCACCAATACAAAACCCTCCACTTCGTTCAAAAGAACATCTTCAAATTGTAACACCTGCTGTGGAGCGATAAAATACATGACCCCTTCTTCAAAGTCATAATACTGCTGGCCATATTTAAATTTTCCTCCTGCACAGTCTTTCTTAAGGGCTATAGCATAAAAATCAGTTATTACCGCACTGAGAATAGTCTCTGACTTCAGCTTTACATCATTAAAACTGAATACACTGATCAGTGGGTTTGATGGCTTTTTCAATCCCAGAGCCTGATGCATGGCATTGATTGATGAAACTTTTATGGGTGTTTTCATTACTGATTTTCTGATTTATATTTTTTTAAACCAAATAGATATATTAGGCTTTACAGGACGCTAAAAATCTCATAAAAATACTTTTGATCTACTAATATTTCAGCATTTTCTATGCGCTTATGTGGTTTAAAAAGATAACTCATACTAAGTTACAATTTTATTATTTTCCTAAAAGCTGCCCACTTTTAATCTGATTGATTCCTTCTTTATAAGTGGTTACCTGAAATTGAGGAAATCGTATTCTGAACTTTGAATCATCAAAGATATTATCATGTTCATACCTTGGCAATAATTCCAATAATTCCTTTATTTTTTTATTGAATAAAGCCCCGATTTTAAAAACGAATTTAGATATTGCTGAATACTCCAGGTCTTTACCATAAATTCCGGAAGCAATCCGTATAAATTCTTTATAGGTTGGATGACTTTTATCTACCGGCAGATGCCAGGTTTGCCCGAATGCATCAGGCGTATTTCCAATTAAAGCAGTTGCCCGGCTTGCATCCGGAGTCCAGATAAGGCTCCTTTTCTTATTTGTGCTCAATGGAACTTTAAGTTTTTTACCTTCTTTGATATTATTAAAAACCAATGTATTCGTAATACTCTGTGTTTTTCCCGGGCCATAAAATTCCGGAGCACGGCAGATGACGGCTTCCAGCTCACCGGATTCTATTTCTTTCAATATCATTTCTGCCATTTTCCGTCTTACTCTACCTTTTCTTCCCACCGGAGCAAATATTGTATTTTCATTCAAAACGCGACCATCCTGCGGATACATATACGTATTATCAAAGAATACCAGCTTAGTCCCGTTGATCTTACAGGCATCTATCACATTTTGAAGAATTAAAGGAAATTGTTTTTCCCAAAGGTCTGAGCTTATTGGAAGACCTAATGTGAAATAAGCAATCTCACTTCCTTTTACCGCTTCAATAGCCTTCTCACGGATAGATAAGTCCGCAGAGAACACCTCATCAGTATCATTTACTTTTTGGGCGCTTCTGCTTACAATCCGAATATCTGAAGTAAAGTTTCTTTTTAATTCTCTTGCCAGCTCTTCGCCAATCTGTCCATTGGCTCCTAATATTGTTTGCATATTGTTTTACTTTTCTGGTTAATATTATATTCTGTTGTTTTGGTAGGACAAAGTTCCGAAAAGCATAAAAGATCAGAGTATCTCAATGAAGGGAAGTTGTAACAGAATCTCTGTTACAGAAATTTGAATAAGATTTCTGACTTAAAAATAATACAAGTCCGGAGAATGTAAAATCCGGCAGGCATCTACGATGCCTGCCGGATTCAATATCTTCAAAGCCAAAAAAACTAATAATTCAGAATTGCAGAACCAAAGGGATTATCAACGAGCCAAAGCCAATCACCCTTTTCGCTCTTCTTCATAATACAGGAAGTATGACCTGTCATTTTTATGGGTTGCCCATCAGGAGTATGACCTGTCATCTCCCATCGATCGAGCCACATCGCAAGGTCATTAATCACTGTAATATGTGGAGTTTCTCCCTGTATATTCAGTTTTAGCCCGCATATATTTTCCATAGCCACTTGTATATCTTCAAGGCCTCTTAATTCTTTCCCATCACGGTCAATATAAACTCCTTCAGAGTGAAAGCAACTCAAAGCACCGGCTGTATCTCCATTTTTTATACAGTGACGAAAATAAGCAACCGCTCCGGCTTGAGTTTTTCTGTTAAAATCTTCCATTTTCAATAATTATAAGTTTTCTTCAAAAGTATATTTAATATTTGGAAAAAGAAATACTTCATCTATCCACTTTTATCTCTCTTTTCTCATTTGGCTTACATGTACAATTTAAAGTTGGTTTTATATTTTGCCATTAACCTATTAATCAATAGATTTGGTCCTGCTAATATTCACCTGCCTCAAATCGTGAGGTTTAGTGGTCAATAAAACCATGATATAAAATAATCAATTATGACAAAAATAAAATTGTCTCTATTCATCATTACTATACTATTTACAAGCAGCAGTTTATCCGCTCAAATAACCTCCAAAGAAGTAGATGTTCTTGTTGATAATGCAATGGAAAAGTTCCATGTTGCAGGAGCGGCTGTAGCCATTGTAAAGGATGGAAAGATAATTCACAAAAAAGGTTATGGTGTAAAATCAATAGATACAAAATCACCTATTGATGAACATACGAACTTTGAAATTGCTTCCAATAGCAAGGCTTTTACAACTGCCGCATTATCTATTTTAGTAGATGAGGGAAAACTTTCCTGGGATGATAATGTCAAAAAATACATCCCTGAATTTAAGATGTATAATGACTATGTGACAGAAAATTTTACTATAGAAGATTTATTGTGTCACCGTAGTGGACTTGGTTTAGGAGTCGGAGACTTAATGATGTTTCCTGATGGTACAGACTTCACTATTAAAGATGTAATAAAGTCTTTCCAGTATTTTACTCCTGTTTCAGGTTTCCGAACCCAATTTAATTATGATAATCAACTGTATTTGATAGCAGGCGAAGTTATTGCAAGAGTAAGCGGGATGAATTGGGAAACCTTTGTTCAAAAGCGTATTATGGAACCACTGCAAATGCAAAATTCTTTCAGTTCCATCAGTCAGGTAAAAGATATAAGTTTAATGGCTTCTCCCCATTCCTCAGAATCCGGAGCTATAAAAAAAATATCTTTATATGGGGCAATGGTTAATGGAGCTGCCGGAGGGATAATCTCCAACGTTGATGATATGTCTAAATGGATGCTTGTTCAGCTCAACAAAGGTAAGTATGGTTCCGGTTTAGACCAACAGCTTTTCACTAAGGAAAGGCAAAATGAAATGTGGACCATTCATACTGTTGATCAAATTAATCCTAACCCAAGGTATAACCAACATTTTAATGGATATGGTTTAGGCTGGAATTTATCTGATATAAAAGGAAACCTCAGTGTTTCTCACACCGGCGGGCTACCCGGAATGCTTTCTATTGTTACCATGATTCCTGACTTAAATTTGGGTATTGTTATTCTCACCAATACAGAAAATGGCGGCTCCGGTGTTTTCTCTTCAGTGAGTCAAACCATTATTGACAGCTATTTAGGCCTCAACAATTACGGATGGGTAGATAAGTATGCTGCCTACTTTCAATCTCAAAAAGAATCTGGAGATGAGGTCACTAAAAAGGTTTGGGAAACAGTAAGCAAAGCAAAAAATACAACAATAAAAAATGAGGATTTAATTGGACTGTATGAAGATAAATGGTTTGGAAAAATAGAAATATTCTTAAAGGGAAATCAATTATGGTTTAAATCTTATCGATCACCAAAGCTAAACGGGCCCATGAGTTTTTATAAAGCAAATACCTTTGCAATTAAATGGGATTATAAAGATATGAACTGTGATGCCTTTGCTATGTTTAATTTAGATGAAGAAGGAAAAGCTCAAAGCATAAAAATGAAGGGAATCTCCCCTAATATAGACTTTAGTTTCGACTTTCAGGATTTGAATTTACAAAGGGTTAAGAATTAACTATAGTTCATAATAAAGAAAATCTGCATTCTAAAAAGCAATATCCGAAAACATTGCAGTACAAAATAAGGTGAGTTTAGAAACTCACCTTTAGTTTTTATATAAATCTATTGTAAAGACTGACAACAGCACTATTCACCTCATTATAAAAGTGCTTGCGCTATAAGTAGCACTCATAATGAATATTAATTTAATTCTCCATTGGCTTTTTGAACAAAATCATTCCATTGAGCATTCAGATATTCTACTGCCTGTTTTTTTTCATTCTTATTCAAAGAAGAATAATTAATAGAATTGAAGACCAGTTTCTTCAAAGCTTTCACATCCAATTCCCAATAGGTGTAAGCCACCCAGAAGTCATAACTTAACCCTTCGTAACCATATACAGCCGGATCATCGCTATTAATAGAACATTGTACACCATTGCTCAGTAAAACTCTTGCCGGGTGATTTCTCATATCACTCACATATCCAAGGACCTGGTTACTGATCGGGCTTACTTCTACCAGTTTATTCTGTTTTTTAATCAGATCCATTGATTTTGGAAAGTAAATCAAGTTCAGACCATGACCAATTCTTTGGTTATTCAGCAAGGTGATATCCAGTACATTTTTATTGAAAACAGAATTGCTTTCCCCCGCATGAAGAAACAATGGCATTTCCACTCCTGACTTTTTAGTGATCTCATTTATTTTTGTCCAGTTTTTCTGGAAAGAATTGATGCTGTTTCCAGCAGCTTCATCAGCCACAAGATCAAAACCGGAAATCATATCCGGGAATTGCTTCTTTAATTTAAAAGCAATTCCCAGCTGTTTTTCTATGCTGTCAGAATCTAAAAACTTAAAGCTAGAATAAATCAGTTTCAGACTGAACTGAGGATCTGACTGACGCATTTGCTTTACAATATCCTGTAGATCTGTAATGGATTTTTCCAATGGATATTTTCCATGCTCAAAATCATAAAGTTCATCAAAAACATACCTGATCTCCACATGCTGCACATGATCTTTAGCCAAATCCTGAAACCCTTTCAGATAATATTCCTTAAAGAAAGGGCGATAAGGTAATAGCAGGTTGATCCGTTGGAAACGCTTTTCAAATTCAATCCAATAATTGTTATAGGAACAAAGATTATCACGTTTCAAAAGGAGAAGTTCATGCAGTTTCTTTTCAAAACCGGCATCTGAATTCAGCTTTTGATCAAGGCTGACAAATCCTGCCGGAACTTTTCCGTTTTCAAAAAAGCCCAGTTGCCCAAAAATAAATTTATCACTGTCTTTTTGATCATATACATAGCATTCTTTATATTTTCTAGCCGTTGCTATCAGCCATTCAGCATTAGCCAGACCGCCACTGTGAGTATGCAGCAGGCCACCTTTGGGCATTGTCTGAATAATTTTAAACAGCTTACTGGATTCTATTAATGGCTTTATTTCATTAAAAGAACGGTTATATAAAGGAATCTGCTGTTTTTCAGTTTCACTCAGAAACTGTTTTCTTATCTGGAATAATTTTTTGTCTAAAGCAATCTCTGCATCAGATAATTTTACATCAGCATCAAAGGCCATGGCTGCATTTTCTCTCTCCAGCAATGTCCATCTTTCCTGATAAGTGGATTTTTCAGCCACTTTAGTTTGGGCTCCCAACAGAGGAAACCCCAACATTAATATATAGGTAAGGTATTTTCTCATAATAATAGTAACCTGCATTATGACAAAAAAGACTTTGCCAATACAGTATTCAAAAATATAATTATTTTTTTTTGTAAAAGAGTTTCGATCTGAAAAAAAACAAATGATCAACCTTTTAACGACATATTTTTCATCTTCATCATCCTTCCCTCGCTCCGGTGTGAGGAGTATGAGTGGATAGTGGGATAAGGCTCCCTGAAAAGAAATCGGGCGTAAAATACATAAAAAGTCTACAAAAACAATAGACTTTCTGTGTTAAATATTATTCATCAGCTAAAATGATTTTTTTTTGATTTGACATTCATATTTTTAAACCAAAATAACAGTTTGTTTTTCAATTAATTAAGATCAAACCAAGATCACCTATCTAATTACCCTACTTAATTAGTAGACTAATATGATTTTTCTCATACTTTCTTTTAACAAAGTTTTATGAATTATTAGATAATTTTGACCCAGTTAAAAAAATAAAACTCTATTCTCATGAATAAGAATGACTTTAATTCTTACCTATACACTATCATGGCTGTAGTTTCTGTTCAACATAAGGGTTGTACAGGAAAAGGCCTTTCACAGCACAATATTACTTCTAAGAGCATGTGCTTTGAATCTATGATGTGTAAAATGATGATGCTATAAATTCCTGAAGAAATATGCACATTATTGTAGGAATTAAAGCCCGATAAGCTCAAAGCCGATTTAATCCGGGTACACCTCCTCTATTTTAACATTTTCTTTCTGACACCTCCTTACAAAAGGGAGGCAGGGATCTCTTTTTTTCCTAAACGGAAGACAAAGCGTACTACACACATTCAATTTTTTTAAACCTAAGATTAATATAATGAGAAAAAAACAATGCAAACTTGGCGTATTGGCCGTACTCTTATTCGCTGAATATGGCTTTGCACAGAAAAAAGACAGTCTTTCGCAGGAGACTTCCATCAAAGAGGTGGTGGTAGTTGCCTTCGGAAAGCAAAAAAAGGAAGAAATTACAGGATCGGTACAGTCATTAAAGGCAAAAGATCTGGGAAATCTTCAAAACGGAAACGTTCTTCAGGGAATTGGTGGTAAAGTTGCCGGTGTACAGGTAATTTCTTCAGGCCAGCCGGGTTCCCAGCCTACGATAAGAATGAGAGGTATTGGTTCTATCAATGCATCCAGTGATCCTTTAATTGTATTGGACGGGATTCCTTACAGCGGTGACCTGAACAGTATTTCTTCAGCAGATATTGAGAGTATTTCCTTTCTGGAAGATGCTTCTTCCAATGCTTTATATGGCTCAAGAGGAGCCAATGGAGTCATCATAGTGAATACCAAAAGAGGAAAAAACAAGAAACTGAGTGTTGATATTGATGTAAAAACCGGGGTTAACTTCAGGTCTATTGAGGATTACTCAGTATATACTTCACCACAGGAATATTATACTGCCTACTATAACAGAGGAAGAATCGGGGAAATTGCAAAATCACTGCAACCAGGTGCTATTCCTTCCGGGAATACTCCTCATGCAGCAGGAATCACTGCTCTGAACGGACTGGGATATAATGTTTACAATGTTCCCTTTAATGAACTCATAGCACAGGACGGCTCTTTTAATTCTAAAGCTAAACTACTTTATCAGGATAATTGGAAAAAACTACTTTTTAAACCTGCTCTCAGAAGAGAAGCTACTGTGGGGATTAACGCCAGTGGGGATCAGGTAAAATCATATACTTCTTTAAATTATCTGGATGATAAGGGATATCTTATTTCATCCGGTTTTGAAAGATTCGGAGTCAGATCCAATGTGGACTACTCTATCACTCCAAAGTTGAAATTAACAACGGCGCTTTCTTATACGTACAGCAAGCAGAACTTCGGAGAAACGGGAGGTTTTTCCAATCCATTTCAGTTTGCCAGGAATATAGCTCCTTTTTATCCGGTTTTTCTTAGAAACGATAACTACCAACAGCTCTATGATAACCACGGAAATGCTTTATATGATTATGGTGACGGACAAGGCCCTAATGGCTCTACAAGATCCTACGCTGTTTTTGAGAATCCAGTGGGAAATCTTCAACAGGATAAATCTCAAAGGGTCAGTAATATCACCAATGCCAATCTGGGATTAAATTATGAAATCATCAAAGGATTGGATTTCACTTACAATTTCGGGGCTTATCTTGAAAATTTAAAAAACCTTCAGTTCGGGAATACACTGGGGGGAACGTCTTCATCTGTGGGTGGAACAATTTCTCATGAATCTATATTTAATTATACGCTGAATCATCAGCAATTGCTTACCTACCAGAAGAAATTTGATAAACACAACTTCAATATTCTTGTTGGTCATGAACTGAATAAAACGAAGAACGAAGGATTTTCAGGAACCAAACAACAGCTTTTATTACCGGATTCATCATCTTTTGATAATGCCGTAAAGATCACAGAACTGTCAGGAAACGGATATGAATATGCTGTAGAAGGTTATTTCTCAAGATTACTGTACAACTATGACAATAAGTATTTCTTTAACGCGAATGTTCGTAGAGATGGTTCTTCAGTCTTCGCTCCGGAAAGCAGATGGGGTACATTTTACGGATTAGGAGCTGCATGGAATGTTGCCAAGGAAGATTTCCTTAAAGACAACAGCATCATTAATGCTTTGAAGTTAAAAGCTTCTTACGGACAACAGGGAAATGACAACATCCTTCTGAATAACACTACAAGAGATTACTACGCTTATCAGGACATCTACGGAATCAATGATTTTGGTGATGGAAAACCTGTACTTTCTCTGAAGAAACAAGGAAACAGAGACTTAAAATGGGAAACATCCAAAAACCTGAATGCCGGTTTTGAAATTGCTTTGTTCAGTAACAGAGTGAATCTGAATGCGGATTATTTTGAACGAAAGGTATCGGATATGATCTATACTCTTCCACTGCCTATATCCAATTCTGGTTCCTATGTGAAATATGGAAATATCGGAGATATGTACAACAAAGGAGTTCAGGCTAACATTAGTGTAGATATTCTCCGTACAGATGACGTTCAGTGGAATTTCTATGCCAATGCTACCCATTATAAAAACAAGATTACAAAATTGCCTGCCGAACAAAGAGCTACAGGACTGGTTTCAGGATTGTTTATCTTAACTGAGGGTGGTGACCGATATAATTATTATCTGAAAGAATTTGCAGGAGTAAATCCTGTAAACGGTGATGCATTATGGTATAAAAATTCTATTGACCCAGCCACTCAGCAAGTTGTAAAAACAGTTACAAATAATTTTAAGGAAGCCAGTGATTACAACACAGGAAAATCTGCTATCCCTAAAGTATATGGTGGATTTGGAACAGATATTACCTATAAAAGGCTCAATCTTTCTGTTAATTTCGCTTATCAGTTTGGCGGATACGGGTATGACAACATCTACAGAAGTTTATTCCACTCTGATGCTTATGCTTCCAATTATTCAACGGATCTTGATAAGACATGGACTCCGGAAAATCCCAATGCTGCTTTACCACGTGTAGATCTTACTTCGACCAGTCAGAATGAAAATTCTACACTTTATCTGATCAAATCCGATTATATCAGTCTTCAGGATGTGACTTTATCCTATCAGCTATCTGAAACTTTCACAAAACAGATTGGTTTATCAGCATTAAAGATTTATGCTACAGGAAACAACCTGTACTTATGGTCCAAAAGAAAGGGATATGATCCTAGAGCTGCATTAACAGGGGTATCTGATGCCTATAAATACTCTTTACTATCCAGTGTTTCTCTTGGTTTTAAACTAACATTTTAAAAGAAATTATGAAAGCAATAAAATACTTTATATCAGCTTTAGCCGTAGGTCTTATCACAACCGGCTGTGCTAATGATCTCAATACATTACCGGAGGGCGATATTTCCGGTGAGCAACTGAATGATGATCAGTCGAAGCCAGAAAAGATTCTTGGCGGAATTTACCTTGATCTTCGCAGTAATGGTGCTGGAGGAAACATCTCATCTCATTCAGATTTCGGTATTATGGGAATAAAGGCAGGTGCCGATTTAATGTCTAATGATGTGATCCAGGCAAAAAATCAGCATTTGGGAATGTTTTATAATTATGAAGCTACCAATGCGAGTAATTTGGCTTCAGAAATCGTATGGACCACTTTTTATGCAAGAATATTCATTATCAATAAGCTTCTTAATGACTTGAAAGATGATACAAACCCTAAGAACAAAGCTATTAAAGGACAGCTGCTTGCCCTAAGAGCTTATTCTTATTTTCATCTGATTCGCTTTTATGCTAAAGATTTTAAAAGCCACCCATCTGACCTTGGTCTTCCATTAGTCCTTACTACTAATAATCCCAGCCAGGGACTTTCAAGATCAACGATAGCAGAAGTCTATGCTCAGATTGGTCTGGACATTGAAGAATCTATTGTTCTTTTGGAAAGTTTTGCCCGCCCATCCAGAGCTCAGATCGATCAAAGAACCGCTAAAGCCATCGCGGCTGATATATTCCTGCAAACAGGAGATTATACAAAAGCCGGAAAATATGCTGCAGACAGTAAGCAAGGTATTGCCCTGATGACAGAAAACGATTATACCACGACTGGATTTTCCAATCTCAGTAATCCTGAGGTAATCTGGGGATTCCATAATACGATTTCTACGATGAGCACCGGAAACTATTATGCGTCTTTCTTCTCTATGTTTGATAATACCAATGAAGGGTATGCAGGAGCTGCTCAGATCTATAAGCTTATTGATAAGCGTCTGTATGAAGCGATTCCTGATACGGATTACCGTAAAAAAGTAT
This sequence comes from Chryseobacterium sp. MYb328, assembly GCF_037572595.1. Taxonomy (NCBI): domain Bacteria; kingdom Pseudomonadati; phylum Bacteroidota; class Flavobacteriia; order Flavobacteriales; family Weeksellaceae; genus Chryseobacterium; species Chryseobacterium sp. MYb328. The sequence goes on along the minus strand of NZ_JBBGZQ010000002.1, from coordinate 166,160 downwards.
TCAACGGTAGCCAGCCTTCCAAATATAGCTTTAACGGGAAAACAAAAAATTATCCTGCCTATGTAAGCTGGAAGTTTAAAGACCCTAGCATGTTTGAAGGAGATTATATCTACATCAGAGCTTCTTCATTGTATTATATTGAAGCTGAAGCCCTGGCAAGACAAGGCAGAGAAGCTGAAGCAAGACAAGTTTTGTTCGAAATCGCATCCAAAAGAGATAACGCCTATGTCCTTTCCACAAAAACAGGACCTGAATTGATCAATGAAATTATTCTGCAAAAAAGAATTGAACTGTGGGGCGAAGGATATGCATGGTTTGATATGAAGAGATTAAATACTCCGTTGGAAAGAGTATACACCGGAACAAACCACACCTTTGGAAGGTTTAACCTGACAACAGATAAATTCATATTCCAGATTCCGAATAAAGAGATTAATAATAACCCACAAATCAAACAGAACTAGCAGACAGAACACAGCAAAAAACAATTTTAATATATTTCAAGTGAGGCATCGTTTATTTTAGACGGTGCCTTTTTATTGTATATTCAGAATTATTTGAATCATCAAATCTCCTCAAAAGAAAAGACAGATTTGCAGAACATTTTTTATCAAACTTTTTATTGAAATTCATAGTTGCTTTTAATTGTAAACGATATTACCTGCTGATGCGTTGTACAGAGAAACTATTCATTTACTTTTCTGTAATAAATTTATACCTGACGACCAGAATATCAAGAATTCCGACACAGAGATAATAGATTCCCCCTGCCAGCATACTTGCCGGGAGATCGGAATACAACGTATGAAAAGATAATGATACCAGTAAAATGAAAAACCAAAGGATCAGCTTTGCAGAAAAAACCCCGGCAACCCTGGAGATCATCTCATCATCCTTTACCGTTTTGGACTGAACCAGACACTGCACGAGCGTAATCAGGTATCCGTAAAGCAGTTCTTTCTCTTTCATTAAATCAAAGAACCAAAAATAAAGAACAGGCATAGCAGCCACTAACAGCCAAATCAAAAGTTTCAGAAAAAACCCGGCTTTAAACTCTTTTGTAAGAATAAGTGTTGAAATAATGAACAAAGGAAAAACAAAAAACACTGAATACAGCATATATTTATAAGTCAAAAGCAACTCTGTTTTCACTTTATCTGAAATCCAGAACATCCGGAAATATAAAACTGACAGGTAAAATGAATTCAGCCCAAAAGCAATTGGCAATACTCTGTGTTTCATAGAAAATGGTTTATCAGCCTGTTTATAATGATCATTAATTTTTCCTTTTTCAGTGATGGACAATTTATAAAAAAAGTATGAATCTGCTGCAAAATTTACAACAGCTTCTCATCAAAGAAATAGCACCATTTATTTTAAATGATGCTATTCATACAATTTGATGACCAATAGAATTAATCTTTTCTTCTTATTTATCTTTTTTCCAGTTCCTGAAGCTTACGTTTCATCAGCTTATTTCCTCTGTCTGGGTTTCAAGAATATTTTTTTGCAGCTTTATCAATTCCGGATTGGTGAGCTTTGCTCCCCAGAACGGCTGCATGGTGGGGAATCATTCCTTTTACAAACTGCTCGGCTCCAACACTTACCTGTTTTCTGATCCAAATCCACGAAAAAAAGCCAATTGTAAGTGCTATAATAACAATAAACCAGTTGAGCTTGGAATTGGTGTACATTTTTTTCATAATCCATACCTCAATCAACAGCATTACAGACACCAATAATGAAGTCATATATACATTATTGAGATTTGGAATAAGGTTCCGCAGGTTGTCTATCATCGCAAACATCATCAGATACATAGTGATGAACATGGCCAGAGCCATCAATACAAAACGCCCGTACATTGAGTGTTTCTGAACATCCTGTAATTCATTCAAATGTTGATTATAAAAATACAAACATCTGTTTAATTGATCTTATGCTTACAATCATAAAGCTTATGAATGCTAAACGGGTATTATTCCTAAAAATTATGTGTGAAGGAATGAAAGTTTATATTTAATATACCTTTGGTTCAATTTCTCATTACACAGAAATAGTTTGTTTGCCCAAGAAAATACATCACGAGTCTTATTAATTAAAAATATTGCACAGATCAAAAAACGGATAAATGAAATTCATATATTTGGAGATCAAAAATCTATTTAATAACCATTTGAATAAATGAAATCAAAGAAAATTATTCTTACTCCATTCTTTGTATTTTTAAGCCTGACGCTTTTTTCACAGAATACATCCGATCTGCAATTAAAAAAAACTCTTGAATCTATCATTACCAATAAAAAGGCAGATATAGGAGTGGCCGTTTTAGCCACAGACTCTCCAAAAAAAGAGATTGTCGAGATCAACGGGAACAAACTGTTCCCTATGTTAAGTACCTTTAAGTTTCATATTGCCTTAGCTATTCTTAATAAGGTAGAAAAAGGTGACCTTTCCTTACAGCAAAAAATTTACATTAAGAAAGAAGAGCTTCTGGAAGATACCTATAGTCCTTTTAAAGAAAAATATCCGGAGGGAAACATGGAACTTACTTTAGAAGAGTGTATAAAATGGATGGTTGCACAAAGTGATAATAATTTAACAGATATCCTTCTCAGACTGATTGGAGGGCCTGAGTATGTTGAAAGATTCCTTAATAGTAAGGATGTGATCATTAAAAACGATGAAGAAGGCATGCACAAAGATTGGGATTCTCAATTTATCAATAAAACAACTCCTAATGAGACCATCAGGCTATTAGGCAAGTTCTATAACGGAAAAATATTGAATAAGGAACTTACAAAGTGGCTGTATACCACTATGCTGGGTAATGTTTCAGGGGCTAAAAGACTTAAAGGCCATCTTCCAAAAGAGGTTAAAACTGCCCATCGCACTGGAACCTCATTTACCAATGAAGCAGGGATGACAGGGGCTATCAATGATTTTGGAATCATTGAACTTTCAGATAAAAAAAGAATCTATATTGCTGTTTTTGTACATGATACTTATGAAACATTTGAAAATTCAGAAGCCATTATTGCAGCTATTGCCAAAGCAGCTTATGACCACTACAACAAAAAATAAACCTATGATCAAAACGAAATTACTTTTCATTTTTGCAGCCTTCACATTACAGTCTGTTTCTGTAAAAGCGCAAAAAGTAACTCCGTATTCAAAAAAGATCGACAGTATCATAACGGCTTCTACTCCACTGACATTTAATGGAGTCGTTTTGGTTACTCAAAACGGAAAAACAAAATATCTGAAAGCCAATGGATATAAAGATGTTGAAAAAAAAGTGGCTTTAAAAACCGATGATCAGTTTGAAATCATGTCGAATTCAAAACAGGTTACCGCTGTTTTAATTTTACAGGCTGCTGAACAGGGTAAACTTGATCTTCAGACTCCGATAAAAAAATATCTGCCTTCACTTACCCAGCCATGGGCAGATACCATAACAGTCCATCATCTTCTGAATCATACTCATGGGATTACCGATCTTGATAAACCGACAGCTTTTAAAGCGGGCTCACAGTTTAAATACGGAAACCTTTCTTATATTCTTTTGGGTGAAATTCTTCAAAACACAACTGGTAAAACCTTTACAGACCAGGCTGATTCTCTTTTCAAAAAGCTGAATATGAAGAAGACATTTGTATATAACAGTAAAAATAACCAGGCATTGGTTCCAGGCTACAGAAGCGATAATAACCAATTTGAAAAGATCGAAAATTCCTTTTTAAATGATGATATCGTCTCTGCGGCCGGAGTTATTTCCACCGTAGAAGATCTTGCAAAATGGGATCAGGCATTGTTCAAGGGAAAACTGCTTTCCTCAACATTTCAAAAGCTGATGCTGACTCCTTCTACATCATCTCAACATAATGTTTTCGGGAAAGAGAATATGGGATTTGGATATAATATCAGATTCATTAGGGAAGCCGGGCTCGATTACTATGCTGTGACTGGCCTTGGAGATGGATTTACCTGTCTTAATGTAAACTTCCCGTCTACAAATATGAGCCTGATCATTCTTGAAAATCAGATGCCCAAAAACAGTGAACATTGGAGTTTTCAGGAAGCTGCCATCAAGAATGCTGTACTGAAAAGTATTACTTCAAAATAGTTTTGCTTCACAATAATACTGAATCTATAAAAAGCGGTCTCTCTTATGAAAGCCGCTTTTTGTTTTCCTCTCACAGATCCAGCTAACAGAGCAGTTACTGTTGCTCAAAGAGCTGTAAAATCTACAGGAAATTATCCGTTGAAGTCCTAAGAACTTTACTTACTCTTCCGATAAAAAATAGGGCCTGTCTCCTGAAAAATTTTTAGCATTCAATAAATCATTCAATTTTTTTGAAATCACCTTAACCTGTATTTCTGCAGTCCCGATCAGGCTTATATAATATTCAAATGCTTTTGCCACCTCTTTTGAACCTGTAGCCTCCTGTTTTATGCCATAAAGCTCTTCAGGAATACTGATTAAAATTCTTATAATTTCGTTACTGTTAGTCATTGTAACTCCGAATGTAGAGGCAATTCCTACAACATCATCTTTTGTTTGTGCTATTTCGGGAGCTCCTATCGCAATAATATCTGCATTAGGATATTTTGATTGTACAGATCTGAATATGGATTGAATTGTTTTCTTATCTGAACGTTCTCTGCCAACCATCCAGGCATCTGTTCTGCTTCCATCCTGATTTGTCACTAATTTAAACGTCGGAAAATCAATCGTCCCGATTCTAGCGGCTATTCGGCTTACTTGATCCGCATTCACTAATTCATACTGACGGTAATTATACTTTTCCTGTCCTACTTTAAATGATTCGGAAGAAGATAATGTCTGTATACCTTTTACCTGACACAAATCTTCCGCCAGTTGAATAGGGTTCAGCAGATTAATATTGATATCCGGTTTGAAATATTCAGGAATACTGATGGATACTCCCAATCCGGAAACATCAGCAGGTTTTATCATCTCCAGCACCCTATTTTTCTCATTCTTCAGGGTTTCCGTTTCTTTAATATAGCTTGCTTTATCTGTTCTGACAAGGTTAAGTGAGAAGCGGTTATCTTTGGAAGCCGTTCCGATATAATAAAATTTAATCTTCAGCTGATCTCCTTCTACCCTTACATCATATACGCTGTCTAATAATTTCCCACCGTCTTTCAATCTGCATCCGGTGAGAGATTTTAATTCAGAAACCTTTATTTTTTTCTCATAAGGATAAGTAAAAACCAGAGAATCATCATTTTTAGAAAGATAAATCCGCATTTCTGCAATCATTTCCATATACGCCAATGTTACTCCATGAAACGGCTCTTTGCTTTCCTTCGTGACCTCCTGCCCTTTCCAATAGGATTCTTTTCCCTGCCCGTTGCAGGAAATTACAAACATCAGAATACCCAGCAGTGATATTATTTTTTTCATAGAGTAAGAAGTTAACTTTTAACGTATTAAATCTATCAATTTATTTCAACTGCAAAAATATTATCATTTACTTTTTTGTATCTTTTCAAAATATAGCTGGAAAAATGGGAATATTATTACTTGTTTTTATATTCATTGCACTGGGTATTTTCTTTATATCCAGATTAAATGTTTCAAGGCTTCAAAAAACAATCTGGTCTGTACTGCTCTTTATTATCACCTTCTCTCTAATTGCCTTTTTCTTTATTCAGGGGTTTGAAAGAGGAAGAAATCCCAGACCTGCAACAGAAAGACTTATGCAGCCTGTAAAGTAAATACATCATTTTATTTTCCTGATTTTAAAATCCTTTGTTTAATATCAGCAAAAGGCTTTTCAATAACAATCCTATACAGCAAACTCCCAATAAGACATCCGGACAAACAGACAATCAGGCATACCATATCCGAAGTTTCAAGGTTGAACTGTTCAAAAACAGCCTGAATCATATGAATAATTCCTTTATGGGAAAGATAGACTGCATACGACAAAGTTGCCAGTTCAGCAGTGATACCGGATCTCCATCCTGAAAGAAATGATGATTCTGAAACAGCAGCCATAACCATCAATCCATAGCTTATCGCTACCAATGTAAACCCCAATACAGAAGCAATTTCTGAAGCCTGTTCATTACAAATCCAAAATGTAAAACCCAATAACAGTACTCCTGCAAGAAAAAGTTTGTTTCCATTGTGGTGAACCATTCTTTTAAAACCGGATGAATACTGCATCAGATAACTGATAAGTATGCCTATACTGAGACCATCCAATCTTGTATAGGTAGGATAATATATTTTCATATACCATGAACGCCAGAATTCCAGAGCACTATGATCTATTCCGGCAATAGAAACATTCCAGATGACAAGCCGAAGGATTAGAGAAAATATAATAAAAGATACAATCAAAACAGCAAAATATCTGAATAACTTAGAAGGCATTATCATTAAAAGAAACAGAGGAAGAATAAAGTAAAACTGTTCTTCGATACATAATGACCAGGCATGGGAAAATGTTCCCTGATCAATCACATCCAGTCCGTAATTCTGTGTGAACGTCACAAACTTCCATAAAGGTGGCAAAGCCTCCCGTTCCCTGAAAAAAGGAATGCTAAAATAGAGAAAAAGAGTAAAGAAATAAGCCGGAATAATCCTGAAAAAACGTTTCATATAAAATGTTTTTAAACAAATTGCCCCCTTATTTTCCATCTCTTTAAACAGTTGTCCTGAGATCAGGAAACCACTTAATACAAAGAAGAGATCAACTCCGGTCCAGCCAAATTTCCCAATAGTATCAATCCATTCCGGATGCTTAAATGCCCGGTAATGAAAGAGTAAAACCAGTACAATAGCCAATGCTCTCAGATGATCCAATCCGTAAAGCCTTTCTGAACGCTCTGTTGTCATATTTTTTTAATGCAAATCTTGTTAAAATCAGGAATACGTTTAAGCCGTATATTCAGAAACCCGGAATTCCGTTACCAATCACACAATAAGCTGTCTGCCCTTTAAATGATATTGTTTATCCTTATTTTATCAGATTTCACATTAGTTCTGCCAGACGTATCTTAAGTTTTTTTATTTTTGACGATGATGAGGATCGGAACAACCAGCTACAACCGGCAAAATATATACTTCCAGCTATTTTTCTGGATCGCTTTGTTTTTGTTTGGAATAGCAAGAACTTATGACGATTACAACGGTGAAATGTTTAAGCAGTTGGTGATGTATAATTTTTGTCATTGGATCTTTCAGATACTGGGAGCCAATTTTATTTATTATGGACTGATCCGGCGTTTTTATGACCGGAAAAAGTATGTTGAATTTTCTTTGTACCTTATTCTAAGCCTTTATATTATTTCTGTAATCAACAGGCTCTTTATTGTTTACCTTGCAGAACCCCTTTTTACCAACGAAGCTAAAGACAGTTTTATCAGCATTGTTACTGATATCCGGTATCTTTTGTTCCATTATACATTTCCGATTATCAGTGGGGCTTTTATCTTTATTTCAATCATGTTCTTTATGCGGTATAAAGATGAAAAAGCAAATGCCCTGCAACTGAAAAAAGAAAAGACCGAACTAGAACTGAAATCCCTCAAATCTCAGCTTAATCCACATTTTCTGTTTAACACCCTGAACAATATCTATTCGCTTTCTATCAGTAATTCAGAGAAAACCTCCCAATCTATCAGCCAGCTCTCTGATATTCTGGATTATATTCTTTACAAAGGACAGAAAAAATGGATTTCGGTTGCAGAAGAACTTAGTATTATTGATGATTATATTGCCCTGGAGAGCCTTCGTTATCATGATGAAAGATTAAAAATCACCAGAAATATTACACTGAATTCTGCCAATGCTATTCCACCATTGTTATACCTTACCCTGGTTGAAAATGCTTTTAAACATGGAGCCAGTGGAAGCTCAGATCAAACAGAAATAAAGATAAATCTGGAAACCAATGAAAAATATTCTGTTTTCAGTGTTGAAAATACCTTTAGAAAGATTTCTGATCCTAATGAAAAAGGAATTGGTCTTAAGAACATTAAAAGACAGCTGGAACATTATTATCATGGAAATTTCACCTTCCGTATCTCACAGGAAAACAATACTTTTACCATTGAAATAACCACTCCATCACACTATGATTAACTGTATTATTGTAGATGACGAACCATTAGCAGCCACATTACTGGAAAATCATATTTCCAAAATCGATCATCTGAAACTGACAGGAAAAGCAGGGAATGCTCTTGAAGCCTATAAACTCCTTCAGAACCAGCCGGTAGACCTTATGTTTCTGGATATTCAGATGCCTCACTTCAATGGAATTGATTTTTTGAAATCACTCTCTCAAAAGCCTAAAACCGTATTTACAACGGCTTATAGAGATTTTGCAATTGAAGGATTTGAACTGGAAGCCGTAGATTACCTTTTGAAACCTATCACTTTTGAGCGATTTTTCAGATCTGTAGAACGGGTACTGAGGCATGTCAATCCTCCAAAAGAGGATTTCATCCTGTTTAAAACCGAAGGAATGTATCGGAAAATTTCCCTTGCAGATATTGCTTATATTGAAAGCCAGGGAAATGATATCAAAGTAACTTTATCTACAACTGAAAATTTTATTTCAAAAAGTAAGATCACAGATCTGGAATCTACTCTTGCATCCAAGGGGTTTATAAGAATTCACAGGTCCTTCATTATCAATACAGAATTCGTTACCGCTTTCAACAATAACGAAGTGCATCTTGGTGACTATAAAGTCCCGGTCGGAAGAAGTTACAAAATTGAATTTGATACTTTTATAACAATTATTTCTAAACGCTCCATTAATAAATAGAAAAACCTATCTTTTCATAACCCACAAAGGATTAATTGATTACCTTTAACTGAAGATAGATATGATATACTTTTGAAGTATATTCAATTATAAACCTCTCCATATGAAACATAGATTCTTTGTTCCGTTACTTTTAATCATATTATCCTGTTTACCATGTACAAGCTTTCTTTCACAATCAAAGGGCTACACACCGGTCTCTCAGGAATTATATACTACCATAATGAAGAGAGACAGTATCCTTTTTAGTGCAGCCAATTCAGGAAATATTGAAAAACTAAAAACTTTTTTCACTAAAGATCTTGAGTTTTTCCATGATGTCGGCGGTTTGGCAAACTATGAGGAAACTATTGATAACTTCGAAAGAGTAGCCAAAAACTATGCATATACCCGAAGAGTTTTAGTTCCAGGATCTATGGAGGTATATCCTATCAAAGACTATGGAGCCATACAAACAGGGACCCATCAGTTCTGCCGTTTGGAAAACGGGTCCTTAATTAATTGTGGAACATTCAAATTCGTTCATATCTGGAAACAAACTCCTGATGGCTGGAAAATTTCAAGAGTTGTAAGCTATGGGCATTAAGTTGATTATTTTTTTCCTGCTCTTAATTTACCCACTAAATATCAATGAATTACCACAGTAAAAAAGACTTCCTTGATTAATTTTAACGTTTCAAAGATTACCCACTCGAAAGCAACTTAAAACACTAAAAATCAACAAATTAAAACAGAATTAAACCAACACAAAATGCATAACATTCTTCTATCATCCCGTATGGATATTAAAAAAAAGTATTACTTTTGTCTCAACGAATAAAATTGTTTTTTAGCCGTTTTATTTGTAAGTTTATGTGCACCAATATCTAAAACATTAAAATTTCATTCTATGAGAAAAATAATTCTACTTATTACATGTATGTTCGGTATTTCAGTTTTCTCTCAGATTAAAGTGTTGAAAAATGAAAGTTTGGTGGAAATCGGCAAAGACAACTCTGTTGGTTTATATAAAAAAGAAGACAAGTTTACAGTCAATTATCAGGATCTGAATACCAGCAACCTGAATACAATCCGCGCTTTTTCATTCCAAAATCTGAACGGAGACGTCTCAGGACTTTATAAACTGATTTTAGATGGCTTTATCTCTCCACCTGAAGAAAATATCGTATTGGAACTTCCCAACGATATCATCGAACTTCATTATGAGAAAAACTATGGCCAGCCCACTGTACAGTTTATCCAATACATCAACAAAAACAGAAAGTATGTGGGTAAATCACAGTTTTTAACTCAGAAGCAGGTTGAAAAAGTATTCGGAAGAACAAACGGTAAATATACCATGTATGATAAGCCTGCCGGTACTAACCAGGATATGATGAGAAAAGGAGGAGCAAGTACAGCTTCCGGCACAACTCCGGCGTCCGGTGCAAAGAAAAAAGCAAAAAAATAATTATAATTTATAAATATTGCGAAACTCATTCCATCGAATGAGTTTTTTTATTTTATTTTTGCAGAAAGACATTAAAAATTATGCCGCTTCAGATAAATAATTTAACCAAAAAATTTGGTGAACAGACTGCCTTAAACAATATCAACATATCTATTGATAAAAACGAGATCATCGGTCTTCTGGGGCCTAATGGTGCCGGAAAATCAACCCTGATGAAATCTATCGTTGGCGCATTGAAGATTGATGAAGGTCAGATTATTTTTAATGGACTGAACATTTCTGAACATGAGATCGAAAGCAAGAAAAAAATAGGGTTTCTCCCAGAAAACAATCCGCTTTATCTGGAGATGTATGTAAAAGAATACCTTCAGTTTATAGCCAATATCCATAAAATCCCTGCATCTAAAGTAGATGAAGTCATCGAACTGGTAGGCATTACTCCTGAAAAATCAAAAAGAATCAGCCAACTTTCAAAAGGATACAAACAGCGTGTAGGATTAGCCCAGGCTATTATTCACCAACCTGACCTATTAATTCTTGATGAACCTACCAATGGACTGGATCCTAACCAGATTCTTGAAATAAGAAATGTAATCAAGGAAATCGGGCAACAGAAAACCGTTCTGCTCTCTACACACATCATGCAGGAGGTAGAAGCGCTTTGTTCCAGAGTAATTCTTATTCATAAAGGGAATATTCTGCAGGATTGTCCTATTGATGAGTTTAAAGGGAAATTTGACAGCCTGGAAGAGGCTTTTGCAAGCTATACCGCTGTTACCAAATAAAGATACCGATTCAGAAAAGTACCATAGAAACACTTTTATTAGATATAGATTTCTGCGGAATGATAAAGTATATATTGTACTTGTCATTCCATAGGAATCCAAACTATATTATTCTAAAATATAAGAAAGACGATATATTCATCTGGTCCGGAGAGGTGGATTCAAGAGTTATAAATTTTTGGACACAAGTGGTTTAACAATTCCTAAAAGTACAATCAACAACTTAAAAATTCTCTCCTCATCAAAAAACAATGGCTTTATATTTGATGGTGTTTGAGAAGTTAACCAATAACCATTACAAAATGATTAAGTACTTCTTATTAGGAGCTTTCTCTTTAGCTCAATTTTCTTTTGTCTATGCTAAAGAAACTCCGGATATTCCAAAAAACAGAATAGTTTCACATACTGCTTTTCAGCAGGTGCCTAAAACTGTTATCATTAAGACTAAAAAATTTAAGATCAGAATTGATAAGCAACCTAATGGCAACTATCTGTATCAATCCTGGAACGCCAATGCAAAGATTACAGCTAAACCCAGTATGATCATCAGTGACGGAGAACTGATTCCTGATGGCAGTGGTGGCAATTATTATTTCAATTTTAATAACCAAGGGCACAGTTATCAGGTCTGGAGAAACTATCTGACCGATTCTGCCAAGAAAGCACCTTATACTCTGGTAGTCTATGATACGAATGATAATGAAATCGTACGTCAGGATGCACAGATAGTTAAGAATTAATATAATTTTTTGGACAGGAAGCTGGAAGGAGGAGGCTGATATTCAGGTGTTTTTTAAGTCTGAAGTTTATTTCTTCCTGCTTCCTTTTTTTATGTAATGCTAAGTTCCGGCCTGTTTCAGCTCTGTCAGAAAACGACTGCCGTCATAGCTTTCTTTAGCGGCTTGATATCCGATATCAAAAATCTGCTCTAACCGATCTTTTCCACGTTCAAAAGTTCCGTAAGCTGCTAGTTTCTGAGAAGAAATAAACCAGTCACAGTAATCAAATTTAACCTTTTCGATCCTGTAGGAAAGGAGATCATAAGAGCGGGAAACAATGGCTTTGATTGAATTCAGGTCTTTAATTTTAGCTTCATTGGGTGGGGAAACAAAAACTCCGATCAGTTTATCACAATCGTCTCTGATGATATCTGCCGGAAAATTGTTCAGGACTCCGCCATCACAATACATTTCATCCCCGATGATATATGGAGTGGTAATTCCAGGAATAGAACAGGAAGCAATGATAGCATCTACAATCTCAAAATCTTTATCAAAGATTTTCTGAGTTCCGCCCACCAGTTCTGTTGCCACAATTTTCACGTCAATATCCAGATCACCCAATTTCATCTCATGAAAAATGGGTTTAAGATAATTTCTGAAAATAACTGAGGAGACCAATCCCGGCTGATTGAATGCAAAATGTTTCCAGTTGAAAAAATATACGGAATTAAAAAATTCCAGAATTTCTTCCGGAGTTTTTCCTATAGCATGAAGACATCCTACGATAGACCCTGCACTACAGCAGGAAAGGATGTCTGTTTCTATATTTTTTTCTTTCAAGAATTTCAATACTCCTGCATGCGCAATTCCTTTGGTACCGCCGCCTGACAAAACAAGTCCTACTTTCTCAAAATTCATTGAATAAATGTAAGAAAACAGGTTGACATAATTAGGTTAATTTTTATAAATATGCTGATTTTAAAATTATTTTAACAGAAAACTATTAAATAGTGAGTAAGATATTATCTAGATCCTCCTAAATATAGGCAATTAAAAACCTAACAATAAATGAAGGCAAAACAAAAAATTGCTAATAAAAATTATTTTCTTCATCGTTAATTATTAAAAAAGCTCAGATTACTCTGAGCTTTCTTTATATAAATTTCTGTATATCAAATTAAATGTGGATCACTTCTCCGTAAGCTGCTGCTGCTGCTTCCATGATCGCTTCAGAAACTGTTGGGTGCGGGTGAATTGATTTGATGATCTCGTGACCTGTAGTTTCTAATTTTCTAGCTACTACAGCTTCAGCAACCATATCAGTTACTCCTTCACCAATCATATGACATCCTAACCACTCACCATATTTAGCATCAAAGATTACTTTGATAAATCCGTCTGTATTTCCGTTAGCAGTAGCTTTACCACTTGCAGAAAGAGGGAATTTACCCACTTTGATTTCATATCCTTTTTCTTTAGCCTGCTTTTCAGTAAGACCTACAGAAGCTACTTCAGGGTGACAGTAAGTACATCCAGGGATATTGCCATAGTCGATTTTCTCAACGTGCATTCCTTTGATTTTCTCAACACAAGTGATTCCTTCTGCAGATGCAACGTGAGCAAGAGCCTGAGTTGGGATAATATCACCGATTGCATAGTAACCAGGTACTGAAGTTTCATACCATTCGTTTACTAAAACTCTACCTTTATCTGTCTGGATACCTACTTCTTCTAAACCGATGTTTTCGATGTTAGCAGCGATACCTACAGCAGATAATAATACATCAGCTTCAAGGGTAATGTTTCCGTTAGCAGTCTTAACGTTAGCTTTTACTCCTTCACCAGTTGTATCTACACTTTCTACAGAAGCGTTTGTCATAATTTCGATTCCTGATTTTTTCAGAGATTTCTCTAAGTGCTTAGAGATTTCTTCATCTTCTACAGGAACGATGTTTGGCATAAATTCAACAACAGTTACTTTAGTTCCCATTGTATTATAGAAATCAGCAAATTCTACTCCGATAGCCCCAGAACCTACAACGATCATAGATTTTGGCTGCTCAGGAAGAGATAATGCCTGTCTGTATCCGATTACTTTTTTACCATCCTGTGGTAAGTTTGGTAATTCTCTTGAACGAGCTCCTGTAGCAATGATAATGTTGTTAGCAGTATATTCTACTACTTTACCGTCTTTATCTGTTACAGAAACCTTTTTACCTTTCTGTACTTTTGCAGTACCAAGAATTACGTCAATCTTGTTCTTTTTCATCAAGAACTCGATTCCTTTGCTCATTTTGCTGGCAACGCCACGGCTTCTCTGAATCACATTCGGGAATTCGAAGCTTGCTTCTACTTTATTTAATCCGTAGTCTTCAGCATGGTTGATATAATGAAAAACCTGAGCAGATTTCAATAAAGCTTTTGTTGGAATACATCCCCAGTTAAGGCAAATTCCTCCTAAGTTTTCTTTTTCGATAATTGCGGTTTTGAAACCCAATTGTGCTGCTCTGATTGCAGTAACATATCCACCAGGACCACTTCCAATGACAATAATATCGTAATTCATTACTTTAAAAATTTTTATGCGAATTTAAGGAAAAATATTGGATGTTTCACGTTTCCTCCAATTGATCTTAAAATGCACCAATAAGCCATTTTCGTTTAATTTTAAACAAAAAAAGAGAACACTAAAAGCATTCTCTTTCAACAAAAATTATTTTAAACTACAAACTTCGTAAAATTTCCTCTATAGAATTTTACGTATCAAATTTTAATAAGTGCAAGAAATCCGTATTATTTTACTTGTTTAAGCAATCGTTTTTCTGTCTGATATCTTTTATTTAAAGCCTTCATCTGATCCCTTTTCATCTGTTTGGTCGCTAAAGGATGATTCAGTATCAGTTTCTTTTCTGTATTGTATTTTTTATCCAGTTCTTTCATCTTAAGACTGACCAATTCATTTTTTGAAGGGTGTGGTGGTGCCGGCGGATGTTTCTGACCGAAAACATTCATCGATAAACCAAATACTAACAGGGTTGAAATCAATAACTTTTTCATGATGCTTATATTTTTGAATGAATTCAATCACTTACTCAAATTCATTCAGGTTTACATTTTAATCTTACATATATCGTACCAATATTTTCTTCTAAAAAGCAGTATATCTATAGCTTAACAATATTTTTCCTGTTTGAATCTATTCTAAGTAAAATGACAAAATATTATCATTACTCTAAAAATATCGAAATAGAAAATTATACAACAACACAAAACAATTTAATCAATAGAAACAAAAACTGTACATTATCAATTAGTTATAACTGAAAATAGAACAAAACTAAAAATTACAAAATATCACAGTGTAGAGATTTATGTTAAAAAACATTAAAATTCATTAACATAAATGTAATTATTTTCTATATTTTTGTAAAAACATTTAAAAAAATCAACATGAAAAAATATATTTTACTTTTTTTATTTGGAGCTACAGTATTAAATGCACAGGTTGGCATCAATACCCCAAATGCTAATAGTACTTTAGCTGTTAACGGATCTTTAAGAGCAGGTTATAAAGAAGTGTCGGTAACGAGTTACGCTGTTCTGGCTACAGACCATTATATTACTTACAATGGATCAGCTAATACAACATTTACCCTTCCCGTTATTGGAACTGGAACAGCAAGTTATACAGGAAGAATTTACAAGATCAAAAATATTTCTTCTTCTACGATTACGCTTCAGGCTTCCAGCAGCAATACTCTTAGAATTGACAATACTCCGGTTGCTTCATTTGTTATTCCTGTAGGGGCTTATGCTGAAGTAGTGAACAATAGTAATACTACAGGCGGAACATGGGATTTGTCTTTCACAGTTCTTCCTAAGCCAAGTAATGTGGAGATTTATGGGGCGCAGCTTACCATACCTCCTCATAGTGGGTCAAGTGCACCGATTGCAGACTGGACAAACCACACCAATACATCCTTTGATACAGGAACAGGAGCTGATGCTTGGTGGATTATCAGCAAATCCTCTGTAAGTTCTGCATTTGGTGCAACTAATGCTACTACGGGCTATACGAACAGTAGCAGAATGACTCTTGTATATGAATATCAGGGCGCATCATTCAACGTAAACAATATGTATCCTATCCTTACAGCAGGGAATAATTCAAGTTATCCTGATGTATTTACAGCATCCTTTGTAAGTCTTGCCAATGTAGGTGGAAAAACCAGGCTTACAGTATCCGTGGCTCGTGTAGATTTTATGGGAACTAACGCAGGGAATAGCAGTAACTGGGCTGGTACATTCCTGTTGAATGTTTTGTTAGCAAGAAAATATTAAAATTATGGCACAGGCAATTGTAAAACCAATGGTTTGCCTTCCAAAATTTCTACTCCTTCAATGATATCATTGAAGGAGTTTTTGTTTTTGAGTCATAAATTCTGTCTGAAAATCATTGATCTTAAGTCACTGGTTGTGAAGTTTTTTATACCTTTAATGACCATTTAGCCACCATTCAAAAAATATCTATGAAAAAAAATACACTCACCAGAGACAGCCTTTGGATGAAGGAACCTGAAGATCATGATTTTCCTGCAGCTGCAGATTATCTGGAACTTCTTTTTCCCCCTGATGAAGTTCGGAAAATTGTAGAAAAATTAAAAGAAGCAACCACTGTTACCAAAAAATCTAAGGATATTCTCAGAGCCAGCAAACTTGCTCTGCTTCCGGATACCAATATCCATGTTAAGGAGAACCTGAAAAAGGTAGAAAAGAATAAAAAACTCTCTCCTATTCTGCTGGTAAGAGGAGAACATGAACTGATCATTGCTGACGGTTATCACCGCTTATGCTGCAGCTATTATCTGACAGAGGATCTGGAAGTTCCCTGTAGGCTTGTGTAAACTTACTCTGTCACTAAAATTTATAACTTCAGCAATTAAGGATTGCTTCGTCAAAGGTTGGATAAGAGAAGTGAAATCCACTTTCCATTAACTTTTGGGGATAAACGTTACGGCTTTTCAATAAGAGTTCGGTTTCTGTATTCAGGAATACAGAGGCAATTTCTAACTGCCAGACAGGTGCATTCAATCCAAATGGTGCTTTGAATTGTTTTCTCAGTTTTTTCATCATGGCTTCATTGGATAATGGGGCGGGTGCTGTTATGTTTACCGCTCCATCCCTATTTTCATTTTGAATGATCCAATCTACAGCCTTACAAAAATCTTCAATATGAATCCAGCTTACCATTTGATTTCCTTTTCCCTGTTTTCCGCCCAAGCCTAGCTTTGTAATCATTTTCAGTTTTGGAAATGCACCTCCATTATTTCCCAATACAATAGAAGTACGGAGCGCCACTTTTCTTATCCCGTTATTTTTGGTTTTAAACAATTCTTCTTCCCAGCTTTTGCAGATATTCATTGAAAAATCATCGCCAATAATTCCGTTTTCTTCTGTATTTAAATGTTTTTCTGAATGTACATAGATCGTTGCTGAACTAGCATTGAGCCAGATTTTAGGTTTTAGGATACAATGATCAATAGCTTCCTGTAATACTCTTGTACTCTCAATTCTTGAATTATAAATTTCTGCTCTGTTCTTTTCATGGTAACGGCAATCAACAGATTTCCCTGTAAGATTGATGAGTACATCTGCCTGCTCAAGAGTCTTTCTCCACTCTCCTATTGTTTTAGCATCCCAATACATTTCGTTTTTACGTTTAGGATTGCGGGTAAGGATATAGACCTGATCTCCTTTTCCCGTAAAATATTTTTCTAAATTTTTCCCGAGGAATCCGGTTCCTGCTGCTATGATTATTTTCATTTTTATATTTTAAAGATTCATTAGGTGCATTGATACAAGTTACAAATTATTGAAAATCATTATTTTTCAAATAATATATCTCTTGGTTTTTACCTGGATTTCAGAACCTTCTGCCAACATTACTGAAATAGGTTCCTTATTATTAAGACATTTAAAATCACTTCCATACATCTTCTGGAAATCAATTTCCAACTGATAGTCTCTCACCTGATAACAATCCCATTTGGGGTGGCAGACTTCATATTCTGAGGTTTTATTTTCTTTCCTGGTAAAACCGTAATAATGTTCTGTAATGAATTCAAATTCTGAATCAGTTTCCATAGGCTGTGCCTTGTTCTCTGCTGTAATCTGAATAGAATGCCAAATTTTGTCTTTCCATGAATATCGGATCAGCAATTCATCTTCCTTATGATGAATCAGATTTTTCATCGGCAGGGTATGGTAGTTTTCCTTGTAGAGAGAATTCGCTACAAAACTTAAGGCTGGCTTCGGAACAATCTCCTTAATAAAGACAACTCCTCTTTTCCACTCTCCATTTTCGTATTTCTTTACATAGAATCTGAGATTTACCTCTTCAAAATTTCGGTGAAAAGGAATAGGCAAGCCCAGTAATTTTGTATTTAAAAACATAAAACCGACAACACTTACATAACATTTACCTTTATAAAAATCCAGTTCCGTGCCTTTCGGAAGGTATTTTAATACTATATCCGGATTTATTTCGTAATTGATGATGGCTAACTTTCGCCATTCTGCTTTTAAAAAATTCATGATGGTGTTTTCTTGTTTGATTAATTTGTTTGTATTACTGTCTGTGTTTTGATTCTGCAATCGTTTTAATTAATCGGTTTCTTTCCAGCAGAAATTTTTTGAGGTAATTTCTGAGGAAAAGCTTATTGAATATTTTTCCTATTATTCCCAGTGGAGATTCGAAATCAAAGATATCCGTCATCATTGTTTTATCATTTACTGTTTTAAAAATATGCTGATGATGTAGGGATTTGAAAGCACCTTTCTGCATTTCATCGGTAAACTGATTGGGTTTTTCCATACTGATGATCTTTGTGGTAAGGGTTTGGTACACTCCCAAATGTTTTGCTCTCCAGGTTACGGTTTCATTTTCTTCAATCAGACCGGATGTGCGACCTGCTATTGCTTTTTCGTGGGTTCTTGAGGTTGACTGCTGGTGTAAATCTATATTTCTTGCTAAATCAAAAACAGTTTGAATATCAGCTTCAATAAGGGTTTCTAAATAAATTCTTGACATATCAATAATTTTTAAATGGTGGTCAAAATGATGATGGCCAGTGCCGTTAATCTGAACAACATCCATGAAATGGTAGGAAAGTAATTCAGTTTTAAAATTCTGCATCTTCTCAGATGTTCAATAAACATGATGAATACTACAATTCCGAAATAGATAAGATAGAAAACCGACGTAAAACTGACAAGCAAAGCCGGAATTAAGAGCAAGGTTCCCAGTAAGGAAACGGTCATCATATTTCCAAGGTAGTCCCAAATCTTATCTTTTAAATAGCTTTTTAAAAATAAGGTTTGCCAAAGGATCTGACCTAAGCATACGGCTAATTCTCTTAAGAAATTCGGAGTTAGATTGACACCAAGCTTTCCTGAATATAAACTTAAAATATACGCTGAAAATATGGCCACAAAAGCGATATAAGACAATCTGTATTTCAGATTAAAAGTCGGAACACATGACTTTTCTGTATAATCATTTTTGTATGGAATGATCTGTTTACGGTTATAGGATACAAAGGAATATAACTTCCTAAAGAACCAATAAAGAGGTTGCAATTTTGCAATCTTTACTAATAACGGAAATGAATTTCCAATGATCAGCAACAGGCTATCCAGGCCATAAATCACTTTATTATTTTCATGGTCTACCAGCGCAATCTCGTTTTTTGCCCGGTGAAAATCGATCAGGTTTTTATTTCTGACTGATATCTCCGTAAAGGCTTCTCTTCCTTCTGCATCCAGCATCCCAGATTTTGTAAAACCTTTGGAATACATGGCACACATGGGACATTCATTGTCGTAGATCAGGGTGTGGTTTTTAAGCGTTTTCATGATATTTATTTTAAAGATTTATACAGATTATGGCTTTCAAAAACATATAATAATGCCATAAAAGGGCTGTAGAAAAATGCTGCTATTACAATACATCTGGGAATAGCTGTAATTTGATAATCAATCCCACTTGTTCTCAGTATTAATATTATTACTATAGAAATCCACACAGGCAGTATTACCATTCCATAGATCAGAAAGAGCGGTGATATTTTGACTTTAAGAAAAATTTTAACTAGAAAACTTACTAACTGAGGGAGCCCTACAATAAAGTAAAAGAATATCCATCCGTTCCAACCTTTAATGATCGCAACAAGAACTCCGGTTATCATGAAGAATATCTGTATATAAAGGTCATATTTTATAAACTTTTTCATCGTGTTTTATTTTAAAGGTTAAGAAAATCTCCCCGGGTTCGTTTGTGTTTTGATCTGAAAGTAAGATACATCCAGATCTTAAAGATCAATGTTTTCATTTTTAATCTGGTTTTCTTTATTTAATGCGTGTTTACGGCCTTTCAGGAATAACAATAGGTTTAAAAGCATCATTATTCCAAGATAAATGGAGAAACCGCCAATCTTTTTGCTCAGGGCAACCACTAATCTTTCAATACTCTCAATTTGAAAAAACTCGATAATACATAATGCAAAACCTATATTCAGAAGGTAAAAACCAATCTTAAAAAGGGAATTTGTTGCCATAGCGATGTCTTTTTTCTGATGAAAAATATCAATCATAAATGCTTTTGAATTTTTGAACAGAAACTGTGATACCAAAACTGTAAGGCTTATTACAATAGGTAAATAGATCATGTAAGCTGAAAAATTATACGTGGTAGTTAAAACTGTAAGTGCCATAATAGTATTATTTAAATGTTAGTTTTTTTCTCAAAAAATACAAGGTGAAAATATTTGTATAGTGCAATCCACATAAGATTAAGATAATTCCCCCAATGCGTACAGCAGTTATTTTTATCATCTCTTCTATATTGTCTATTCTTTCCCAGTTTGTAAGGCTTATAGTGATATAACCTAAATTCAACAGATAATAACATCCAAGAAGAATTCTATTAATAGTCAGGCAGAGATTTTCATCATGAAGCAAATATTTTAAATAGTCTTTTCCTGCCTTATAACATCTTCTTCCTACGTCAATCGTAATATAGGAACTAATGCTAAGGAAAATCAGATATGAAATAATATTGAACATTTTAAAAATATTATATTTTCAATAATTTTTGAAAGTTTAATTGAAATAAAAAAGGATCTTCATCCCTTTCTATTTTATTTCAACAGGTTGGTAATTTTGCCTACCAGCCAGTGATCGTCACTTTTAATCGCCAGATCCATAATATTGTTGATCTTACCGGTTACAGAGCTGAAATCATCCATTAACTTGATGAATTCCTTTGCTTCCTCCGAATCGTTATCTTCAATATTCCTTAATTCTTCCAGAAAAGAAATGACCGGCTCAATCTCTCTTTTTCTTCTTTCTTTGGTAATTTGTTTGAAAAGATACCATACATCTTTCTCCGCAACGAAGTATTCTTTACGATCTCCTTTTATGAATTCTTTTCTTACAATGCCCCAGTCTATCAAAGCACGAAGGTTCATATTGGCGTTCCCTCTTGAAATTTCCAGTTCTTGCATCACCTCATCGGTAGACAATGGTTTACCACTCGCCAAAAGCAATGCATGCACCTGTGCCATCGTTCTGTTGATTCCCCAGTTGGTTGCAAAAGTTCCCCAGGTCTGAATGTATTTTTCTTTAGCTTCTGAAAGTTGCATTTTGTCTGTACTTTAAATTTCTGATACAAATGTAATTATATTTTTTGAATTTTCAATAATTATTGAAAATAAAATATAAAAAACAGCCTCACATTACTTAACAAACTGTTTTACAGTGTAGTTTTATTTCTAAGCATTAAATTTTCAGAAATGCTTAGAAGTAAAAATCCGCTTCATAATGAATGAAACGGATTTTGAGATCAAAGTAAAGATCATTGAATAAATTAAAAATCTATCCCTTAGTAAATATATTATTGCTTAATTGCTTTATAGCTTTCAACCAATCTTATAAATTCTGCTCTGTACCCTTCTGTATCTGTACTTCTTCCCTCTTTTGCGAGGTTTCCAATCTCTTTCAGATCTTTATTTTTAATGAATTTAGACTCTCTTAAAACCAACCCGAACCATGCCACGGAAGAAGCAAATTTAAAATCCGGACTTACTTTTGATTCAGATAAAGACTCTTTTTCAATAACTTTGGTTATTTCCTGACTTTTATCTTCATTCGGTTTTTTATAACGAAATTTAACAGTTGCCAATTCATTGTCAAAGTTTTTTGCACTAGAAGAAGATGAATATTTCAGTTTTGTATCTTTTGGAAGAAACTCAGACTGCGCGCAAATCGGTATAATCTCGTATAAAGCAGTAACGGTATGCCCGCTTCCTAATTCTCCAGCATCTATTTTATCATCTATAAAATCTTCATTCCTTAACTTTCTGTTTTCATACCCAATCAAACGGTAAGACTGTACAAATTCCGGATTAAACTCTATCTGGATCTTTACATCTTTTGCTATAGTGTATATACTTCCTGCAAACTCACGCCCCAAAAATTTATTGGCTTCCTGCATATTATCAATATAGGCGTAATTTCCATTACCCTTGTCTGCCAAGGTCTCCATTTTATTGTCTTTATAATTCCCCATACCATACCCTAAGCAGGTAAGAAAAATTCCAGTCTTTCTTTTTTCTTCAATCAACGTCTCAAGTCCTCCTGTAGAAGATACTCCCACGTTAAAATCACCATCTGTTGCCAATACTACTCTATTATTTCCATCTTTTATAAAGTTTTCCTGGGCTAGTTTGTAAGCAAGTTCAATTCCCTGTCCGCCTGCTGTACTTCCACCTGCCTGAAGATTATCTAAGGCTTTAATGATTTGGGCTTTTTCTCCGGCTGAAGTAGAGGGTAATACTACTCCTGCACTTCCCGCATATACCACAATTCCTACTTTGTCCTGAGGCCGTAACTGATCCAATAAAACTTTAAGAGAGGATTTTAATAATGGTAATTTATTGGCTTCATCCATAGATCCTGAAACATCAATCAGAAAAACGATGTTGGATGCCGGCAAGTTATCCATCGGAATATTTTCTCCCTGTAATCCTATTTTAAGTAATTTATGTTTAGAATTCCATGGAGCGTTTCCATATTCAGTATTAATAGAAAATGGCTGGTTCTTTTGAGGCTGTGGATAATCATATTTAAAATAATTGAGCATTTCTTCTACTCTTACAGCATCTTTATCTACTTTATCTCCATAATTAATCATTCTCCTGATATTGGAATAAGAGGCATTGTCTACATCTATAGAAAAAGTTGATAATGGCTGCTTCTTTGTTAATTCGAATGGATTTTCCACTAATTTGCCATATTCTTCATCATTATAATTAACAGGCTTCAGGGTCTTTGTGCCAGGCTTTTTAATTTCTTTTATTACAGCATGAGTATTGTAGGTCTTTTGGGGAGCAGTATACGGTCTTCGACCTGTTGAAGATACTACTTCAGATGCTATCAAACTTTTAGGTTTTGGGCATCCATTATATTCTGGTGCTCCCGGAACAGTAGGACATGCATCATCTTTATCCAGAACTCCATCTCCATCTGTATCAGGCCATGGACAGCCCTTATTTTCAGGAGGTCCAGTTACAGTTGGGCAGGCATCATCTTTATCAATGACTCCGTCCCCATCAGCATCAGGCCACGGACAGCCATTATTTTCAATTGGCCCTGCCACATTCGGACAAGCATCCTCTTTATCAGTCATTCCATCTCCATCAGTATCAGGACAGCCCTTAAATTCAGCTAACCCTGCTATTTCAGGACATTGATCTTCCTTATTAGGAATACCATCCTGATCTTTATCTTTTCTGATACTGTATGTTTTGTTTTCTTTTGACGGGTCAGAAGCCTGTTGAGTTTTACAGCTTACCAATAAAGAAAGTCCTAATATGGTTATAATCGTTTTTTTCATGTGTCATCAATTTCTGTGGGAAATTATTAAAATTATTTCAAATGGAGAGGAGTAAAGGCTGGAAGATGGGAAGAGGGAGGTTACTTTAAGGTTGGATGAACATTGGAAGTCATAAAAGTCACTTTAAAAAGTGGCAAATAAACATAATAGTCATTCTTTATGATCTCCATAACTTCCAGCCCTCTGCCTCTCCTTCTACGGCAGAACTTCAGCCTTTATTCCCTGGTTCCAGTATTTTGCTTCCGGCATATAATAGAGATATACATTGCTTGATTTTCCTGTATAGGTTCCTGCAAATTCTACTTTCAGATCAAGGTTGATGGTTTTCGTTTCTTCTGCACCGAAATGCTCCCAATACAATACCAGATAATTATCAAAAATCTCATAATAAGAAATCTGTTTTTTATCTATTAAATCCTTCATTAAAGCACTTTGCAGAGTCAGTCCTGCAGGAATACCAATTTTAGCAACGGTCATGGGTAACTGATTATTTATTTTATTTTTAATTGTAATGGTCATCCGACTGGTTTCTCCTACCCTGGAATTTTCAGACTTTAATTTTGTATCCATCATTAAAGGTATATCAACATTTTTCGGAGCCTGTAAGGTATAATATTGATATTCTAAGTTATAGAAGAGTCCTGCTTGTGCCGGGTAACTGATACTGATCTTATTATTTCCGGTTTTATAAGCTGATGAAACGTTTATACCGGATGATACTGATGCATTATTTACTTTAATAACAGGAGCATCATTGCTATATAGTTGTTCGTTTTTTATAAAAACCTGAGACAGGGCCTGCAGTGCCAGACTTGTTGCCTGAGTAGAACCAAATCCATAAACTCCATTATAACTCATCAGCATATCTGCTACTTTTACAATGGCTTTCTGATTATGCTTTTCATCTTTCTGAAGCGCCATTATATACAGGGAAAGTGCTTCTGCATCAGCAGAAATTCCTCCGGAGCCGGTAAAGGTTGTCTCAGCTTTAAATTTCAGATCTTCAAATTGCTTATTTAAAGTAAATATCAAAGTATCATATTCTTTAGATTTTCCGAGATTAGCAGATATATTTGCCAGTAAAGCTAATTGATATGCGTCGTTTTTCAATAAAGCTCTGTTCAGCAATACCTGGTAGGAATCCTCAATTTCTGTTTTAAAACCTAACTTAGACAATGCATAGAGAACATACATATTTCTGGACCAGTAGTATTCTGAATATGTTGCTGATTTTGATTCGTAAAATTTCCTTACTTCAAAAAGTCCGTTTCCGCTTTTCTTTGATAAAATAAATGATGAAAGTTCCTGGATCAATTTAGGATCTACAGCGATATGCTTTTTAAGATCTGTAAACTCCAGTAAGGCAAATGCAGAAAGAGATACATCTGATTCAGTGGTGTTAAAATATCCTACTCCACCATCTTTATTTTTATAGCTCAGCATTTTCTGAAAGCCTTTTTTCAGGTTTCTGATGACCAGACTTTCTGTAGAGCTGTCTATCCTTTGGCTTGATTTTAAATAATCCAGGATAAAAATATTGGGATACACCGTTGAAGAAAGCTGTTCAAAGCATCCGTGAGGTTCCTTCTTCAGCCTTTCAAGATCATTAAACATCTTCAGTGCTGTATTTTCAAAAAGATTATAAGATGAAAACAGACTGCCATTGATATATTCAGGAATATCCAACTGAATTTCCTGTGCTTTATTATCTATTACGGAAAACTGATGCAGAAATCCTTTTTCTTCAACTTTAAAAGGTAGAATCATTGTTTCCCTGAAATCTCCTGATCTTATAATGAACTGAATATTTGAATTCACAACCTCATCAGTTTGTATTTTAGCATATAATCTCCCCGACTCCAGCGGCTTTAAAGTAATCAGGCTGTCAGAAGAAATGAGTTTTACGTGATTAGGAACAATAACATCCATAGTCATTTTCCTGATCTCCTTTGAATTGTTTTTAATCACCACAGGAATAAGCATTTCATCTGTTCTTGTCAGATACTGTGGAATCTTAGCATCAATGGAGATCAGACTTTGCGCTGCATACGTGGTTTCATCTCTTCCTATAAGTCCGGAAGCTGAAATACCTTCTGTTATTGCTCTGAATGTGGAAGTGGCATCAGAATTATAAAACTCTATTTTTGCTTTTCCGTTTTTATCTGTTTCTACTACAGGATTCCAGTAAAGCGCTTCTCTATAATCAAATCTATAAGGAGTATTAGTTGTTTTATATTCGGGATAAGCAAAATGTTTACTTTCAGAATAATGGGTAAGAGCTGTACTGGGAATAGTCATCACTGCAAAATAAGACTGAGGGGTAATATCAAACTTATTCTGGGAAGTACTACCAGTATAAGAATTAATAATAACGACACCATTAGCAGCTCTGCTCCCATAAATAGCAGTTGCTGCGGCATCTTTAAGTACAGTAATACTGTTAGCATCGTTTGGATTAATTGCTGTATTAAAATTTTCTACCGGAACTCCGTCTACCACAAACAAAGGGCTTTTGTTTGGGATGGAAGAGGCTCCTCTGATTACTATATTTCCTTTCTGCTGGTCTCCTGCCGGGATAACGTACAATCCTGCTACTTTTCCCTGCAATACTGATCCATAATTAGAATCTTTAATTTCAGAATTGGCTGTAATGCTTACTGAGGAAGTATTTGTCTTTTTATTCATTGCTGTTCCATATCCTACAAGAATAACTTCTTCAATGTTCTTATTACTTTTACTGCCATCAGATGAAATAAAATCTTCAGGCCTTACGGATTGTGTTACAGGCGTTGTCTTTTTCGGTGTTTCTTTGATTTCAGACTCCTTTATGATCTCTTCTACGTCTATATTCTTTAATTTTTGCTCAGCCAGCGGATTAATCTCCAGTTTATAGGCCAAAACTCTGATCTTTACTTTATGTCGTGGTTTAAGGGATTTTGCAATGACTCTGTATGAATCGCTGTATTTCATTCCTGAAAAATAAAACTTTCCGTTTTCTGCTGTTGTTTGCTTAAGAATCTGCATATCATTTATTTCGACCAGAAAAACATCGGCTTTTACGGGATTTTTATTCTCATCTTCTACCACACCGTATATGGTACCTTTCTTTTCCGGAAGGTACTTGTATTTACCTGTTTTAATAATCTCCGGAATGGGTTCAAAATACCGGTATCCGTTGGTCAGCATCACAAGATCCAGACTTTTATCTGCTTTTTCTTCTTTTGTGTCGAAATAAAACTGAGGCTTTTCAATCTTTCCTTTCAGTTCAGAATCCATCAGGAGCCATGAAATGATATGGTTCTGTTTATCATCAGCATAAGTCCAAAGTTTATCATCCACAACACTTATTGCCAGGTTCGCCGGTATAGGATTATTGTACCTGTCGGTAGTTTCAATATTCAGAACTACTTTTTCTCTGGGCTGGTAGTAATCTTTCACAGACTTTACCTTTATATTCAGCTGCTGATCTTTATTGGTAAAAACAATACGTTCTGCAATGGGAACATTATTTTCAAACAGTGTAAACCGACAGATTCCAACTGGGAAGTTTTTTTCCGGCAGTTCAAATAGGCTGATCCCGTTTTTCAAAGAGAGCTCTTTGCTGTATATTTCTTTTTCACGGAAAAAACCTTTCAAAATGATATCCCTTTCCTGGGTGGAAGCTGTTTTAAATGAAAGCTTTTCATTTTCTTTTTTGATATTCAGCACCAACCCTTCATTTTTAGGGACTGGCAGATGATAAATCCGGGTAATTTTTTCCGGATTTACTACTTTTGCATAGTACGTTTCTCCTGTTTTCGGGGTGAAAAGGAAGCTTCCCATTCCGAAATTATACGTGGAAACTTCAGTTATTTTTTCATCTCTCTGATTGTAAATATTCAAAACTGCGTCTACAGGTTTTTCATATTCATCCAGTATTTTAAAAGCAATATTCTGCTCTACTCCACTGATAAAAGTTCCTCCTTCCGGCAAAAATTTCACATCCAGATGATTCAGAACAATAGGAATATTCCGGGAAATAGATTCTGTAAACCCATCAAAATTCACTTTGATATTCAAAAGGGCATCAGAGGATTTCAAAATCTGCGGTAGCCTGAACTTCAAAAGTTTTTTTCCTTCTTTATCTGTTGCAAGTTTGCCTTCTGTAACAGTCTCTCCGTTATGGGTTACCACATAATCAGCTTCATAAAAAGGAATGGGCAAGTTACCCAGGCTTCTCATAGAAAAATCAGCAGTTACCTCATCGCCTGGACCATATCCTTTCTTAGGAAAATCAAGCTTCATTAAAATTCTCGGAGATACTATTTTCTGCAGGGTAATTTCTTTTTCAAAAGCATTTTTTCCTTCTTCATTCTGCATCCAGTTGGTATAGGCTCTGATCTTGTAAATCCCCCCCTTCATGTCATTAGCAAAGGAAAAATACCCTTCCGCATAGCCATTATTGACTTCATATTTTGATTTTGTAAGGACACTTCCTGCGGGATCTATAATTTCCCAATTGACCACTTTACTGTCCTCAGCCGGAAGGTTATTTTTTCCCTGTACTACATATATTTTAAAATACATTTCCTCTCCCGGTTTATAGAAAACATGGTTGGTCTGTATATACGTTTTTTCTTTTCCAAAATCCTGAAATGTGTTCTGTGCCTTCAGAAATACGGAGGAAAACAACAGAGTCAGCAGTATGATATATGATGTAAATTTAAAATTCATGGGGGTTAAAATTTGAATGAAACAATACAGCCAAATGTTTTAAAAGACGGAAGATTAAAGAAATCCAGCCCTCTTCCATTATTGGTATCATAGAAATTCTGATTGGGATCTACTCCTTTATTAGCCTGCCAAAGCATTATATTATTTACATAGAAGGTAAGTTTCACAGACCGCTGACTATCATTCAGTGGGAAATAGGTAGATAGTGAAATATTATTGATCCTTATATGATCTGCTTTCTGAACATAATTCTCTGCCACGCCGAGATATCCATATCTCGACCATCTGTTTTCCTGGACATTTTGAGAAGGATTATAAAAATCAACAGGAGTCTGATTGCTGTTCCCATTAGCTAATACTCCTTGAAAAACATAATTTTTAATATTCCGTTCTTCTCCTGAGTCATAGGAACGTCCATAATAATCCAAAACAGCCTGAGTTCCATTCCAGATCTGGCCGCCTTTTTTCCATTCCCAATTGATATCCAGAGTCCATCTCTTATAGGTTAAGTTATGATTGAATTTCATAACAAAATCCGGAGTTGGATCCGCAATGATCTTCATACCATCAGCTTTTTCAGGAAAACCTGAATCATCAATAATCAACTGTCCATCGGCATTCCTTTCAAAATAACTTCCTATTACTGCTCCTAGAACTTGCCCTTCCGTCAAAGTTTTATAAACATCCTGAAATCCAGCGACAGCACTGTTGTTATAACCTGGTATCACACGATCCACAATATCTTTATATTTGAAAAATGAAATTTTATTGGTGGTAAAAAAATTATAGGCCAGGTAGAGTCTTTCGTAGGCAAAATTAACTTCATACCCGCTATAGGTATGATCTGCCATATTTTTTAGCTTTAGCTGGTTGTTCTCAAATACCGGAAAAATATCATTTTCGCTTTTTCTGTTAAAATATTCCCCTTCAAGACTAATGTTATATCCATAATTTATCTTCCCACCTATTTTCCATTCTTTTGTATTGATATTGGATAAACCTTTGAAGTCTTCAACTTCATGTACGGGAAAATATCTATAATAATTTTCTGCCTTCAGTAAAGTAGTAGCATAGGAAGCATAAGATCTGGTAATTTCAGGTTCTGAACTCAGATGGCTGTAGCTTCCTGAAACTTTAAAATCATAATTATCCCAGTCAAAGATATCTCTAAACCGAAGATACCCCGTAGCTTTTGGAAGCCAATAGCTGTTTTTAGCGGATGTATTGGAGATATAAAATGAATTTCCAAGGTTAAAATCACCCTCAAAATCACCAGACTGGATTTCCATATTATAATTAAAAATATAATCCTGAGAGGTTCTTTGATAGGTATACTTTTTATCTACCAGGCTATTGTAAACATCAGATTTTATATCATTCAGAATAAAATTAAGACTAAAAACATTCTTAAATCTATACTCCCCCAATTGATACTTCCCCTGAATATTAGAATGGTACAACCTGTTATTTTGTTCTCTTTCATTCGTTATCCCGTCTTTGAAACCATAAGTAGATGGCAGATATTGATCCTGGTTCCAAAGGAAATTATTCTCGTAAGACTGAACGATATTGAGTTTAAAATCTCCAAATGCTTTATCTGCACTAAAACCCAATTGTCTCTGACGGCTCTGGTAACGGTACTTTTCATCCTGTACAAAAAGGAATTCAGGATTATCAGCATACTGGCTGTAGCTTCGTTGACTTCCATTATTCAAAAAGGTCTGCTGGGCATTCGAAAATGAAATGGGAGTCAATAGGGAATTTTGATAGGCTCTATTGAAAAGTCCAATTCTATTGGTATTGGTGGCTTTGTCTTCTTCATAATTAAATGAAAACTTCACCAGATATCCACCCAGATCTGTAGTCAGCTTTGCTTTGATAGCATTGTTAAGATTAAACTGATTGATAAAGTACAATTGATTTTTCTGCTGTTTCAGATCCAGTGAGAGACGAAACCGGTCTTTATATCCCTGTCTTATCACC
This sequence comes from Chryseobacterium sp. MYb328, assembly GCF_037572595.1. NCBI lineage: Bacteria > Pseudomonadati > Bacteroidota > Flavobacteriia > Flavobacteriales > Weeksellaceae > Chryseobacterium > Chryseobacterium sp. MYb328. Next base: position 135,738 of record NZ_JBBGZQ010000002.1, on the reverse strand, counting down.
GTATTGATGTTAAGCTGATTATTGTAGCCAAACATAGTTTTAAACAGACTGTTATTATAAGCTTTTGCCTGCTTAAATCCTCCTGCTGACGGAACCAGTCTGCCATTCTCATCATACTGATAAGGCTGACCATCAAAAGCCAATGTAGAAATATCCGGTCCGAAACTGAACATTTCATTGGTTTCAGGACCGTTCCATATCAGATTTCCTCCATTTGATCTTCCCTGTACGTATTTGCTTTGAGTAGCAGGAAGGGCGTTATGGCTTTTCACATCCAAAGAAGTACTAAAGTTACCATTCAACAGCAATGTCCAAGTGCTTTGATCCTTCAGAATATAAGTACTATCTTTTTTCTGTTTCAGCTTTCTTACCCTGCTAAAATATCTGTCAGAAATAATCTTTAGATTGGTTTGTACATTATCTATGCTGAAATTATTTTTCCCAGAAATTAAACTGTCATAAGCCTTACTGTAAATCTCCTGAACATATTTTTTCTCTACCTGCTCCTCCAGAATTTTTTTCAGTTCTTTGAGTTCAAAAGATCTAACTACAGTCCTGTTTTTCCCCTGATTCCACACTAAGGTATCATAAGGTTTAGCTGCAATGACAGCTGTTCCTTCGGCATCTGTCAGTTCGTAGATACCATTATTTTTATTGTATACTTTTAAGAAATTCTGTGGTTTATCTTTATGATTTAAAAATTTTCCTGAATAATATAGGCTTGAATCCTGTGCCTTCAGTACCGTAACAGTAAACGGCAACAGCAGCAGTAAATAGTTTTTTCTCATCTTCATGGTAATAGGTACTAAAATAAAGAAAAAGAAATTTCCGGGGAAATTTCTTTTTTACAAATTATTTTTGAATTGCTTTATAACTCTCTATCAATCTTATAAACTCTGACCGATAGCCTTCTTCATCTTTATTTTTACCCTGTTTGGCCAGATTTTCAATATCAGAAAGATCTTTTTTCGTGATCAGCCCGGAGTTTCTCACCACCAAACCAAACCAGGCCACTGAAGAGGCAAATTTAAAATCCGGACTGGCAGAAGATATTCTGTCATCAACGTTTTTAACAATCTGACTGATTTCACGGCTGGTATCTCCATCCGGTCTTTTATATCTGAATTTTATAGTAGCCAGCTCATCTCCAAATTCTTTTGAAGATCTACTCTTGGTGTACTTCAGATCATTTTCTTTGGGAATAAAGTCTGATTTTACATCTGCAGGAATTATCTCGTACAAAGCTGTAACGGTATGTCCGCTTCCCAATTCTCCAGCATCTATCTTATCGTTGACAAAGTCCTCATTTTTCAGTTTTCTATTCTCATAACCAATAAGGCGGTATGATTTTACATATTCCGGGTTAAATTCAATCTGGATTTTCACATCTTTGGCTATGGCATACATACTTCCTGCAAATTCTTTCCCCAGAAACTTATTGGCTTCCTGCATATTATCAATATAGGCGTAATTTCCATTTCCTTTATCTGCAAGTGTTTCCAGGGTATTGTCTTTATAATTTCCCATTCCGAAACCTAAACAGGTCAGGAAAACACCGGATTTTCTTTTATCTTCAATCAATGTTTTAAGATCAGAGGTGGAAGATATTCCTACGTTGAAATCACCATCTGTTGCAATAATAACACGGTTGTTGCCCTCTTTTACAAAATTTTCCTGTGCCAATTTATAAGCCAGTTCAATTCCTGCTCCTCCTGCTGTACTTCCTCCTGCCTGAAGATGATCCAGTGCTTCAATAATTTTATCCTTTTCGAATGCAGATGTAGGAGGTAAAACCATTCCTGCACTACCCGCATACACTACGATTCCTACTTTATCTACAGGCCTCAGCTGATTCAGCAGAACCTTGAAGGAAGACTTCAATAATGGCAATTTATTTTCAGCATCCATTGAACCCGAAACATCAATAAGAAAAACGAGGTTTGAAGCAGGTAACTGATCCATCGGAAGATTTTTTCCCTGAAGTCCTATTCTAAGCAACTTGTGCTTCGGATTCCATGGGGAGTCATTGTATTCGGTATTTATTGAAAAAGGTTCCCCATTTTTAGGTTGTGGATAGTCATATTTAAAATAGTTGACCATTTCTTCGATTCTTACTGCATTTTTATCAACCACCTGTCCATTATTAACCATCCTTCTCACATTGGAATACGAGGCATTATCAACATCAATTGAAAAAGTAGATAAGGGTTGGCTGTGGGTCAGTTCAAAAGGATTTTCAACAAAGGCATCATAACTTTCATCATAATGAGTAACTGGTGAAATCTGTTTTTGTTTATCAATTTCTTTCTGAAGTTTCTTCAATTTTCTTTTTTCCTTTCCTGAAAGACTTTTGGTAGTCACCACAATCACTCCATTGGCAGCCTTATTTCCATACATTGCTACAGCTGAATTCCCTTTTAAAACATTCATGCTTTCAATTTTGTTTGGATCTAAACTTTTGAACACTTCCTCTTCCGCCACTACTCCATTAATAACATACAATGCTTTATTCTCTGCTGTAACAGATGATATTCCTCTGATCATGATCTTATTCTCATTAAGATACCCCACACTATTGTTATTCATTATATTGTCCCCCTGGTTTCTTACCGATCCACTTCCGGAAGCAGTGATTTGCAACCCTTGGACAGTTCCCTGCAATGAAGAATAAACCATAGACTGTGGTAAACCATTTAAAGTTGTAGTTGTAATTGTATTTGAAGAAGACACCGATTTTTCAATCCTTTTAATCCCTAATGCTGTGACAACAATTTCCTCAATTTCCTTAGTGGACTCACTAGTATCTTTCTTTTTAATAAAATTAATATCCGTTTGATGACCTGCTTTTCTACTACTAAATATAGCATCGTTTTTGTCCTTCTCCGATTGATATTCAGAAATTACCGGTTGATGTACCTGATCAGAAGACTTAGCTGGTTCAGGTGTTGCATTGGCAGCCAGTTTTTCTATTGGTTTAACAGTATTTTTCTCTTTTTTTATATTATTTGTTATTGTACTGTCTATTTTTGCAATATCCGTTTTGCTTACCGGACCTCTTAAATTTGTATCCTCTGCGATTACAGGTTTAAAGGAGTCCACGGATTCTTTTTTATTCATGAAGTAAAAAGCCCCCATGCCAATCACCAGACTTGCAGCGATACCATAAGGCAGCCAAAGAGGAATCATTCTCTTTTTTTCTTTTTTCAGATCCAGTTTTTCTTCAACTTTTGTCCATACTTTTTCAAAACCAGGAAAAACCGTTGGTTCTTCTGAAAGCCTGGAAGCTTCATTGAATTGTTGATCTATATGATTATTTTCCATTGTTGTAAAAGTTTAAATGTTTTGATTCACCAAAAGTTCCTGAAGTTTTTTTCTTGCAAAATTGAGCTGGGATTTTGAGGTTCCTTCACTGATAGAAAGCATGGAAGCTATTTCTTTATGCGGATATCCTTCAATCGCAAAAAGATTAAAAATAGCTCTGCAACCTTCAGGAAGAAAGCTCAGCAGGTTCAGAATGTCTTTTTCGAAGGAAATATGTTCCTCAGATCCTCTTGAAGGTTCCACCAGGGTTTCTTCCAGGGAAATAAACAGAGCTTTATCAGTTCTTAATTTCTGAAGGCATTCATTCACCGCAATTTTTTTAGCCCATGCTTCAAAGGTATCGGGGTTCTGGAGTTGGCTTATCTTCGTAAAAATCTTATAGAAGGTATCAGCCAATACTTCTTCTATATCTTCATCGTTTTTCAAATAGCGTCTGCAAACAGAGTACAGCCTGCCCGCCATTTTCTCGTAAATCTGCCGCTGTGCATTGCGGCTGTTACGCTGGCATTCCAATAATAATTCTCGTTCCATAGTCAGGAGTTATATTAGTATAGATGCAGGAACTTTAGCTGGGGTTGGAAACATGATCAACTTTTTTGGAGGTAAAAAGGTAAATTATCTTATTTACGTTCTATTTCTGTATTATTTTTAATTTCAAATTTAACTTTTCCCTTTGTAACAAATCTCTATTATTAACGACTATTAATGTAAATAATCTTTTTATAGTAATGAAAAAAGCCAAAATTGCATCATTACTTTTTGTTTTGTCTGCAGGAAGTATGATGTTTGCCCAAGATGACTTAATCAATAAGTTAAAAAACAACCACTCACAAAATGCTAATTTTCAGTTTACAACGTTAAAAGACGTTGGAGCTACTTCTGTAAAGAACCAGGGTTCGTCAGGAACCTGCTGGAGCTACTCAGGAAACTCTTTCCTTGAATCTGAAATGCAGAGAATGGGCAAAAAACCTGTAGATCTTGCTGAAATTTTTACAGCCAGAAACTCTTATCATGATAAAGCGAAGTTATATGTTTTGAATAACGGTGCGATCAGCTGGGGTGACGGTGGAGAACTTCACGATGTAATCAATATGTACAAAAAGTACGGAGCTGTTCCACAGGATGTTTATTCAGGATTAAAAGCTGGACAGACTACCAACAATTTCAAGGAAATGCAGGGAAAGTTAAAGCCGGTTCTTGACAGCCTTGTTCAGGCTTCTTCTAAAGGAAAGCTTACGGACAACTGGATGGATTCTGTAGATACTATTCTTGATGAATATTTAGGAAAAGTACCTGCGAACTTCACGTATGAAGGGAAGAACTACACCCCTAAAACTTTTGCTTCAGAAGTAGTGGGAATCAATGCTGAGGATTATGTAGAATTATCTTCTTACAAAGATTATCCTTACTACCAGAAATTTGTAGTTCCGATTCCTGATAACTGGAGCCACGATTCTGACTGGAATGTTCCGATGAAAGATCTTACAACAATCATCGATAATGCTGTAACAAAAGGATATTCTGTAGGTTGGGCTACTGATGTTTCCGAGCCTTATTTCTCTTATAAAAATGGAGTGGCTTATGTTCCGGACATGGACTTAGGTCAGATTACTGCAGAGAACAAACAGACTTTGTTTACAGAGCCTAAAAAGGATAAGGCCATCACTGAGGATATGCGTCAGAAAGCACTTAACAATCTTTCTACAACGGATGACCACGGTATGCATATCGTAGGATTGGCAAAAGACCAGACCGGTAAGGAATATTATATGGTGAAGAACTCTTGGGGAGTAACGAATGACTTCGCAGGATATCTTTATGTAACAAGACCTTATGTTGAATATAAATCGACTGCTATTTTGGTTCACAAAAAAGCGATTCCAAAGAATATCTTAAAGCAGTTGAAACCTACTAAAAACATTGGTTTATAAGAAATCACTTCTGTCATTTTGATATGACGGTTTTAGATATTTAAATCTGTTAAAAAACGCGCTCCCATCATGATGGGAGCGCGTTTATCTTTTATCTATCTAAGGATTATTTTTCAGTTATATGACGATAATAATCTACCAATGAATATATTTTAGGTTGAGAACCTGCTTTATAATCAATGACCAGCCATTTATCTTCAGATTTATTTTTATCAAATACATAATTTTCTTTGGGAAAACCGATGATTCTATAACCTGTATAAATGGTTGCAGGCGCAGCTTCAAATATTTCTGCTGAATAATAATTAGCATCATCAGCAATGGTATAGAAATTATCTTCCCCCTGTCTTTTTTTAATTTCGTCTATCTCCTCTTCATCAGGTCCCAGCAGTAATATCGTCGATTTTGTAATAACAGTATCTGCCTTTGTTTTCTGATGCTGATCCGACGTTTGCTCAGCAGGTTTACTTTCTCCTTTTGTACATGAGTATATACTCATTAGCACTGCAAAAGAGAATATTCCTACCCATTTAACGGCTTTCATTTTTAATATCATAATTTCAATTTTTTTTTATCTTTACTTCTCTTGCCTGATCAGGGTTCATAAAATCATACAGGACAATCTTTTTGCCTTCTCTTTTCAATCTGAAAAAATGATCTTCACAGACATTTTCATCTCCGGCATATCTCAGTTCTGCTTCATCTTTATTACCTTTGATGCTATAAGTTCCTATACAAAGAAGAGTATTTCCATCAACGGTAACTTCATTTTTAGATATGGAAATTTCAAAGCAAGTCACTGACTTGAATTCATCAGATCTTTCATCCGGCTTACAATAGCTGTATACTCCTTCCCATTCAGCATAGAGATTGAAAGGAATTACTTTCTGTTCTGTTACTTCTTTGCGAAGTGAATCCGGGGCTGCTTTTTCCTGTTCCAGAATATGGCTATCCGCAACTTTGGATTCGGATTTTATTGTTTCCTGTTTGCAGGAAAGAAACAGAAACGCTGTTGTGGGTAATAAATATTTATATGACACAGTGCTTTTTTAAAGTCCTTATTGTAAGGATAAATAGATTGGCAAAGAAAAGAAAAAATGAAACAACAAATATGAATTTATATTTATTTCACAACTTAAAGAAAAACCTTGCGGTATTCATAAAAAATATTACATTTGTAACCATCAACAAATTATTACCTATGAAAAATTTAAGAAAATTAGCAAAAGTAGAGTTAAAAAAAATTAATGGTGGAAATGCTCCGAACTGTCCTCCGGATACCACTCCTTGTTTATATTTTTCTGACGGACGTGCCCGCTGGAGATGTATTTTAGTGACTGAGGAATGTGATTAATTCATTCTGTATTTCTCACAAAACAAATCAGTTCAATACTAATCAACACATTACACTATGAAAAATTTAAAAAAATTAGCAAAATCAGAATTAAAGAAAATCAATGGAGGAAATGCTCCTGTCTGCGAGCCTGGAGCAAGACCTTGCCGTTATAAGGCAGAAAATGGACATCCGGCCTACTGGAGCTGTGTAGGAGATGAATATGCATGTTGATTTTATGAAATATAATAAAACCGGCTTTCAGAAGATTCTGAAAGCCGGTTTCTTTAATAAATAGGTGAAATTAAATATAAAATAAAGTGAATTATGATGATTAATATGAATAGTGAATCATTAATTTTGCTTCGCAAGTGAATAAAATATGCTGTTAAAAAATTGACAGCGAAACATATTAACTATTCTCCATTCCCATTAAAATAATACGCTCATACTTTCTGCTGTAAAGTCCAGAATTTCTTCTGTATTTCCGTCTTTGATCTTCTTTACCCACTGGTAATCCTGTAAGATAGCACGCCCTACTGCCACAAGATCAAATTCTTCATTGTCTAACCTTCTTATCAGTTCTGTAAGATCAGTTTTTTCCGTTCCCTGTCCTGCAAATGCATTCAGGAAATCTCCGTTTAGGCCAACAGAACCTACGGTAATCGTTGGTTGCCCTGTAATCTTTTTTGCCCAGCCTGCAAAATTCAAATCTGATCCATCAAATTCCGGTTCCCAGAAACGGCGTTGTGAGCAATGGAAAATATCTACTCCGGCTTCTTTTAGCGGTAATAGCCAGTCTTCCATTTCGTTGGGAGTAAGGGCTAATTTGGTTTTATAATCCTGCTGCTTCCATTGAGATAGGCGAAGTATTATTGTAAAATCCTCTCCCACTGCCAATCTTATGGCTTTCACCACTTCAACGGCAAATCTGCTTCTTTCCTTTAAGGTCTTACCACCATACTCGTCTGTTCTTGTATTGGTTACTTCCCAGAAAAACTGATCGATAAGATAGCCATGTGCTCCATGAATTTCAAGACAGTCGAAGCCAAGATCTTTCGCTGATTTTGCAGAAGCAGCAAACTGTGCAATAGTATCCTGAATATTTTCAATGGTCATTGTAGATACTTTTTCCATTGGCAATAGCGGATAATCTTCAGACATTCTGGTATCTCCTACATGCCAGATCTGAGGTCCCATTTTACCGCCATTCTGATGTACGGTATCGATTACGTTTTTCCAGCCGTTCAAAGCTTCACTTCCATAAAAATCCGGAATATTCTGCACGTTTTTCGATGCAGGTCTGTTGATAACAGTTCCTTCTGAAAGAATCAGTCCTACTTCTGAAGCGGCTCTTCTTCCATAATAATCAGCTATTTTTTGCGTAGGAACTCCATTGTCAGATTGTGCTCTGGTCATTGGAGCCATTACGATTCTATTTTTAAGCTGTAAATTTTTGTATTGAAACGGTTTAAATAATGATGATGTACTCATATTTAAAATCTTGTTTTATAATTGTTACACAAAGTAACTAATAATAGTTCGTTTTTGTATCTTTCATTAAAAAAATAATGGTAACTTCGCAGTAACTTACATTAGTAACATTAAAGTAACGTATGAAAAAGAATGAATTAATGCAGTACAGCTGTCCTTTAGGTAAAGCAATGGCTGCTTTGGGAAGCAAATGGAAACCAATTATTGTATTGGTAATTAAAGACCGAAAGTTACGTTTTGGAGAGCTTGCCGTACGTATTAATGTGATCTCGAGAAAAGTATTGACAGACCAGCTTCGTGAAATGGAAACTGATGGTTTGGTCATTCGGGAAGAATTTAAAGAACTCCCTCCAAGAGTGGAATATTCTCTTACTGAAAAGGGGCTAGCACTGTTGCCTATTTTATATCTTCTGGAAGAATGGGAAGCGAAATATCAGGTGAAAGGACAGCATGAAGACAAAGACTGTGCTTTTTTGAATGAAGATATAAAAAATAAAAAGGCTGTCAATGTTTAATATCTTTTTGTTTTAAAATAACTCTGAAAGTCATCTATTAATTTTTAGGCTTACTTTTTATAAATAAAGACAAGATAAAAAATGTAATCAAAAACATAATAAACTGAATAAATAAAACAGGAAATATGTTCGGGTCAGCATATCTGTACGCAAAACTCAAAATTGATACAGGTAATGTTATTAATAAAGCATATAAAGTCCATTCACCATATAAAAGATCACTTCTATAGGCTGAGCAAACCCCTATGGTTCCTATACCAACATATAGTATAGAAATAACCAGGGCTATTTTTCTTGTTTTTAAAAATGATATAATTCCTTCCATTGTTGTTTTGTGAAGATGCTTTCAAAAAGGTTAGTATAGCACGAAAAAGTAAGTATATAGTTTCTCAACTATTTCTGATGCAAATTTGCAGAAAATATTTCATTATGAATTACAAAGAAATAGCAAAAGAAACCATTGGTTACCTGTATAAAGCCCACTCCAGCATCCGAAAGTCTGGTATTGATGAAAAACTGATTGCACTGGCAGAATTACGTGTATCTCAAATCAATGGCTGCGCTTACTGCTGCAGTTATCATGCCAAAGAACTTCTTAATTTTGGCTTTGAACAGGATATCATTAACCGATTACCAGGCTGGAGACATACCAAAGTTTTTGATGTAAAGCAGAAGCTTGTTTTGAGCTGGGCAGAAGCCGTAACTTATAACAATAATGACTGGCAAGAAGCCAGGGAAAAAATATTTCAGCATTTTACAGAAAGAGAAATTATTGAACTGACATCGAGTATTACTTTAATGAATACTTTGAATAAGCTGCGCATTACTTTGGCTGAAGAGGATTAAACTGAAAAACAAATTAACAAGAGGTATCAATTATTAATTCAAGGTCAGATTTACAGCATCAAAACAAAAAACCGCTTTCAGATAATGAAAGCGGTTTAATTTATCTTTAATCCTAATTAGAATATCGCAGGATATTTCTGAGGATTGGTTTCATTAAACATAGCGTAGATCTTTTCTACCATATCGTCTGTAGACGGCTTACTGAAATAATCACCATCACTTGCATATGCTGGTCTGTGATCATTTGCAGAGATCGTCAACGGATCTGAATCCAGGTATCTGAAAGCTTTCTGCTTTTCTAAGATCTGCTGTAGGATAAATCCTGTAGTTCCACCTTCAACATCTTCATCGATTACTACTAACCTGTTAGTTTTCTTAACACTTTCAGCAATCTCGTGAGATAAATCGAAAGGAATTAACGACTGGATATCGATCACTTCTGCAGAGATTCCTAATTTTTCTAACTCGTTAGCTGCTTCTGTTACAATTCTCCATGTAGAACCGTAAGTTACCAGAGTAACGTCTTTACCTTCTTTCGTTACTTCAATTTTACCTACAGGAACAGTGAATTCCCCTAAGTTATCTGGTTGCTTTTCTTTTAATCTGTATCCGTTCAGGCATTCTACAATAATCGCAGGTTCGTCCGCCTGAAGCATTGTATTGTAGAATCCGGCAGCTTTAGTAAGGTTTCTTGGTACCAATACTAAAATACCTTTTGAAAGGTTAAGAATTCCCGCCATCGGAGAACCTGAATGCCAGATTCCTTCCAATCTGTGACCTCTAGTTCTGATGATTAGTGGAGCCTTCTGACCACCTTTGGTTCTGTAATGCACTGTTGCCAGATCATCACTCATTCCCTGTAAACAGTAAAGAACATAGTCTAAGTACTGAATTTCAGCAATTGGTCTTAAACCTCTCATTGCCATACCAATTCCCTGTCCAAGAATGGTAGCTTCACGAATTCCTGTATCAGCAATACGTAATGCTCCGTATTTCTCCTGCATCCCTTCCAATCCCTGATTTACGTCACCAATGTTTCCGGTATCTTCACCAAAGATTAGGGTTTCTGGATATTTTTCAAAGATTTTATCAAAATTATTTCTGATCACTACTCTTCCATCAACGTCTTCAGAACTGTCTGAGTAAACAGGCTTAATTTCCTGGATGTTTTCAGCTTTCCATTCAGACTGAGAATATAAGTGAGATGAATAATTGTCTTTTTCAATTTCAGAAACTTCATTGTACTTCTGCATCAATTGATTTCTTTCTGCAGAATTAGTACCTCTTGTAGCCAGTAAAGTTTTTCTTGCTAAATGGAATACATCTTTCTTAGCTTTTGAAACCAATTTATTGAAGTGAGTAAGTGCTGCTTCTACTTCAATATTCTGACCTTTAATATTTTCTACCAAAGGAACAACAGACTGAATTAATTCTTTGATGGCAGTCTGGTAGCTATCCCAAGCTGTTTTTTGCCCTGCTTTAGCTGTTTTTTTAGCATCTTCATCAATTGCTTCCAATTCTTCAGCAGTTGCAATTACTTCTTCTTTTCCATCAATTTCGATAGAATAGTTCAGAATCCACTCTTTGAATTTCACCAATCCGTCAAACTCAGCTTCCCAGGCTAAACGCTCTTCGTTTTTATATCTTTCGTGAGATCCTGATGTAGAGTGCCCTTGAGGCTGGGTAACATCTACCACATGTACTACTACAGGAACACTTTCTGTTCTCGCAAAATGCTCTGCTTTAGCATAAGCATCCAATAATGCTGCATAATCCCAAGCTTTCACCTGAATGATTTCACAACCTTGATTTTCTGCTTCTTTTCTTTGGAAACCGCTTAGCATTTCACTGATATCAGCTTTTGCTCTCTGGTTTTTGGTAGGAACTGAAATTCCATATCCGTCATCCCAGATTGATACGATCATAGGAACCTGAAGTGCACATGCAGCATTCAGTGTTTCCCAGAAGTGACCTTCAGCGGTAGAAGCATCACCAATTGTTCCGAAAGCAATCTCATTTCCTTCTCTTGAAAACTTCTCAGAACCGTCAAATTTTACATTTTTATATATAGTAGAAGCTTGAGCCAATCCTAATAGTCTTGGCATTTGTCCTGCTGTAGGTGAAATATCCGAAGAAATATTCTTCTGTGCTGTTAAATCTTTCCAGCTTCCGTCTTCATTTAAACTTCTTGTTGCAAAGTGTCCGTTCATCTGTCTTCCTGCTGAAGCCGGCTCTCTTTCTACGCTTGTATCCGCATACATCTGCGCAAAGAAACTTTCTGCCGTTAAAGCATTTATTGCCAATGCAAAAGTCTGATCTCTATAATACCCTGAACGGAAGTCTCCATTTCTGAAAACCTTCGCCATTGCAAGCTGAGGAAGTTCCTTACCATCCCCAAAAATTCCGAATTTAGCTTTTCCGGTAAGTACTTCTCTCCTTCCGAGATAAGACATTTCACGAGAAATCCTCCCTAACCTGTAGTCTTCAAGTATCTGATTTTTAAAATCTTGAAAGGATATTTGCTGTGTTTCAATATAGGTTGTTTGCATAGCTAAGTAAAAAAGTTTTTGTTCTTCAAGTATTTCGCTAATATACACTTTTTAAATTAATTTTAATTTTTAATAATCTTTTTTAAAAATTTGATAATAAAAAAAATTGTGCTTTATTTTGAAAAAAATTGTAAAGATGGAAAAAAAATCACCCCATATTCTGAATGCATCGAGCAATCTTCTAGGGTTTTCATTGATTATTATTACCTCTCTGAAAATCGCTAAGATCAGTCACAATACATATTTAGACGAATTTGCAGGCTTTGCCTGTATTCTTTTCGCCTGTAGCTGCTTCTTTTCCTTTCTGGCCATCAGAACGGGAAATAAAAAGAGGGAATACACGTTTGAGAGTATTGCGGATTATTTATTTTTAATCGCTTTATTTTGTATAGTTCTAGCTGTTATTATTGTAACCCTGAAAATTATTTAATTTAAAATTTTCGCTCAATTACATAATCCAGCATAATGTGTAAAGACGTTCTTGCTTCTGAGTCTGGAAATTCATTAAGAATATCTTTGGCTTTTTGCAGGAAGTCTTTCATCACAGTGATCGAGTATTCCAATCCACCGGAATTTTTAACGAACTCAATAAGTTCTTTTACTCTCTTGGGATTGTTATTATAGCGCTTGATGGTATCGAAATAGTATTTTCTGTCCTTTTCATTTGCTATTTTCAGGGTATGAATTAAAGGCAGGGTCATTTTCTGTTCTTTAATATCAATTCCTACCGGCTTACCGATTACATTGGAGCTTAAATAATCAAAAAGGTCATCTTTGATCTGGAAAGCCATTCCTGTAAAAGTACCGAAGTCCTGCATTTTCTTGGCCAGCACTTCATCCGTACTGTTAGACAATACTCCAATCTCACAGCAGGCAGCTATTAAAGTGGCTGTTTTCTGACGGATAATTTCGTAATAAACATCTTCTGTAATATCCAGTTTTCTGGCTTTCTCCAATTGAAGAAGCTCCCCCTCAGACATTTCTCGGATTGTTCTAGAAATCACTCCCAATAGATCATAATCTTTATGGTCTGTAGATAATAATACTGATTTTGACAGCAGATAATCCCCTACCAAAACAGCAATTTTATTCTTCCATAACGCATTAATAGAAAAGAAATTACGACGTTTAAAACTTTCATCCACCACATCATCATGTACCAAAGTAGCCGTATGAATCAGCTCAATCATGGAGGCTCCACGATAAGTTTTTTCGGTAACATTTCCTACCAGCTTGGCACAAAGAAAGACAAACATAGGACGCATCTGCTTTCCTTTGGTAGTAACAATAAAACGGGTTACTTTATCCAATAAAGCCACTTTACTCTGCATTGATTCATAAAACTTCTGTTCAAAAAGCTTCATTTCATCATTGATCGGTCGTTTAATTTCTTCTACTGTATTTGCCAAAATCTGCGAATGCTGGGTGAATAATCATTAATTCTCACAAAGATAATTTTTTTCGCTCAATTTTAAGCGAAAATTAATCTCTGAGTTGGTCTTTTGGGATAAAATAAAGAGAAGGCTTGGTCTTTCCCAATGGAGATTTAAATTTTTCTCCTGAAATAGAAATCCCTGTTTCGTCTACTGCGATCCCTTCAATCTGCCCTACAGATAAAGCACTTCCTAAATAATAGTGTTTCGGGCTTTCTTTAAAAAATATTCCCGGTTCAGTTTCTGTAAAAACATCCAAAAACACTTCTGTTTTCTTACTGTACCCTACCAAATAAAGCTTTTTATCAAAGTAGGCAGCATCGGTTACCATAAAATTGGTTTTATAGCTTTCTGCCTTTACAGCATCCTGTTTTTCATTTTTTTCAGGATCAATAACATAATGGACTGTTGATTTTGACACCCATTCTTTGGTAAAGACATGAAGCTTTCCATGAGCATACACCATCGCTTCTGCATCAAAATCTGTCTTAAAATAGCTCGATATATAATCAGTCTGCTCAGGATAATGGAATTTAATTTCCTTTACCTGATTATTTTGCAGACTATCTCCCTGAAAAGGAACTTTATAAATGGTAAGATGCCTTCTGCTCCCGTCATTGTTCCCGAAATCACCAATATAAAAATGATCACCATCATTTGTAAGCGCTTCCCAATCCGTATTTCTGGCATTTACCTTTAAGGTTTTCACCACTTCTCCTGAGGTTTTATTGATTTCAAACAATTCCGGAGCATTTCCGCTGTCATTAAAAGTGTACAGCTTTCCATTAAAAAAATTCAGTCCGGAAGTCTCCTGGATCTTATTATCCAAATAATTGATTCTATACTTTTTAATTTTCAGGAAATCTGTCTGTTGAGAAAATGCTGTTTGAAAGGCAAGAAAAGCCAATAGCAGAAGTGTTCTTTTCATAAGGACAAAAATAGGATTTTTAGTTTAAATGACGGACTGCTGAATGGAGAGTTTGAGTATGAAAGAATAAATAAAAAAGAGATGAGACGTGAAAATAGAAGTCAAAGCGGTTTTATAAATTAGCTTTATACACCATTTCTTTGAATTTCCACCGTCTCTCCAGAGAATGGGAATGATAGAGGTTATTTGTTATTAATTAAGTGATTATTTATCTGAACCTCTACTCTGCTACTTAACGAAAAAAGAAAAACGAACCCAAAAGCCCGTCTTTCTATAGATTTCTATTGATAATTAAGCAGATTTCTGCTGCTCCTGATTCTTTGCCTGCTCTTTTTGTGTCTGCTTGGCAAAGTATTCTTTCTGATATTGTCTTACTGTTTTTCCGGTTCCGTCATGTCTCCATCCCGGTGAGTTGAAAATATAATTGATCCTGTCGGTAAATTTTAATCCTGGCTGCTTAAGGTCTTTCCAAATTTTTCTCCATTCATAGAAGAGTACTGTATCAGGCCTGTTATCAGGCATTTTTGGATAGATTCCATATTTTACAGGAATATTCGGGTCCTCTTTCTGGAAGGTTCCAAATATTTTATCCCAGATAATGAGACACATTCCCATGTTTTTATCCAGATACTTGATATTACAGGCATGGTGTACACGGTGGTGAGAAGGGGTTACCAGAATATATTCTAAGAATCCCATACTTTTTACCGTCTGTGTGTGCACCCATGTTCCATATACCTGACCAATAGCATAAGCTACCATAATATGCCACGGATTGAACCCTAAGAATGCGAGTGGTGAAAAATATAAATATCTGTAAAGCGGTTGTAAAACCGGGCTTCTGAAACCGGTTGTAAGGTTGAAAAATTCTGAACTATGGTGTGTAATGTGAACTGCCCAGAATGCTCTGGAACGGTGATCCACATAATGCAGGACATAGTAAGCAAAATCTGTGATTATAAAGCAGGCCAGTAAATACCAGATGCTAAGATCCCATGAAAGAAGTTTGTGGTTGTAAAAGAAAAACATTACCCCCATCGCAAACGCCTTCATAATCAGGTCAAGACCAAAGTTCATCAAAGCAAGATAAACATTTGTAGCAAGGTCTTTTCCACTGTATAACTTCGCCTCTGAAACGTGGCTGTAAATCATCTCAGCTAAAATAACAGTGGCGTGCAAAGGAATTGACCACGCATATACATTTTCTAGCCCATTCTCGCTCATAAAATACTCCATCATCACAAAATAATTTTATGCAAAGGTAGGATTTTAGACGATGATTTAAGAAAGTTTTAAGATTTTTTCAGGAAAATTTTAATCAGCATTTTTATTGGCTAATTGCCCACAGGCAGCATCAATATCCCCTCCACGGCTTCTTCTTACCATTACAGTTATGCCAGCATTTTCAACCTGACGGATATAATTTTCTTCAGCCTGCTTGTTACATTGGTCATATTTTCCGTCCCCGATTGGGTTGTATTGAATAAGGTTTACTTTTGAAGGAACCTGCTTACAGTATTTGATTAAAGCTTTGATATCCTCGTCACCGTCATTAATTCCTTTCCATACACAGTATTCGAAAGTGATTACTGAACCCGTTTTCTGATACCAGTACTGAAGTGCCTCCATAATATCCGTTAACGGGAATTTATCAGAGAAAGGCATAATTTCATTACGCTTTGCTTCAATCGCTGAGTGAAGAGAAAGTGCTAATTTCACACGCAATTCATCATCAGCAAGCATTTTGATCATCTTTGGAATTCCTGACGTAGAAACAGTGATTCTTCTTGGAGACATTCCTAATCCTTCCGGCTGGGTAATCTTTCTGATGGCTTCCACTACGTTTTTGTAGTTCATCATTGGTTCTCCCATTCCCATGAATACGATATTGGAAAGCGGTCTGTCAAAATACATTCTGCTTTGGCTGTCAATAAGGGCAACCTGGTCTACAATTTCCGCCACTTCAAGGTTTCTCATCCTTTTCAGTTTTGCAGTAGCACAGAATTCGCAGTTTAATGAGCAGCCTACCTGTGAAGAGACACAGGCTGTTGTTCTTGTTTCTGTTGGAATAAGAACAGATTCTACCAATAATCCATCATGAAGTTTCACTCCGTTTTTGATAGTTCCGTCGGTACTTTTCTGAAGAAGATCTACGGAAACAGGATTAATGGTATATTCTTCTGAAATTTTTTCACGAAGAGATTTCGAAAGATTCGTCATTTCATCAATCGAATGGAGGTTTTTACTCCATAGCCAGTCATAGACCTGTTTCGCACGAAACGGCTTCTCCCCTAAAGATACAAAGTATTCTTTAAGCTGGTCTAGTGATAATATACGGATATCTTTCATTGTAAGGTTGTAGATTTTAGGCTTCAGGTCGCAGGTAACTCCTACCTGCAACCTATTACCTAATATCTTTTTATAGAATTAACATTGCGTCACCGTAAGAATAGAACTTGTACTTTTCTTTTACAGCTTCTTCATAAGCCTGCATGATGAAATCTCTTCCAGCAAATGCAGCAATCATCATAATCAATGTAGACTTCGGTGTGTGGAAGTTCGTGATCATTGAATTAGCCACTCCGAAATCGTGAGGTGGATAAATGAATTTATTCGTCCAGCCGTTGAAAGCGGAGATTTTTTTGTTTGAAGAAACAGAAGTTTCCAATGCTCTCATGGTAGTAGTTCCTACTGCACAAACTCTTCTGTGAGATTCTACTGCCTTGTTGATGATATCAGCATTTTTTTCATCAATAATGATCTCTTCTGATTCCATTTTGTGCTTAGAAAGATCTTCTACCTCAATTGGGTTAAAAGTTCCCAATCCTACGTGAAGTGTAACTTCAGCAAAATCGATTCCTTTAATCTCTAATCTTTTCATTAAATGCTTAGAGAAGTGAAGACCTGCTGTAGGGGCAGCTACTGCTCCTTCTATTTTAGCATAAATCGTCTGATATCTTTCTGCATCTTCCGGTTCTACTGCTCTTTTGATATATTTTGGAAGTGGAGTTTCTCCTAATTCCTTCAATTTCGTTCTGAATTCATCGTAAGAACCATCGAATAAGAATCTTAATGTTCTTCCTCTTGATGTAGTGTTATCAATAACCTCAGCTACCAAAGACTCATCTTCTGTGAAGAATAATTTGTTACCAATTCTGATTTTTCTTGCCGGATCTACCAAAACATCCCAAACTCTTGTTTCCTTATCAAGCTCTCTTAAAAGGAAAACTTCAATTTTAGCACCTGTTTTTTCTTTATTTCCATAAAGACGAGCAGGGAAAACCTTAGTATTGTTAAAGATAAATAAATCTTTCTCATCAAAATAATCCACTACATCTTTGAATAATTTGTGCTCAATAGTTTGTGTTTTTCTATCAAGAACCATTAATCTAGCTTCGTCTCTGTGCTCTGATGGGTGTTCTGCCAATAATTCCGCAGGAAGATCAAAATTAAAATCTGATGTTTTCATTTTTTAAATTACGGTTTAAAAATTATTGAAATTACAAGGTGTAATTTTCGGAGTGCAAATATACGACATTGAATACCCCTTTGTCAAGTATTATTTTCAATCAAATGTAAAACCGTGATTAGATGGGAGTTTTTCTAGTAAAAAAAGTTTATTTTAGTCAAAAATAAAATAGATTAATGGAATCCGTTAACAAAATTCACTTTCTGAACAGTCCTTATCCTAATGGGCACCAACTTACAGCATTTATCTGGAGAGGGAGAATTGATGAAGATGAATCTGTTTGGTTTGATTTTCATTTAAAATCTGAAAATTATTATGCAGAAGAAGAGGAAGAAGAGAATAATGATGACTTCGATGAGAGTGAAAATGAAGATATCTCCAGTTGGGATTCCAAAATAGTATGGGACAATTACCAAACCTGTACACTGTCATCAATCTATTGGGGTGAAGGAGGCGGAATCAGGATTGATAATCCAGGTGAAAAAATAGATCTGGACAAGGTGATTCAAAATGATCTGTATACCAATGATCTTCCCTCTGAAAATGATTTTGATGAAGATGATCTTGCTTTTGGTATTTATCTGCTTGGCCACGACAGCTGTGCCAATCATAGAATAAAGTTTTCAAAAAAGGAGAACCATTTATATGATA
The DNA here is from genome assembly GCF_037572595.1 of Chryseobacterium sp. MYb328. Classification (NCBI taxonomy): domain Bacteria; kingdom Pseudomonadati; phylum Bacteroidota; class Flavobacteriia; order Flavobacteriales; family Weeksellaceae; genus Chryseobacterium; species Chryseobacterium sp. MYb328. Next base: position 117,268 of record NZ_JBBGZQ010000002.1, on the reverse strand, counting down.
TTGAATGGACCGGTAAAATTGCTTTAACTTATTCCGGTGATGATGAGTTTTCCCATGAGTTTACAGCATCTATTAAAAATGCAGAATTTGAAGGCTTTCATTATCCTAAAACCTGGTATGTAGAAAAAGCAACCGAAGTATTTCAATCCAAACTTGCTTATTTTGAAGACTATGAGTTTGTAGATCTTAATCCTAAAAGCAATAAGCGAGAATATAAATTAAATAAAATCAACAAATAACATTAGAACAAATCTAAAAACTATCCAATATGAGCAAATATTCAATTGAAGCATTTATCAATGAAACAAAAGAGAATCCACAGAAAAGGGACTATTTTGAACTGGAAACCAAGCACCTTTTAGAAATCAATCTTAACAGTCAGGCGGTATGGACTAAAAAAGGAAGCATGGTGAGCTACGTAGGAAATATTAATTTTGAAAGACAGGGAATGCTGGCTGGCGGTATCGGAAATCTTCTGAAAAAAGCCATCAGTGGAGAAGGAAGCAAACTCATGAAAGCTGAAGGAACCGGAAAATTATACGTTGCAGATTCTGGTAAGAAAGTTCGTATTCTTTACCTGAATAATGAATCGGTTTGTGTGAACGGTAATGATGTTCTGGCTCATGAACAAAGTGTAAAAAGTGATATTACCATGCTGAAAAGTATTGCTGGAATGATGTCCGGAGGTCTTTTCCAGGTAAAACTTTCAGGAACAGGCCATATTGCAATTACCACTCATGGTGATCCTTTAACCCTGCTTGTAACTCCTGACACTCCGGTTTTCACAGATCCGAATGCTACCGTTGCCTGGTCCGGAAACCTGAGCCCGGAACTGAAGACCAACGTTTCATTTAAAAGTCTTATCGGAAGAGGAAGTGGTGAAGAATTCCAGATGAAATTCTCGGGACACGGATGGGTTTTGATTCAGCCTTATGAAGAAGTATATTTTATGGAAAAATAAAAAAACTTAAGCTTGGGCAATTTTTGTAATTTAGTACTAACTAAAACAAAAGCAGATGAATAACCTGATCAAATTAGTTTTTGTACTGTTTATATTTCCAAATACAATTATTGCCCAAGTCTCAAAGAAAACTTATCAATATAACATAGACCTTCTTCACCTGTCCGGTGACGAAGTTAAAGTTTCTTTTACGCCACCCAAAAACAATCTTAAACAAGGAAAATTCATTATTCCCAAGCTAGTTCCCGGGTTTTATCAACCTATGAATTTCGGGCAGTATGTTTCAAATCTTGTTGCCACTGATAAAAACGGAAAAAAAGTTACCATCGAACGTCTGGATCAAAACAGCTGGATGGTACATGACCTTAAGCATGTTAGCTCAATATCATATCAGGTAGCTGATGGCTGGGATTCTTTAGAAAAAGACAGTCATGAGGCCAAATCTGCCGGAAGTATGTTTAATAAAGACAGTGTTTTTGTCATCAACTATAATTCGTTAGTGGGGTATTTTCAAGAAATGCAGGATATTCCTTATCAGATTAAAGTTACAAAAAATAAAGATTTTTATGCTTCTTCTGCCTTAGATTACAAACAGAAGGACCAAAACACAGATGTTGTCTGGGCAAAAGATTACCGTCAATTGGTAGATTCTCCGGTTTTATACTGTATTCCAGATACAACCTCGTTAAAAATCGGACATACTGAGGTTCTCGTATCATTCTACAATAAAAAAGAACGACATTATTCCAAAAAAATAGCACTTGAAATTGAAAGTATTTTAAAGAACCAGCAAGCTTATCTGGGTGGAACTTTACCGGTAAACAAATATGCTTTTTTGATTTATTACGAGGATTCAAATGAAAAGGGATTTATGGGAGACGGGCTGGAGCACTCACAATCAACAGTCTGCCTGTACTATTCCGGAAGTATGGATTATCTCCCCAATGCCTTAAACAGAGTGGCTTCTCACGAGTTTTTCCATATTGTTACCCCTCTTAATATTCACTCGGAGGAAATTCAGCATTATGATTTTCTGAACCCTTCAATGTCTCAGCATCTGTGGCTCTATGAAGGAATGACGGAGTACGCCACCATTCATATGCCCATAAAACAAAAAATGATAAGCCTGGAAGATTTCGAAAAAAGCCTGGAAGAAAAAATACAGGGGATGCAGGAATTTGACAATAAACTATCTTTTACAGAGATCAGTAAAAATGCGATGGAGAGACAGGATCAGTATATGAACTTTTACCAAAAAGGACCATTATTGGGAATGTGCCTGGATATTAGATTAAGAGAACTTTCCGGAGGAAAAACCGGTACCCAGAACCTGATGCTGGAACTGATGAAAAAATATGGATCCGGTAAGTATTTTAATGACCTTGATTTATTTGATGAAATTACAAAATTGACTTTCCCGGAAATACGTACATTTTTCAGTGATTATATTGAAGGTACACAACCCGTTCCGTTGAAAGAATATCTGGCAAAAGTTGGTTTTACTTATGATGAAAATACTGGAAAAATAAGTCTTTTGCCCAATCCTGATTCAAAACAAATAGCTTTAAGGAAAGCCTGGATTGGCCAGTAACTTTGATTAAAATTATCCTTACCTCAATATCCATAATAAAATTGTTACTATGAAAATAAAACTTTCAGGATTGTTTATGATCATGATTCATTTTGTTTATCCGCAAGTACAGAAGGTGGAACAAGTGATTCATTCATGCATAAAAAAAGATAATTTCAACGGTGCCGTCTTAGTTGCTCAAAATGGCAAGACCGAATTACTTACTTATACAGGTTTATCCAACAGGCATTATAATATTCCATTTTCAGATGAAACCCGGTTTCATATTTTCTCTCTCACCAAAACATTTACTGCAGTATTGATTATGCAGCTTTATGAAAAAGGGAAAATTAATCTGGACGCACCTATTTCCACTTATTATCCTGAATATAAAGGCGAAGCTGCAAAAAAAGCAACTATAAGAAATCTTCTTACTTACAGCAGTGGCCGGGAAAACAAGGACATCAGTTCCCCGGAACTCATTCATGAGGCTTATGACAACACCATCTGGAACCTGGATGATTTCATTACCACTTTTCTTTCTGAAAAACTGATAGATGTACCCGGAACAAAGTTCAGTTATAACAATGGTGATTTTATACTATTGGGAAAGATCATTGAGAAAATATATCATCAACCTTTTGAAGAGGTATTAAAAGAACAGATCTTAGTTCCTCTCAAAATGGAGAACACCGGATTTCTTCATCACAATGATATCATTCAAAACATAGATGAAGGATATTCAGCTGATCCTTCTGATCCATTTGCTCTTCACACGCCTACCAATACTTATATTGATAATTTCTACTCTGCCGGAGCTATGTATTCTACTCCTAAAGACCTTCTTATTTTTGATCAGGCCGTATTTAATCATAAGCTGTTTAATAAGGCTACATTGGAGACTATGCTTACACCGGATAAAAAACTTGAAGATACTGCACTTGGTTTTTGGGTTTATCCTAAAAAATTCGGAACGGTTAATACGTTATTTGCAGAACGTCAGGGAGAAGGTTATGGACACAGTGCCAATTGGGTACATCTGGTTGATAAAAACCTTAGTATTATCATATTATCCAATACCAAAGACATCAAATACCTGAATAAAATGAGAGAAAGATTAATTACAGCTTATTATGGGCAATGATTTTTGTGAAATTTGATCTTAATAATGAAGTAAGGCTTGAAGATAATAGATGGATAGATAATAGACTGAGAAATGTAAGCATTTAACTTCTTACACCTACATCCCGAAACCCACACACTCCAAAACTCTCAAACCCTCAAACCCAACAACTCCCACTCCATCGCCGTTTGCAAAAGTTTTAATATATTTAGAAAAAAAATAAATGGACAATAGCACTTCCCGCAGAAATTTTATCAAAACAGCAGCTTTGGCAAGTTTTGGTGCATTGGTTGTACCCAATTCCTTATTTGCCTATTCAAGTGATTTTAAAACAGATAAGAAAGTCCGTGTAGGATTTATTGGTGTAGGACTTCGTGGTCAGGAACATGTGAAACTATTGGCCAAACGCAGTGATGTAGAAATCGTTGCTTTTGCTGATCCTGATAAAAGAATGCTGGCAGCCTCTCAAAAGATATTAAAAGAAAACAATAAAGCAGCAGCTCAGGAGTTTTCCAACGGCGAGTATGATTACCGAAATCTTTTAAAATTGAAAACGATAGATGCTGTAGTCATTGCAACTCCATGGGAATGGCATCTTCCTCAAGGGGTAGAAGCCATGCGTGCTAAAAAGATTGTAGGGATGGAAGTTTCCGGAGCGATAAAGCTTCAGGACTGCTGGGAATTTGTGAAAGTATATGAGGAAACAAAAGTTCCTATTTTCATGATGGAAAATGTATGCTACCGAAGAGATGTGATGGCTATTCTGAATATGGTCCGTAAGGGGATGTTTGGAGAATTGGTTCACGGAAGAGGTGGTTATCAGCATGACCTGAGAGGCGTACTTTTCAATGATGGGGTTACTCCTTACAATTCAGGAGCTGAGTTTGGTGAAAAAGGCTTCAGTGAGGCTAAATGGAGAACAGAACATTATGTAAAACGCAATGGAGAGCTGTACCCTACCCATGGATTAGGCCCAATTGCCATGATGATGGACATCAACCGTGGAAACCGTTTAACGAGACTTTCTTCATTCTCATCCAAATCTGTAGGACTGCATAAATATATTACAGAACATGCAAAAGGTGGAGAAAATCACCCGAATGCTAAAGTAAAGTTCAATCAGGGAGATGTTGTGACCACACAAATTGCCTGCGAAAACGGAGAAACCATTCTTTTAACCCATGATACCAGCCTACAGAGACCTTATGGCCTTGGATTCCGTGTACAGGGAACTGAGGGATTATGGCAGGACTTTGGTTGGGGAGATTTCAACCAGGGACACATTTATTTTGAAAAAACAATGAATCACACCCACCGTTGGGATAACACGGAAAAGTGGATGAAAGAATATGATCATCCGATGTGGAAGAAATTTGAAAGCACTGCTGCAGGAGCAGGACATGGCGGAATGGACTTCTTTGTGATGAATACTTTTATTGAATGTATCAAACGAAATATAGAATTCCCAATGGATGTTTATGATCTGGCCTTATGGTATTCGATCACACCATTGAGTGAAGAGTCTATTGCTAAAGGAGGTCAGGCAGTTGATATTCCTGATTTCACCAACGGTAAATGGAAAACCCGTAAACCTGTATTCGGAATGACTGATGAATTCTAAGAAAACATTACTCATCCTGGCAGGTGGATTAGGAAGCCGTTACAAAGGACTTAAGCAAGTGGATGGAATACTTGACAATGGTTCTCCCATTCTGGAGTATTCTGTCTATGATGCTCTGGCAGCCGATTTTTCCAAAGTGGTTATTATCGTTAACCGATTGATTCCTCAAAGTTATATTGAGCGCCTCAATGCAGTTTCTGAAGCCAAAGGTTTTGAACTCCATTGGGTATATCAGGAAATGGATAGTATTTCTATCTCTGATTTTGATTATTCAGAACGTAAGAAACCTTGGGGAACGGGACATGCTGTACTTTGTGCTAAAGATGTTATTCAGGAACCCTTCGTTATGATTAATGCGGATGATTTCTATGGAAAAGAGGTTTATCAACTAACCGCAGAAGGATTCGCACCCTATATCTCAGAAACAAAGTTTGGGCTGGCCGCTTATCCTGTGGATACAACATTAAGCGGTAACGGAACTGTCGCAAGAGGAATCTGTACATTAGACTCAGAAAATTATCTGGTTCATGTGGAAGAGCAAACTTCCATACAAAAGATAAATGACACTATTATTTATACTGAAAATGGGGGAAATATAGAAATAGCACCAGACACCTTGGTTTCCATGAATTTTTTCATTTTTCATCCCAGTATTTTTAATTCGTTAGAGAAATATTTTTATGATTTTATCGCATCAAAACCTGGATCTACTCAGGAATTTTATATTCCTTCTGCTGTTCAGAGAATGATTGATGAAAAAAAGGTGAAAGTAATGGTAAAAGCATCCCCTTCTCAGTGGATGGGTGTAACCTATGCTGATGATAAAAACAATATTAAGGACTTTCTGATGTCAGAAATTCAAAAGAACAGATACCCGGAAGATTTATGGAAATAAACGATATCGTAATGCAATTCATCGGTACAGAGAATTACAATCTTTCCCCTATTACAGATGGACTGATTAATACAACTTATCTTTTGGAAGATAGGGACCGGAATGAAAAGTTTATTCTGCAAAAGATCAATCATCATGTCTTCAGACAGCCGGAAGTTATTATCAACAATCATTTAATGATTAATGAACTTCTCAGGTCCAATAATTATCAATTTCAAGTTATAGAACCTATTCATTCTCTTACCCATAAACTTCTGGTAAAAGATGCAAATGATGAACCATGGCGGATGTTAAGCTTTGTAGAAAACAGCATTACCTTTCTTACCGCTCCATCTTTACAGACGGCTTTTGAGGCAGCTAAAACCTTCAGTTATTTCCTTAGTATCGTAAATACTGAAAAGCTGCCAGCTATTGAAGACACTCTTCCTAATTTCCTCAATTTCGAAAAAAGAATTGCAGATTATAAAAAGGCATTAGAAAATGCAGCTCCACAGTTAAAGGAAAATGCAAAGGCTGAAATAGAAATCACCAACCAGCTTATTTCCTTACCTGATCAATGGATAGAAATGGAGAAAACCAATCAGATTCCTAAAAGAATCATCCATGCTGATGTAAAAATCAGCAATATCCTCTTTGATCAAAATCATCATCCGTTAGCTGTAATCGATCTGGATACTATGATGATTTCCACTATTTTATATGATTTCGGAACGATGATTCAGTCCTATACCAATACAACCCATGAAGATGACGGAAGTGCTAAAAACAATTTCAATCCTGAAATGTATGAGGTTGTAAAAGAAGGATTTCTTTTCTATCTAAAGGAAAAACTGACTCAGGAAGAGGCTTCTCACCTTGATTATGCTGCACAAGTCGCCATTTATATTCAGGAGGTTCGTTTTTTAACCGATTACCTCAATGGAAGTGTTTATTATTCTACAAAATATACTGACCATAATCTGGACAGAACGAGAAATCAACTGGAATTACTGAAAGGCTTGAGAGCTTATTTGGAATGTTAATTTTATTCTTTTCTTACTAAAAAAGTAAAATACAATATTGAGATTCCCTGCGGAATGACAAACAGAGCGTTTTAGTCATTCATACACTTTGTCATTCCGTAGAAATCTCTGTTTTATCAGGTAAATATAGTTTTACAAAAAAATTAGAAGCACTTTTCCTCTCTATAATGCTCAGCCTCTCCCACTCAAAAGCTCCAGAACCTTCTTCCATTCTTCAAACTTCTTTTCAAAGGAAATGGTATGAAGCGGACTTGTGGATGGCATTAATAAAATGGGAAGCTTATAGTTTTTTCCTAAAAGCTTTTGCAAGTTTTTATATGATTTCCCACCGTTACAGAAGATGGCTTTCACATTCGGATACCCTTCCAGCAGTTCAGCAATCTGATTGGCTTCTTCGTTTTTAATCTCTGAATCCAGACTTCCTTTTCTTTCACAGGAATCGATGACATCCCAAAGGCCAATGTGATGTTTCTTTAAGATTTCAATTCTTTTGGAATAATCTCCGGTAAATTCTTCATTCAGCAATTCAAGGATGATTTTCCAGAATTTGTTTTGCGGATGGGCATAATACTGCTGCATTTCCAGGGATTTTACTCCGGGAATAGAACCGAGAATTAAAATTTCAGACTGATCATCAATGAGTGGTGGGAAAGAAGAAATACGGTTTTGCATATTCAAATATATACATTTTGGCTAAAGCCGTTGGAATTAACCATTATGAATAAAGCGGGCTTCTATTGAATTTTTCATTATTAAAAAAGCCGGAAAAAACCGGCTATTAAATATTTTGACACCATTACTGAAGGAGATCTGCTTTTGCATTTCGTTTTACCGGTGGAGTCAGAAGACCTATAAATTGAACATCATCTTTCAGTTTATACTGTGGTCCTACAAAATAAGATTTGGCCTCACCATCATTATAGCCCATATATTTTAACCATGCTACAGAAACACCTGCAAATTCATTCTTTGTAATATCCATCGTTGGACTGAAATGAGTGGCTGTAGTGGCTGTAGCCGACCAGGCTGGTACATTTTTAATCAAATTACTTTGCCAAAGATTCGGCCAGGTATCTGCCGGAACTACAAAATCAAGTCTTCCTGTAAGCGTAAAAGTGGGAACTTTCACTGTTGACCCTATAGCCACAGGCCCCGGCTCAATAGGTAAAGCAGCTACAATTTTCAGATCAGGATCAATCAGTTTCACAGCCGTTTCTGAAATACTGGATGTTAAAAGAGTAGCTCCTCCTCCTGCAGAATGACCTGCAATAATCATTTTTGAGAGGTCTGCTTTTCCGAAAAGGGGAGATTGTGGATCTTTGTTTAATTTAGCAACATTAGCCGCTCCCAAAATATGCATATCCGGCATACTATTGATAAAATTGGAAGAAATCACAACAATAAAACCATAGCTCGCCCATAATCTGACCATCTGGTCATAATTTCCCTGACTGGAAAGAATACCGCCTACAAAATTGACAACGGGAAGCTTATTCATATTTGCAATATCTGACGGATAATAAACAGCGGTAGAAATTGGACTTTCGAAACCATACGGAAAATTGTTACTGCATTTAATACTCTGATCCAATATCCCTATCGTCTGTAAGATAGGAATCACAAGACCTGCAAGCTGATTACAGTCTCCTACAACAGCATTCGTACTTACCTGATGAGGCCCAGGCTTTCCATATTGGATATTGGCAGTGCCTTTGGAAGGGAAAAGGACAGATTTATCTGCTGAAACTTCACTGATCTTTCCGGCCGGATCACTTTTAAACACTTCCTCTTCTCTTTGGCAGGAAGCCATAAGTAAAGAGATCAATACTGTAGTTACAATACTTTTCTTCATATTTTTTTGGATTTAAATTCAATGTATTGATTTTAAACACCAACGGAACAATCTTTCCAAATATAAAGAAAAAAGAAACGCATTATGTTTTATTTGTTATGGGTTTCATAATGAGTTCATCATTATAATCATTTGCCAATCAGGCATAAAAAAAACGGAACAAGTCCGTTTTTTTATATCGAGAAATAATTCTGTATTACAAAGTTTCCTTTAACCAGTCAAAGAATTCTCTCTGCCATACCAATCCGTTTTGTGGATGAAGTACCCAGTGATTTTCATTCGGGAAGTAAACCATTTTAGATTTTAGTCCTCTTAATTTCGCTGCCTGGAAGGCTTCCTGCCCCTGCTCATAAGGTACACGGAAATCAATTCCTCCCTGAATGATCATGATTGGCTTGTTCCATTTTTCTACGAAGTTGCTTGGATTGAACTCTGTATATGCTTTTGGCAATGGTTTTTCCCATGGAGAACCAAGATCCCAGTTCGCAAACCAAAGTTCTTCAGTCGTCAGATACCATGATTTCATATCGAATAATCCGTCATGAGCAATGAATGTTTTGAATCTGTTTTCGTGGATTCCAGCCAGCATAAATACACTGTATCCTCCATAACTTGCTCCAACCGCTCCAACTCTTTCCCCATCTACATACGGTAATGTTTTGGCATAATCTGTGGCTGCAAGATAATCTCTCATTGGTTGTCCACCCCAGTCTCTTGAGATGTCTTCATTCCATTTTGTTCCCCAGCCCGGCATACCTCTTCTGTTTGGAGCTACTACGATATAATCGTTGGCTGTCATCAGGGCAAAGTTCCATCTTACGCTGAAATATTGTGTTAATGCAGATTGTGGTCCTCCCTGACAGTATACCAGTGTCGGATATTTTTTATTGGGATCAAAGTTCGGTGGATAGTGGAACCATACGCCCATTTCTTTACCATCCGAAGTTTTTACCATTTTAAGTTCAGATTTTCCTTGTGCTAGCTTAGCATAGGTATCTTTATTTGCTTCAGTAACCTGCTTCATTTCCCCGTTTTTAAGGTTTACAGAGAATAATTCTGTAGCATGGTTTACATCTGTTCTTCCTACTAATACTGAAGTTTTGTTGTCTGTGAAAATTTCATTCACATCAAAATCTCCTTTGGTGATCTGCTGTACTTTTGCAGACTTCGAATCTAAAGAGAACAACTGTTTTGTACCTCTGTAAGCCGCTGTGAAATAGATTGTTTTTGAATCTGCACCCCAAAGTACATCTCCGGAAACGCTGTCATCCCAACCTGCTGTAAGGTTTGTAGTCTTTCCTGATTTCCAGTCCAGGATTTTCACATCATTTTTATCCGCTTCATATCCGTCTCTGGCCATACTCTGCCAGATCAAAGATTTTCCATCCGGGCTGAATTTTGGATTGACATCATATCCTTTGTTTGATTCTGTAAGGTTTTTAGTAGTTCCTGTGGCTAAATCATAAGCAAAGATATCTGTATTGGTACTGGTAGAGTACTCTTTACCGCTTTTCGGTTTGGTAACATATAAAAGCTGTGCAGAATCCGGGCTCCATACAAAGTCTTCGGCACCTCCGAAAGGTCTTTGAGGAGAATCCCATGTTTTTCCTTCCAATAAATCTTTAGCTGCTTCTGCTTTATCTGAAGTATTCACTACAAATACGTGGTTGTATTTCCCTTCGTTGAAATAATCCCAGTGTCTGTGGTTTAGATCTGTATATACCTGAGCGGTAGTTTTAGGAGTATCACTGTATTTGTCTTTCCCCATTAATTTTTCTACCAAAACCTGCTTACTGAAAGCAATTCTCTTCCCATCAGGAGAAATAACGATATTGTCAGCCTCTCCAATGGTATAGAATTCTGCCCATGTTTTCCCGGCGTCTTTTGAAAGATAAATTTTATCTCCTTCCTGAGCATAGATCCCGTTTTTATCCCACTGGATTAATGCTTTTTTACCGAAATCGATTTTGGAAGCCTGGTGATTAAGAACATTCAGAAAGTAGTTCTCGTTTTTTGTTTTTTCTGTTTTCAGATCTACCTGTCCTACTTTGTAAATAAGGGATGCCTGATCCGGTGAAACTGCCTGTACTCCTACTTTTTTCAAAGTCCAAAGAATTTCAGGCGTCATTAATTGTTGTGCATTCATTAAAAGCGGAGCTGCCAGAGCCAGCAGACTGTACTTAAGTTTCATATGTTCATTCTTTTTTAGCAGATCTAAGAAACCATAGTGATTTCATCAAATCCTTTCATTAAATTCAAAGATTGCCAAAGTTAGTATTTAAAATAAAAATTACCGAAAGAATTAACATTAAAATTGAAGCTTTAAAACAAAATATTGAAAAGCAGAGAAGGTTGATCACAAAATAAAGAGCACTTCACTCCAGTCCCTAAAACATTCTTACTTTCAAACCCAATAAAAAAGTCCGCCAGCATAACACCAACGGACTTTTCAATTTTTATTTTTATCGATTAATCTCCATCAGAGAACATTGAGTTCGCCAGAGATGTCACGATTGATAGTAATATACTGAAAATAAATGCCCACCAGAAGCCGTCTACCATCATACTGTCTATAAAATAATCAGCAATCAGGATAATACCTGCATTAATCACCAATGCAAAGAATCCTAACGTAAGAATGGTAAGCGGAAGCCCGAACAGACTTAAAATAGGCTTTACAAATATGTTCAAAACCCCAAGTACAATGGCGAAGATAATTGCTGTAGAAAAACTTTCAAACTGTACTCCCGGTAAAATTTTAGTTAAAAGATACGCCACTATTGCTGTGACGAACAAACGGATAATTAAGTTCATTTCGTTATTTTTTAATAGTTATGGGGTGTAAGGAGCAAAAGCCATTCCATTTTTGGGAAAAAAATTTCATTAAACCCTTTATTCAGGGAAGATTTTACTCAATCGCTTCAAAAAATGTGTTATTTAATCTTCATCATGGTTACTAATGAAGTCGCTACGTGGCTTTCTGATCCGGAGCCTTCATTCTGAACATAGATTTCTACCCTGATAACGCTGATCCTGGAACCTCCTTTAATAACATAAGCTTTTGAAACCAACGCATCTCCCATGGCCGGGCGAAGATAGTTCACTTTTAATTCAACCGTCACCACATAACAGTCTTCCGGATAATGGCTCACTGCAGCATACCCTGCGGAAACATCTACCAGGGAAGCAATCATCGCTCCATTGAACATTCCTGCTTTTCTGGTCATCATTTCCATTTTGGGAATTTTAATGGAAACAAAGTCCGTTTCAACTTCCAACAGTTCTGCTTTATAGAATTTCAGGGTTTCCGAACGGCCGAAGCTATCGGTCATGAGTTTCTTTTTCTCTGGGGTCATGAATTTTATTTTAAACAAAGATAAGAGATTGCTGTACTCAGCCATGGATACACGGATAATTTTCACCAGATTAATCTACTGTATTCATTTACATCTTTCAACAGAAAAGAAAACAGCCACTTCAACATTGAAGAAGTGACTGTTTCTGAGTTTCAAACTCTATTTAAACGAACGATAACTTTCCTTCTACTCCTGATTCTTTCATATGATGATCTTCTTTAATCATATCTGCTGCTTTTTCGCCGATCATGATAGTAGGAGCATTGGTATTTCCGGAAACTACATCCGGCATGATGGAAGCATCTGCTACACGAAGACCTTTTATTCCATATACTCTTAATCTTGGATCAACCACAGAAAGGCTGTCTATTCCCATTTTACAGGTTCCCGTCATGTGATGATAAGTGGAGCATGATTTTTTGATATAATCTATCACTTCTTCTTTTGTTTTCCCTTCACCTGGATAGATTTCGCCATCATTCCATTCTTTCATTGCTTCTGTACGGCCCATTTCACGGCAAATTTCCACACATTTGTACAGCGCTTCCAAATCAGATTCTTCGGATAAATATCTTGGATTGATTTCCAGCGGTGAAGCCGGATCTGAAGCTGTTAATTTGATATACCCTTTACTCTGAGGTCTGATAAATCCAGCACAGAATGTGAATGCATTTTCGGGACCCGTAAATCCTGGACTGTAATAAGGAAGCCCCATAAACAAAGGTTGCAAATCAGGGAAAACCATTTCTTCTTTACTTTTCCAGAAAAGCTGTGCTTCTAACAAGTTGGCTTGGGGTGCTGGAATTTCTTTTTTCGCTTTAAAAATAACACTTGTCAAAAGATGATCCTGAAGGTTTTTCCCTACTCCTTTCAGGTCTTTTATTACTGAAATCCCCACAGATTCCAGTTCTTCTTTATCCCCAATTCCGGAGATCATCAGAAGTTTCGCAGATTCTATAGTTCCGCAGGATACAATCACTTCTTTGCCTGCTCTGACTTCTAATAATTCTCCATTCTTTACATACTGAACCCCTACACACTGATCTCCTTCAAAAATTAGCTTCTGAGCTAGCGCATCTGTTTGTATATGCAGATTGGAACGTGATGAGACAGGGTCTAAAAATGCTTTGGCAGTAGAACATCTTTTACCATCCTTACCTACACTAAGGTGATTCAGACCCGCACCCCAAATTTCCTTGCTAAAGTCATCTGTCAATGGATATCCTAATTCTTTACATGCTTCAATAGCACTTGCTGAAATGGCATTCGGACGCTTAATACGGCTTACAAAAAGGGGACCTTCTCCTCCATGCATATCATCCTCTCCATCTTCATGAGTCTCGGATTTCTTAAAGTAAGGCAGAACGCTTTCCCAGTCCCAGCCCACACATCCATTATACGCCCAATGATCATAATCCTGCTGATGCCCTCTGATATAGATCATCCCATTAATAGAGCTTGAACCTCCTAATGTTTTTCCACGTGGCCAATATCGTGTATTTCCGCCCGCATTTTCCTGAGCAACGGTATGATAAGCCCAATCCCTTTCAGTATTCCATATGGCTGGCCAGCCGGCTTGGTCCTGTACTTCATTAACTTTATCATCCGGTCCTGCTTCTAACAGGAGAACACTTATATTATTATTTTCACTTAATCTGTTGGCAATAACAGCTCCTGCAGAGCCAGACCCAACTATTATAAAATCGTATTTCATGAGTTTTAATTTAAGATGTTTGCTTTTTGATACTGATTACTTTAGGTGTGGTTACTGCTTTCAACCCTTCTATACCGAATTCTACACCATACCCGGATTGTTTTGCACCGCCAAAAGGAACGAACGGATGAATAGCTCCATGTTGATTGATCCAAACTGTTCCTGCCTCCAACTGTGCAGCTACTTTTTCTGCCTCATCAGAATTATCACTCCATACTGAAGCGCCCAGTCCGTTTTCTGAATTGTTAGCTTTCCAGATAGCTTCTTCCACTGTTTTATATTTAATAATTGGTAAGACAGGTCCAAACTGTTCCTCGTCAACAATTCTATCACCGTTATCAACATTTCCGATAAGGGTTACGGGAATAAAGTATCCTTTCAGATCAGGCTTTTGTCCTTTGAATAGAAATTCTGCTCCAGTATTTTCAGCATCATGAATCAGATCCTGAATTTTATCGTATTGCATTTTATTCTGTATAGGTCCCAGGACAACAGTTTCATCAGCTCCGTTCCCCATTGGAATATTCGAGGAATATCCAGCCAAAGCCTGAACTACTTTTTCGTAATCATCTTCATGTACATATAATCTTTTCAAACAGGCACAGGTTTGTCCCATATTCAGAAAAGCGCCCCAGAAAATGCTTTCTATGTGTTTGGCAACATCTAAGCCAGGTAAAATGATTCCAGCATCATTTCCACCACATTCCAGTGTCAGACGTGCCATATTGCTAGCAGAAGCTTCAATGACTTTTTTTCCTGTTGCAATAGAGCCTGTAAACATAATTTTTCCTATTTCCGGATGGCCTGTAAGATAAGCTCCTACTTCTCCTTTTCCTGTAACTACCTGCAAAATATCCTCAGGAAGTACACTATTGATTACTTTTATCATCTCCAGGCTACAGAAAGTTGTATATTCTGAAGGTTTTATGACAACAGCATTTCCCATTCTCAATGATGGAATAATCTGCCAGATAGCAATCATTAATGGCCAGTTCCAGGGGGCAATTGCAGCAACTACCCCAATCGGATTTCTGTACAGGATATCTTTTCGGGTTTCATCTTCAAAGACTATTTCTTCAGGCAGATCCAGTGATGCCGGCACTTGGGTCCAACCAACACAAGCCTGCATTTCAAAATGAGCACCCGGCCCGTTAAGTGGCTTTCCCTGTTCTTTGGTAATCCATTCTGCAAGATGTTTTGAATGAGTCTGCAAAGCTTCTGCTACTTTCAATAAAATTTCTTTTCTTTCAGCATCGAGTCTTGCTGCCCATAATTTTTGGGCTTTTTTTGCTTTCACAATGATAGCGTCTATTTCTTCACTGGATGTATTTTCTACTTTGCCAATAACCTCTAATGTAGAGGGATTCAGAGATAAAAAATCAGTATTTAATGTATTGTTTCCTTTTTCTAACGATGTTTTTTTCATTATTTTAAATATTTTGTATTTTACACAATTCGAAAATGGCGAAAACATGATGTAATTCATTTACCTATTCTCTATTTTTTTTAACCTAAACTCTATCTTATGGAAAAGATCGAAGAAAGAACCGTTTTCAGCATTCCTTTTGGTGAACTGAATGTATTTGAAACGAATGTAGTGTGCCATGATTTTCCTTTCTTTTTTGAAAAGCCTGTCATCACCCTTATGCTGAGTGGCAATAAAATCATCCGAAGTGAGGAGGAAACTTTTGAGTTTAATGAAAGAAGTGTATTCATCCCACCCTGCAATAAAGAGTTGAGTATTGATATCCATCCTGTTTTCCGGGAACCTACCAAATGCCTGGTCTTGAATATAGAACAGGAATATATCGACAGTGTTTTCCATGAAGTTATTGAAAACTGGCACCCTGACTGGGACAGAACAGGAATCATGATGAAGGAAAATACTGTGAAAAAGTTTGTAAGCTCTGATGAATCTTTATGGAGATGCCTCACCAATCTTTACAACAGAAGAGTGGATGAAAGTATTTATAATACGTCAGATTTTCTTTTGAGTTTAAGCCTTAAGGAATTGATTTACGAACTGATGAAAACCAACGCAAAGCATATCCTGCTCCATGCTGATAAGACAGATGATCCACAAAACGGACTTCAGGAAGTGGTTTATTTTATCAAACACAACTACAGAGAACCCATTACCATAAAGAAACTGTCAACCTTAGCAGGAATGAGTGAAGCCAATCTGTTTAAAAAGTTTAAGCATTCTTACCACTGTACTCCGGTCGAATATATTATTCAGTTAAGGATAGAACATGCCAAACAGCTCTTGATCAACAATCCGGAAATAGGAATTAAAAATATATGTTTTGAATCCGGATTTAATACCCTTGAATATTTTTACAGAAAGTTCACCCAGATCACCGGAAAATCGCCGAAGAAGTTTACCATAAATTAATACCTTTGAGAGCTGAATATTACTTTATAAGGAGCGCGTTTGACTGGCAGTCAAAAGGTCACGGGTTCGAATCCCGTATTCTCCACTTTTCAAATAAAAGATAATTTGTAAATTATTGAAAAATAAATAATTACATTTTATCTTTTTTGTTTTTGTACCCAAAATCGTACCCAAACTTTTGAAAAATGCTTTTTTGAATCTGTTTGAATCTAATTAAACTTATTTGAACTTTAAGAGTTAAAACTGAGTTCATTATAATGCAAATATACTACGATTTAAAATAATGTCCATTACTCTCAAAATAATCAAACATAAGATTTCTTGCAGTGGTTTCCCAGTCAATATAAATATAGTTGGGTAGACTTTCAGGAATATCCATTTCTAATAAATATTGAGCAAATGCTTCATTGTCTGAATACTCTCCCATGTAATAATCTACTACACCTTCATAAATAACGACAAAAATATAAGGTAGTATAAAAGGACTGGCAATATAGAGAATTTTAAGGCTATCCTCAACTAACCCAAACAAAGTTAATCCTAGTAAAAATAATACTAGGAATAAAATTCTAAGATAATCATGTTTCTGGGATGGAGTTTTCACAACTTAAATATTTCTTTTATTCATAATAGTAAAGAGTAATATTTTTTTTCATGCAAATAGCTATTAACTCCACTTCCCAAAACAATATTCTTATGATATATTTCTCCAATGGCATATCGTTATTTTACAACTAACATATTTGCAAATGGAGTAATTTTTATATTTTTTAAAATATTCAAATCAGCATTATTAATTGCTTGTTTCCATTTCTTTTGACTTATAAAGTGGAATGCCCCAATATTAAAGAAAATAAAATTGGTAAATATCCATAGTAATAAAGTATAAAGTGTTATAGAAAAGAAAGGCTTTTTATTCATAGATCAAATATTTATTTTTCATATTCTTTACTTTGCGAGATGTTTCCAATATGGTGTGTTGGTGAGGATGTAAATTCCTTATCAAAATCTGCAAATTTTGTTCTTATAACTTCAGATTTCATTATTTTTCCAATACCTCCTAGTTTAAGATAAAGTCACAATAGTTATATTAACTTTGTACATTTGGACAAAGCTTTTTGTTTTTATTAAAATTGAACTTCATTTAATTTACTAACATTTTCTTCCTTTTGATGACTGAAAACAGTATACTAAAAACGAATATTGAGATAATGAAAATATCAAAAAATGTTTCAATTGAATCATATTTTTTATTATAATAAAAAACTTCTCCCACGTGAAGAAACTCAATTAATACTAACAGAAATAGACCTATAGAATTAAATATAAGTAAACTTTTTGATACATTTTCTAATAAAAAATAAGTAGATAGTATTATATGGAAATTGAGAACTATTAAAAAAGGTATTGAGGTATTAGTGTCTATTTTCAGAATATTATACAGAAGAATAGTTGTAATAATGATAGTGCCCATATTTCTTTTCTTTGCTATGAAATATAGTATTAATATCATTGTTAAAATGATGACCCAATCATAAAGAATTGTTCTCTGAGTCACAGCGAAGCATTCCGTACTAATTTCGCATAGATTACCTAACTCAAAAGAAGAGTTATATAAGAGCCTATATCCCAAGAAACTTATTAATCCTGTAAGAATATATAAGATAAAAGATATTGTATTTTTTTTCATAATATTAATCAGCCTTTAGGAAATGACATTGTATCACAAGGAATAATCATAGACTTGTCTTTTTGAAATATACACATACAATTAGGGGGACCATAAGGAGAACTTCCAGCTATTACATCTCTATAAGCTCCTTGTGGCTGCCATGGGTAAAGACTATCAATTTTTTTTTCACTTTTTTTATAATATCTAAAGTTATCATCATTTTTGACATGTATATTAACTTTTTCTAATTTATCAGCAACTTTTAAATCAATTCTATCTGATTTGTTTCCCCATGTAGCACTATAATTACTTCTTTTAAGAAACGCATGAACTTTAGATTCTAATCTATCTGCTAGTTTTTGTGCTAAGCTTCTATCTTCTCCCCATGTGAATTTTTCCACATCGGTATCATTATCAATACTTAATCCTGTTCTACATGCATAAGACCATATTTCTGAATTTTGAGTGAAGCTATTTGGATCTAAACGAGAATAATTATTTAGATTTAATTCATTAGCCTCTGCTGTTTCTTTAGAGTTTATTTTATTGATAGTTTTGTATTGATCCCAATCAAGCATAAAGGTAATTCTACTGGGCATTCCATGAGAATACATATATAAATTTTTTACTTTATAAATATTACCATACTCATCCTCTTTTGTTCTATAGTTTTTTGAAGCATTTGTATACCCCGTATTAATATAGTTAATAATCTCATTTAAATTAGAGACTTCTATTAACTTTATATTTTTCTTATAAAGCTTCTGGTTTTGACAGTAAAAAACTCAGAGATCTTCTCAATCAAAAAGAAATTATCGGGAATATCAAAGAGAATACTCGTAACAGGGATACGAAGCATGAAAAATACTTCTATCCTCAACTCTATCAAAGAAGATTCAAAATAGAAAAAGCAAATGCCTGGCTTGATAGCTTCAAAGCTTTATTAGTAAGGTTTGAAACTTTGAATATAACCTGGAGAAATCTACATTATTTGACGTTTACTATTTTATTCCTCAGGAAAATAAAAGTTTAAACAGGTTTTAAATATAACTCTCTAAAAACTCTAGATCAATAATAGATTCTTGAGGAGATTCTTCATTATAATATAAATTCGTACTCTTATTCATCTTTAAGATATAAATTGTACTTTGCTTTGAGAAAGGAAAAATAATCTTTTTTTGAAAAGACTTTCTTCCTATTTTGTATTTTAACTGAATCAAGGTAAATGTTTCCTTACCACTATTATTAACAAGTTCTTTAAATGGGAAAAAATACTGCTGAAGTATTTCAATATCTTCGTTTTTTTGAGGACTTAATTCCGTAATGTCTTTTATTACTTTTTCAAAATTAATTGTAATAGGAATGCCTGTTTTTAGAAGTTCTTCAACCTGAATTTCATTACATTGAAAATCTTCTTGTGGGTTATTTATATCTCTGAAATATTCATAAATAACGACAAAAATATAAGGTAGTATAAGAGGAATGGCTATATAGAGAATTTTAAGACTACTCTCAATTAACCCACACAAAGTTAATCCTAGTAAAAATAATACAAGGAATAAAATTTTAAGATAATCATGTTTATGGGATGGGGATTTCACAAATTAAATATATCTTTTATTCATCATAGTAAAGAGTAATATTTTTTTTCATGCAAATAGCTTTCACTTCTTTATAATTTTTAAGTTTTAAACCTCTTGCATGAATTGTTGTCAATTTAGGTGCTTTTAAAATTTCAATTGGAAATTCTTTAAGCTGTGTTCCTGAAACGTTAATCCAATCTAAATATTCTAATCCTCCTAAGCAAGAAGGTAAGTTAGAAATTTTAGTATTTTCAAGTACTATTGATTTTAGTTGGTTTAAGTTACATATCGAATAAGGAATTGCTTCGATTGGATTATTTTTTAGAGAGATAATTGTCAGCTTTGCTAAGCTTGATATATTTTCATTTAATAGCTTTAAATCATTGTTATCTAAATTAATAGTCTGAAGTTCTGACAAATGATATATAGACTCTGGTAATGAGTCAATATTCATACCTATTAAATTTAAATGTTTTAAATGTTCTAACCTTTTAATTTCTTTAGATAATTTATTCTTCTTTTCAGAATTACCTGTCAAGTAAATATCTTCTAACTTGTTAAACCTATATATCCAGTTAGGCAATGAATCTACCTCTCCCATAACTGTATTTATTTCTTTAAATCTTAGGTATGTTAATGAGTCTCTTTTAGCCCATAATTTGTCTAATAATAGTTTATTATATGATTCTGGCAACTTTCTGTAGTCAGCTTCTTTTTTATCAAATGGAGAACTATTATATTGCTGACAAGAGGTTAGAATTGGCAATAGAAAAATAAAGTATTTTATCAAATTCATAATTTAAAGCTTAACATTATTTACAAAAATAGCATGAATATAATGATTAGTAGTAGGTCTATTGTATTTATCATTTTCATCTATGGATTGAATTAATACACCGTGGTCAAAAGAGCCAACTCCTAACCCTTGTAATTCATCAATAAATTTCAATGATTTTGGATTATCTGGATTATTAATCTCATAAACTTCTTTGTTTAAAATCATCATTATACCTTGTTCTGTCATATCGATTACTTTAAATTTTAAATTTTTACTTTCATCAAATCCACTTCTTTCTAAAAAACTTTTTGTTTCTTTTTTACCTTGCATTATTGCCTTTTGAAGTTCTTTATTCCAAAATTCTATAAATCCCTCTTCTAAATTTGCAATAATTCTTTCAACTTCCATAGTTACAAATGGTGGAATAATTGATGGTGGTGGAATTTTGTGATCTGCAGCTCCTCTTAATAAAGCAGCCATATCTGCTAAAACTCCGAAAAGACCTGCAATCTCTCCAACTGTTTTTATAGTACCAGCTATACCTCGTTGGCTTTGAGCTTCCAATTGGCTAATTCCTCTGGAAGTCTCTCCTGGTATGCCTGTTCCTCTATTTACTCCTACCTTTATCTTTGTCTTAAATTCTTTATCAATTTCGGAAATATCTAAATCATAGAACCGAGAAGTAGTTCCTTTTCTTCCTGTATTAAAAATTAATTCCCCTTTTTCTAAATTTCTAATGGCAATTTTATAAGCTTTTTTTTCAAATGCAGTTATTTCCTTCTTATAATCACTACCATAAGGTTTTGATAATGTATTTATCTTATTCGTATACATACCATTCTTCATAGCTACAACATACCATGGACTTCCATTTTCAGACGAATATATTGCTGGGAGAGGATGATTATCGGATGCATGAACCAAAATAATAGATTCCGTTATAGGCCTAGGTTTAACTTTGAGGTAATTCCAGTTTTCCCAAGGTAGTTCTGCTACTTCAACAAAATTATTTTCATCAATATATCTACATCGAAAATACAGTTCCAAATCTCTTCCTTCATCATTAGCTATCATTTTTATTAATGCATCTTCGTCCAATAATAAAGATACTATAATTTCAGAGTTTTTATTTAATTTCCAATCTGTTAGTACTTCGTTATTATCTGAATTAACACTTACAATATTTATAGTTTCATATCCTTTGGAATTCTTGTGTCCTACTAGTTCTTTATTAGTAAAACTTAAAATATAAAGAAGAAAATTAAATTCATCCCATTCCCGTAACTCAAGGTTAACTTTTTTTCCTTCGGGAGACTTAATATTCTTCATTTTCAGATGAAACTGGACCTTATCTCCTAATCGTGCCTCTTTTATTTCCTTACCAGCTTCATCTGTCCACCAACCTTTTTCAAAATATGTATATGAGGATGGGGCTTCCTTTGGCTCTCCGAAATTAGTTCCCCCATCAGCAGTGAAGTGGCTTCCTTGTCCAGCATACGCTGAAAACTCATCTGTATAAACTGTCCAAGTCTCACATTCTATGCTATTAGTACCACCTACTATTCTTGTAATTTTTCCACCTGCCATGTTTAGTGCATTTTAGATCTTTCTCCACTATTATTTTCAAAGGTTCCCTTTGTATGAAGCTCATTCTTTTCGTCAGATACAACCTGTTTTTTCTTGGATTGATCTGTAACACTCTTTGCCTTGGACTTTCTTTCTCCTTGAGCTATTTCCATAATATTTGCTGCCATTAGAGAATAGTCTGCAACAGCATTTTGCATCATCATCCCCCCTGCAAAACTGCTGTGATTCACTCCTGCGGTTTCAGAAATATTCATCCCTGCATTAGATATAATATTCATTCCTGCAGTCATACTAATGTTTCCCCCCGCATTGAAAGTCATATTCTTAGGAGCAGTCACCGTAATATTTCCCTGTCCATCCATAAAATAAGTATTACCACTTGGATCAATAATATTTACGCTTCCCTCAGCATCATTCATCAAAATACGGATTCCGCTTCTGGTTTGAATAGATTTCAGGTGATTATTAACTCCACCTCCTAATGCTACATTTCCATGAAACATTCCGCCCATTGCAAAAGGGAAATCTGGATTGTGATACTCAAAACCTACCATTACTTGATCTCCAATTTCAGGAATGGCTACAAACCCTCTGTTCTGGCTTATAGCGTCTGTTCCTCCTGCATCAGGACTCATCATTCTGATAAAGCTTGTTGTATCATTTAATTGCCAATCGAATTGTACTTGTATTCTTCCTTGATTTAAAGGGTCAACATTGGAGATAACAGTTGCTACTTGTGGCTCAGCTTTAGGCATTTCAAAATTAGGCTTTGGCATAAAACCTGTTCCTTCGGCAATCGCTTCAAAGCTTCCTGTATAATATCCCCTTGCATCAACTTCGTGACTTACTTCTGTAATCATTAAAGTAGTAAAATGAGAGGTTTGATTGCTGTCTGGCTTTCTCATAGCTAAGTCAGCTACACAACCAATATATAAAAACGGAACTGTTGTTTCTCCTGAAACGGTAAAAACATCTACTGCCTTACTGCCTCTTGCACTCTTTTGGGAATCATCTACATCACGAAACATATTGGCATTAATGGGAGTAGGGGTTAATGAACGAGTTTTAAAGATAGCATCATTCAATTCATAAGCTTTGGCTGATAACTCACCTAAATGCTTAATACGATTGTCAACACCCAACATTTTTGTATGACTACTACTATTATAACCAAAGTATTCAGGTTTTGTATGTACTGCCTTTAGTTCAATAGTAACATCATTTATATTACTGCCATCAATAAGTTTAATAGACTTTTCATTAGGCGGGAGCTTTCCAAAATGCAACACTTCACCATCATAATAAAACTGCTCTCCATAGGCTTCAGCAATTCTGGCAAGGTAGTTATAATGAGTCTCACAATACTGTGCACTGTAGTTGATATAACTGTTATTTTGAGCTTCTACCCTGAAATCAAACTCATTTGTACCCAACGCTTCCTTGATAACCCTGTCTGCAATAATGGAAGTATTTACAGATTGACCTCCTCCAAAACTTTGTGCGTGTGGAGCAGAATCCATCAGAATTGTGGGGCTGTAACCTTTAAGTACAATATTTCCCAAGCTCATCTTTTCCTTACTGAATGATACATTTGTAATAATTCCCACAAATGTCCTTTCAGGATTTTCATGCTCTGGATCTTTGTATTTGAATGTAACAGTCAATCGCTTTCCCATGAATTGCCTTGCCTGTTCAAGATTGTAGTTTTGAATTTCATTCAAAGAATCATGAGCCAGAATAAGTTCAAAACTATGATGGGTTTTTGCGCTTTGTTGTAAACGGAAATGTTTAAAATGATGAATAGATTTTCCACCAGCTACAATATCGAGCTTAATGACCCGATTGATGCCCGAAATATGGTTCTCAGAAATCTTCTCTGAGTTTGAGATGTTTTTTTTCATTCGATTATGTGTGTTTTTAATTATATCACCATATATAGATAAAAACAATGCCAAAGTATATTTTTTTGACATAATTTTTAAAATTGTAGTAGAACTACGACTTAGATAAAGGGAATTAACCTTGACTTTTGTGGAGACAAACTGCTGGTTGCTAGATTTAAATCACTGGTAAATAAAAATCTAGATCGACATTTAAGTCTTGACAACTATTGTGAAGAATTGAATATAACTCTCCGAACACTTCAGAAAGCTTTTCTTAAAGCGGAAAAGGAAACCCCAAAACAGTGGTTAATTAACAGGATGATATTAGAAATTAAAAGAAATCTGATGTACAATCAGTTAAATATCAGTGAGATTTCTTACAATTTGGGATTCAAAGAGCTCACCAATTTTACTAAATTTTTTAAGTCAAAAACAGGGGTAACTCCAACCCAATTTAGGAAGTCCATAGAAAAATAGTTTTTATCAAAGGAACCTCATCTGATTAGTTATTCATTTTGGTGTTTAGCTATACAACCGAAAAGTACAGTAAATTCAATGCAGTATGAACACATCCAGAAGAAGCTTATTCTATTCAGAATCTGATCTAATTGTTTGAAATCTAATTGTAAAAATCTGCAGTGAAAATATGCCACGTGAAATTTTCTGGAATTTAAAGGTTATTAATTTTGTCAGATTTCATACCCGAACAAGTGTTAAACCTGATCATCCCTTGTTAACGAAAACCTGTTGGGGAATTTATTATCATTTTTTTACGCTTTTCTATCATAATATGTGTAGTAATATATCTAATTTTGCGGCTCGAAATAATTTTTTTTCATCATTTGTGTTTTTATCTCCGGCTCTCCCGGAGATTTTGTTTTTTTGGAAATAGTAAATGGATTAGGAGGATCATGAACTACTCCTCTTCAAAAATTTAGATTTTCTTTGAATTCACCTATCCGAAAAAGAGTAAATTATTACTTCTCCAATTGAAATATTGGAGAAAGTTGTTGGGGTAAAGTTATATGACCTTATTAGTGTAATGATTAGCCAAGCTGTACCTGGAAATCATCAGGTAAAGAAAGAACCCCTTCTGTAAGTCCTTCCGGATGAGCGCTAAAACCTTTCAGTTTAGAAGTTTTCCCTTTTAAAACAAGATCTAACAGCTGTTTATCAGATAATTTTTTTCCGAAGATTTCAAAAGTGATTTTAAACCCACAATTTTTGAAATCAGAACACCCTACAGCTGTTTTCCCTTTGATGAGATTATGTTCCTTACATTTCGGGCACTTGGTTTCTTCCCAGGACTGGAGTTCTTTTTTCTGTACAGGCTCTCTTTTTTTCTTTTCCTTCACCTCTTCTTTTTCTTCATCCTGAAGGGTAATGACCTTTCCTTTTCCGTAAACTACTTTATCAGTAAGTTCTGTTACCATCTGGATGAGTTCTTCTTTGAAAAGGTTGGCTTCATACTCCCCTTTTTCAATTCTACGAAGTTTAGATTCCCATTCACCTGTCAGTTCCGGGCTCTTTAGAAGCTCATCTTCAATGGTATCAATCAGCTGAATTCCTGTTTGAGTGGCAATCAGATTTTTTCGCTTTTTTTCAATGTATTTTCTTTTGAACAGCGTTTCGATGATATTCGCACGGGTAGATGGTCTTCCAATCCCGTTATTCTTCAGCATTTCACGCAGTTCTTCATCTTCAACCTGCTTTCCGGCTGTTTCCATTGCTCTCAGCAATGTTGCTTCCGTATAAGGCTTTGGAGGAGTTGTTTTCCCCTGGTGAATCATTGGATCGTGAGGTCCGGTTTCCCCTGCTACAAACTCAGGAATGGTTTGTTCTTCCTCTTTCTCTTTTTCTTTATCAGTAGACTCTTCTTTCGGTTCTTTTGCATAAACGGCTCTCCATCCCAGTTCCAGAATCTGTCTTCCGCTCGTTTTGAAAGGAATAGTTCCTACTTTACCTTCAACCAATGTATTGGAAATTTTACATTCAGGATAGAAAACAGCAATGAAGCGTTTCGCGATCAGATCATAGATCAGTTTTTCTTCCCTGCTCAGATTTTGAGAAGGGGGAACTTCCGTAGGAATGATCGCATGGTGATCGGTTACTTTGGTATCATCAAATACTGCTTTTGATTTTGGAATCGGGGCTTCCAGTAATGGAGCAATCAATTCCTGATACGGATACATTTTTCTGAGAATCCCTTCTATTTTCGGATATAAACTATCTGATAAATACGTGGTATCAACACGCGGATAGGTTACATGCTTCTTTTCGTAAAGGCTCTGAACATAGTTCAGTGTATTTTCTGCAGAATACCCGTATTTTTTATTGGCTTCAACCTGTAATCCTGTTAAGTCAAAAAGCCTTGGATTCTTTTCTTTTCCTTCTTTTATTTCGAAAGAAACAATTTCAAACGGATTTACTTTAAGATATTCCAGTCCTTTTTCTGCGCGTTCTAATGTCTTTAAACGATCAATTGCAGCATTGAAAACCACATCACGGTATTTGGTTTTCAGTTCCCAATATTCTTCTGTGGTAAAGGCATCAATTTCTTTTTGACGCTGAACCAGCATCGCTAATGTAGGAGTCTGTACCCTTCCAATGGAAAGAACGGCTTTATTTCCGCCAAACTTCTTGGTAAAAAGTCTTGTTGCATTGATTCCCAATAACCAGTCTCCTATTGCTCTTGCATTTCCTGCCAGATAAAGGTTTTTATAATCTTCTGCCGGCTTAAGGCTTGAAAATCCTTCTTTGATGGCATCTTCCGTCAATGAGGAAATCCATAAACGCTGAACAGGCTTGTTGCATTTTGCTTTCTGCAATACCCAACGCTGGATCAATTCTCCTTCTTGCCCGGCATCCCCACAGTTAATGACCTCATCACATTCTTCCACCAATCTTTCAATCACTTTAAACTGATTTTCAACGCCTTTATTCGGGATCAGCTTTATTCCAAAACTGCTTGGAATAATCGGTAGTGAAAATAAATTCCAGGATTTGAATTGTGGACCGTAATCGTGAGGTTCCTTCAGGGTACAAAGATGCCCGAACGTCCATGTTACGCAATAGCCGTTCCCTTCCATATAGCCTTGTTTAGATGCGGTAGCACCTAATACTTTGGCGATATCTCTGGCAACACTTGGTTTTTCGGCAATACATAATTTCATGAACTCAGGTTTATTGAAGGAGGCAAAAATCGGGATTTTTTTTGACTTTCACTAATTAAAAAAATTAAACCCCGGAACCTCTGAACATCAAAGTGTTTCAATTTTTCAGCCGGTCAGTTGTATTAAAGCCCACTTCTTCCTTGTACAATATTTGCCCCTGTTTCCATTCCCTTTCTTTTATAGCTCTTCCCTACTTTTTGCTTTTATCAGTTTCATAATTTATATTATCAACCTCCATTTTTCACATTTACACAATTCACAAAAAACTCAATTTATTTTATCTTTTTTACAACATAAAAAACCAACAAATTCAATTAAAAATGAATTAAAAAATAAAAATTAAAGTTTTAACAATATTAAAATCAAAAAAACATCAATTTTAAAACACTGAAAACAAGCGATATAAAACATTAACAATAATTTAATATTCAAAAACCCTACTTTTTTAGTGGACTAATAAAATTTATATTATATATTTGCAAACGTATTCAGGAAATAAAATAAAATGAGCACAAAAACAAGAAATACCGCAACCAATAAATACATCATTAAAAACATGATGAAGGATATGTGTATGCATGTGCATCAAGAATACTGTGGGTGACCTTACTTTTAATATGACATACTTTCAAAGGCCCTACCGAGTTGTAGGGCCTTTTTTATTTAAAAAACCAAAACATTAAAAAAATAAAAATGAGCAATTCTAAAAACAAATGGCTGGTTCCATTGGCATTTACAAACATCTATGTAATATGGGGGATTACGTTTTTAGCTATTTCATTTGGCTTGAAAGGTTTTCCGCCGTTCATTCTTTCGGGATTGAGATTTCTGGTAGCAGGGATTCTGATGATCGGATATCTCCTGTCTAAAGGAGAAAAAGCAAACTCACTGATCAACTGGAAGAAAAACGCGATCACCGGAGTTCTTATCCTTACCGGAGGAACAGGTCTTGTAGCCTGGGGGGAACAATATGTAACAGCTTCTGAAGCTGCAATTTCTATAGCAACAGGACCCTTCTGGTTCATTGCCATCGACAGAAAAAACTGGAAATATTATTTCTCGGATAAGTTTATTCCAATAGGATTAGCCATTGGTTTTGTAGGATTAATCTTTTTCTTAAAAGGAAGTGTAAATTCAACGGCTGCACATGCCGCTGCTGATCCCCAACTTCGTATTACTGCTTTTGTCGTATTAGGATTAAGCTCTATTGCATGGGTTTTAGGATCTTTATATTCCAAGAAAAATCCGGCTTCACAATCTACATTTATGAATATTGCCCAACAACTTATTGTAGCCGGAATAACCGCTTTTCTTATTGCTTTATTCAGAGGGGAATGGAATGATTTTTCGGTCTCAAACGTCCCTGTATCCGCATGGGCAGGTGTTCTGTTTTTGATCTTCTTTGGATCTATAGTCGCTTATTTGTCGTACATTTGGCTGCTGTCTGTGAAGCCTGCTGCGTTGGTAAGTACCCATACCTATATTAACCCTATTATTACGGTTATTGCGGGATGGGTTGTAGCCAATCAAAGTATCAATGGAGGCCAGTTATATGGTTTGGCAATCATATTGCTGGGAGTATTGCTGACCAATGTTACCAAATATTTCAAGCTTTCAAAACGATCTAAGGTGAAAATCAGAAGATTTAAAAGATTTTTTAACAGGGCAGGTAGACGCTATCAGCCAATTTAAACAGTATACAACATCAGAATGATAGAAATCAAAAACATATCAAAAACATTTTACCAGAAGAAACAGGCCTTTAAGGCATTGGATCAGGTGAGCCTCAATATAGATAAAGGAGATATCGTAGGAATCATAGGATTCTCCGGTGCAGGAAAAAGTACACTGATCCGTACGGTTAATCTCCTGGAAAGGCCAGATGAAGGGCAGGTAATTATTAATGGAAAGAATTTTACTCAATTAAGCTCAAAGCAGCTTGCTGAAGAGCGTAAGAAAATAGGAATGATCTTCCAGCATTTTAACCTTCTTTCTTCAAGAACCGTTTTTGATAATATAGCACTTCCGCTGGAACTGAATCACAGCAGCAAAGATCAAATCCATAAAAAGGTCAACGAATTACTGAAAATCGTAGGCCTTGAGGATAAAGCCAATGATTATCCAAGAAGTCTTTCGGGAGGACAAAAGCAGAGGGTAGCTATTGCAAGAGCACTGGCCAATGATCCTCACCTCCTCCTTTGTGATGAAGCAACCAGTGCGCTGGATCCGGTAACCACTCAATCTATTTTACAGCTGCTAAAGGATATCAACCTGAGATTAGGGATTACCATCCTTCTGATTACCCACGAAATGGAAGTGATTAAATCGGTTTGTAACCATGTTGCTGTGATAGACAAAGGAAAACTATTAGCTAAAGGAACTTTAAGTGAGATCATTTCAAACCGGGAAAATCCGGTGATCCAACAATTTATAAATTCAGATGTCATGACCCTGCCACAGGAACTCAATAACAGACTACAGAAAGAACCACAGGATGGTTTATTTCCGCTGGTCGAAATAGAACTTAACGAAAACATAAGTGTTGAACAGATTCTTTCAGCGCTATATAATGAGCATAAAATTCCTTATAAACTTTTGAAAGCGGATGTAGAATATTTTGGGAATTCTAATTTTGGTAAACTACTTTTGCAACTTCAAGGAGAGGCTGAGGAAAACCAAAAAGCCATCTATTATTTTAATCAGAATAAAATTCAAAATACAGTAAAAGGATATGCTTAGTGATGCAGTACTTGCCCTTTTGGCAAAAGGAACCTGGGAAACGGTTTATATGACATTCGTGTCAGGATTTTTTGGTTTTGTTCTGGGACTTCCGGTTGGTATTCTGTTATTTTTAACAAGAAAAGGACAACTGTTGGAAAATGCAGTATATTATAGAACGTTATCCATTATTGTAAATATTTTCCGTGCCATTCCATTCATTATTTTAATTGTTTGGATGATTCCTTTTACAAGGATTTTGGCTGGAACATCTATTGGAGTGAATGCAGCTCTGGTTCCGTTAAGCGTTGGAGCAGCACCGTTTATTGCAAGATTGGTAGAAAACAGCCTTATTGAAGTTCCTCATGGATTAATAGAAACTGCGAGAGCATTGGGAGCTTCTCCTTTGCAGATTATCAGAAAGGTTTTACTTCCGGAAGCGCTTCCTTCATTAATCAATAATGCTGCGATCACTTTAATTACACTGGTGGGTTATTCTGCAATGGGTGGAGCTGTAGGAGCAGGTGGTCTTGGTCAGGTTGGTTACCAATATGGATATATCGGTTATGATATTGTCATTATGAATACGGTATTGGTATTACTTGTGCTTTTGGTATTTATCATCCAGTTTATGGGAGATAGATTATCTAAGAAATTTGACCATAGATAAGTTTGAGGGTTTTAGAGTTTTAGAGCAAGAGAGATAATTTTGATTTTGTGATTTTACTGTTGGAACTTCTTTACAATTTAAAAAGAATAGAATGAAAAAAATAAAGATTTTAGGTTTAATCACTGCTGGAATATTACTTTTCAGTGCCTGTTCGGGAAGAAAAGATGATCCGAATTTTATCAGAGTTGGAATTACCTACGGACCGGAACAGGAAGTGGCTGAAGTCGCTAAAAAGGTAGCAAAGGAAAAGTATAATCTTGAAGTAGAACTTATTCCTTTCAATGATTATGTTGTTCCCAATGAAGCTCTGATGAACGGAGATATTGATGCCAATGCTTTTCAGCATGCTCCTTATTTAGCTGAACAGTCAAAACAAAGAGGATATAATCTTGCTATTGTAGGAAATACATTTGTCTATCCTATCATAGCTTATTCAAAGAAAATCCAAAATCTTAGTCAGTTGCAGAATGAGAGCACTATTGTTATTCCCAATGATCCTACCAATGGTGGGCGTTCTTTACTTCTATTGCAAAAAAATGGTTTGCTGAAACTAAGAGCAGGAGTTGGATTACTTCCAAAGGTTACCGACATCACAGAAAATCCGAAACAGTTGAAAATTATGGAAATTGAAGGGGCACAAATCCCAAGGGTTTTGGATGACAGAGATGTTGTAGTAGGAATTATCAATAATAACTTTGCAGCACAGGCCGGATTGGATTCGGAAAAGCAAGGGATATTTAAAGAAGATAAAGATTCTCCTTATGTTAACCTTGTCGTGACAAGACAGGATAATAAGAATAGTCAGAAGGTAAAAAACTTTGTTAAAGCTTATCAATCGGACGAAGTGGAAAAGAAAGCCCTTGAAGTTTTTAAAGGAGGAGCCGTAAAAGGATGGTAATGCGGTTCAGGATGCGAAGTTCAGGGTTTATAGTTTAAGGTTGTTATCCTTTCACTAGTCATTGACGATTCACTTACGAAGCAATATTGACTATTGACCTCAAATCTCACATACCCAGCCTATCCGCCTATAATATCTTTCCCTTCTAAAAAAATTCTGTCAGCAATTTTGTAGGCAGTTTTTTTATGCCTTAAAATTTATTTTCTCAATTTGAGATAATATAAAAATTTTGTTTATTTTTGCTTCAATCCAATAATAAGGCAATATGTTAAAGAAAACCGCCATTGTAAGTTTATTCACCTTTATTTCTGTTTCTTATATGGCCCAGAACACTACTCCCGTTTATTTAGATGAATCGAAACCTGTAGAACAGCGTATTCAGGATGCTCTTTCCAGAATGACGCTGGAAGAGAAAGTAGCCATGCTTCACGCACAGTCAAAATTCAGTTCTCCAGGTGTTCCAAGATTAGGAATTCCTGAATTCTGGACGACTGACGGACCTCATGGGGTACGTCCTGAAGTAATGTGGGACGAATGGGATCAGGCCGGATGGACCAACGACTCCATTATCGCCTACCCTGCCCTAACCGCTTTATCTGCTACCTGGAATAAGAAAATGTCCTGGAACTATGGTAAAGCATTGGGAGAAGAAGCCCGTTACAGAAAAAAAGATATTCTGCTGGGACCTGGTGTCAATATTTACAGAACTCCTCTGAATGGAAGAAATTTTGAATACATGGGTGAAGATCCTTATCTGACCTCAAAAATGGTGGTCCCTTACATCAAAGGGGTACAATCTAATGGTGTGGCAACTTCTGTAAAACATTTTGCACTGAATAACCAGGAAATGTTCCGCCATACCAGTAATGTAAATGTGGATGACAGAACATTATATGAAATCTACCTTCCGCCTTTCAAAGCAGCAGTGACCGAAGGAGACTCCTGGACGATTATGGGTGCTTACGACTTGTATAAAGGTCAATATGCCAGCCAGAATCAATATCTTTTAAATGATATTCTAAAGAAAGAATGGAATTATAAAGGGGTAGTAGTTTCTGACTGGGGTGCTGTTAACAATACCGAACAGGCCATCCATAACGGATTAGATCTTGAATTTGGTTCATGGACGAATGGTCTTTCTGCCGGAACCAAAAATGCCTATGATAATTATTATCTGGCAAAACCTTATCTGGATCTGATTAAAGCAGGAAAAGTAGGAACAAAAGAATTGGATGACAAGGTAACCAGACTGCTTCGTCTTGCCTACAAAACTACAATGAACCGAAATAAACCTTTCGGGAATATCGCTTCTGAAGAGCATAAAGCTATAGCCAAGGAAATTGGAGAAGAAGGAATTGTTCTGTTAAAAAATCAGGGGAATGTACTTCCTATTGACATCAATAAGGCCAAGAAAATTGCAGTTATTGGTGAAAATGCCATTAAAATCATGACCGTTGGTGGTGGTTCATCTTCATTAAAGGTAAAATATGAAACCCTTCCTTTAGATGGGATAAAATCAAGATTTGGAAAACAGTCCGATGTCCAGTATGCCAGAGGATATGTAGGAGATATTGGTGGCGAATACAATGGGGTAAAATCCGGACAGGATTTAAAAGATACCCGTTCTGATGCTGAACTTCTAAATGAAGCTGTAGCATTAGCCAAAAAATCTGACTATGTAATTTTTGTTGGCGGACTGAATAAAGCAGACTTTCAGGACAGTGAAGGAAACGACAGAAAAAGCTATGGATTGCCATATAATCAGGATAATGTAATTACAGCTTTAGCCAAAGCAAATAAAAACCTGGCTGTAGTTTTAGTTTCGGGAAATGCTGTTGCCATGCCTTGGATTAAAGAAGTTCCAACCGTTTTACAGTCGTGGTATTTAGGTTCTGAAGCTGGAAATTCCATCGCTTCTATTTTAGCTGGTGATGCCAACCCATCAGGAAAGCTTCCGTTTACCTTCCCTGTAAAGCTTGAAGATAATTCAGCACATCAGCTTGGAGAATATCCCGGTCAGAAAGATGAATTGGCTGCAGGAAAAGGAAAAGATCAGAAAAACCCGATCAATATCACTTACAACGAAGGCATATTGGTAGGATACCGTTGGCATGATACCAAAAACATCAAACCTCTTTTCAGCTTCGGACATGGATTAAGTTATACCACTTTTGAGTTTGGAAAAGCTACAGCAGATAAAAACACCCTATCACTAAACGATACCATTACTTTTACGGTAACGGTTAAAAATACAGGAAAGAAAGCCGGAGCAGAAGTTGCCCAGCTTTACATCAGTGATTCAAAATCATCTGTTCCACGTCCTGCCAAAGAATTGAAAGGATTTGAAAAGGTGTATTTAAATCCTGGAGAGCAAAAAGATGTGACTTTCACTATTGACAAATCTGCTTTAAGTTTCTTTGATGCTCAGAAGCACGACTGGGTAGCTGAACCTGGAGATTTTGAAGCTCAAATCGGAAACTCTTCAGATGCTATTAAAACGAAGGTGAAGTTTACACTGAAGTAACCTTACTTATATATTTCTAAAACGAATGCCCGACTAAACTCGGGCATTTTTTATATCAAATTTTAATGTATTTTCTTGAAACTATTTGCGAATAAAACTTAGCTCACTCCCCATAATAGTATAAGTCAAAGTAGTTTTTGTGACTTTATATTCGCAACAAGAAAAATCGTCTCCCACTTCATTTACACAAAGTTTTCCGTTTTCCATTTTCCATTTTGTTTTTTTGCTAGCACGCCCTTGTTTGCTAATCATTACACCACCAGGAGCAAATGTCTTTGTTAAATCATTTTCAACTTTCTGACCATCTATTTTATGGATTTTCCAGGTACCTTCAATACCGCTACCTGTATTATTTTCAGCTAAATGAATGGAATTTTCAGTCATTACGTCAGATGGTTTCTGACCGAATAGAGCAGCTGTCCCTAAAATTAATCCAGCTGCAACAATAAAGCTTAATGTTGTTTTTTTCATGGTTATTTTTCACAAACTTAAGTATATGTAATGATATAGCCAAGAAAAATCATATCCTGTCATCAATAAAAAACAGATTCCAAAACTGAAACCTGCTTTTATATTGAACTAACTTTTTTTATTTTGCACTTCCTGCATTTTTCTCAACATCTGTTTTGGTATTTTCTTTCACCTTCTGGTTTCCGAAACGCTTTACAAAAGTAATATTCACTCCATACCAATCCCATAATTCATATCTTCTCACTGTTCCGCCCTGATTGTAAGTGATGTCATCAGAATAAGGTCTTTTAAAGATATTCATCAGCTGTATACTGGCTTCCATCTGGGTTTTAGGAAATATTTTTGTAATGGAAATATTATGGAATACGTTGGTATTATTGGCTTGAGTATTTCCATTATTCTGATTGGAGATTTCCATCCAGGCACTCAGGTTAATATTTTTATTGAAAAGGTTGGTATAAGAAAGATTGGCAGAACCACCCCAATAATTGATATATGCTCTCCCTCCGATATCATTCTTCAAGTTGAAATCATGATTATCAATATAATACCAACCGAATCCAACATTCAGATTCAGCTTATTTTTAAGAAAATTCTGATTGGTATTGGCAAAAATATAATATTTCTCAACTTTCCCATTGAAATTTCCAGGGAAAGATACATTTCTTCCTCCTTCACTGGAATAAGTAGTCCAGTAATCCTGATTGGTATGCATATATCTTGCAGAAATAAAATACTTTTTCAGGATTCCAAACTTCAGATAAAGCCTGTCGTTAGGATTAGGATTCAGATCCATATTTCCTCTGGAATAGGTTCCGTCAATAGATGGAGTTAAAAAAGGATTAAATTCCGAATACCAGGGTCTCCATATTTTACGGTCGTAGGTAAGACTCAGATCATATTTATCTGAAAAATTATATTTCAGCAATAAATTAGGAAGAAAAGTACCATAGCCGTCTTTTCTTTCGGTTCCTGCTACATCTTGTCTTACTTTAAAATCAATATATTCATATCGAAGCCCTATCCTGGTTTCCAATTTCTTGAAAAATGTTTTGCTATAGTTGGCATATGCAGAAGTAATATTATCCTCATAATGGAATTTATCCCTTGTCGAGAGCCCTGCATATTCAGAAGTTCCCAAACTGTATCCATAAAGATTATTAGGAATTACATGATTGTTGAATTCCGTTTTTGCCCCTATTTCAATCGTTCCCCAGGATTTACCTAATGGCTGGGTATAATCTACTTTCAGATAATAATTACGCATCTGTCCATTATTTATTGATCCTATTTCTTTAATATTCGGATCGTTCAATATTGTTTTATTGATGAATTCATTATTATTATTTCCGGAATAATTGGTTCCTAGATTAATGTCCAGAATTCTGTTTTTTTCTTTATCATAATATTTATAAAAAGCATTCGTGCCCAGATTACGGTAAAAAGTATTCGCATTTTGAGCCTGATGATAATCAATAAAATCCTTTTTCAGATTATCATATTCTCTCCCCTCTGTATCTGATGAGGATAAACCTCTGCTTTGATAATATTCAAGAACAAGCCCTATATTATTTTTATCATTAAGCTCAAATTCGGAAGTAGAGGAAAGGGATGGCGTTTCACTTCTGGATATGGTTTGATAGTTTAAATCTCTATTCAGCTTGTTGTCCGCATAAAACACAATATTACTGGACCCTTTTTGTACATAATTATTATTAGAATAACTTCCAATCAGGGTTTGCGTAAATTTCTTCTTATGATAATTGAGGTTGAAATTGGAATATTGAGAATTCTTTGTACTATGTCTGTTACTTAATGAGATACTCCCTTTTAATCCTTCATCATCACGTTTCTTCAACACAATATTGATAACAGAACCGGAAGCTTCATATCTTGAAGACGGGCTTGTAATCACTTCAATCTTCAATAGATTATCTGCCGGAATCGTTTTAAGATATTCTTTTAATTCTTTTCCTGTAAAAACTGATTTTCTATCATTGATATACACAGTTACCGACTGTCCTTCTGCTTTTATAGCATCACTATTATCAATACTTACCAGAGGGGTCATTCTCAGAACATCCCAAGTTGTATTTCCTGCTACAATAGCGCTGTTGGCCACATTAAAAACAGTTCGGTCTACTTTAGACTCTACGGTTGGTTTTCTTGCCACAATGGTAACTGCCTCTATCTCTTTTGCATTTCCCTTTGCAGTATCCTTAGCAGCCGGATCTGGGGCCTGTGTCTGAGCCAACGCCAGAGAACCTGTTAATGCTGCTATAGAAAGTAATATTCTTTTCATGTGAAATCTTAGTTTTATCTATAAGACCACTATACTCTAACATTTGTTACATCAAAAAAATTAGAGAACGAAATAAACCTCTAGTTTTTAACAGTTTACAAAACTCAATTTTAAAAATAATTCAAAAAAATAACAGTTATTAAGACAAAACAAACAATTAAAAACCCTTATTAATAATATATAGTCAAAAAAATTACAATGGCGATAATTTCCATTAACCAAACTTTAACATATATATATTCATTTTCCCCATAAAAAAAGCCCGGATCTCACCCGGGCCGCTAGCAATAGCAAATTTACAAGGATTAAAAAATAAAAAATATGCTAGTTTATTGTTTCAAAATAATGGATCATGCCCACTTCCGGCAGATGATGCTGATCTTCATTAAAACCAGCTTCCTGATTATTGGTATTTTCTAAAAAAGAATTACTGAATAAAGCATAGGAAGGTTTTTCTGCCCAGCCATTTTTCAACAACTGATGGGCTTCTACAATTGGTTTGCCATACAGTTTTCTGAAGCTTCCGATATTATATTGCGAAAAGGCACCATAATGAACGATAAATTTCAAAGACAAATCTATCGTAGTGCTTAAGCTCTTACTCAATTCCTTTATTTTTCTGTTGAATGCATTACGCATTTTCCAAAGCATCTTTGAAATATTCTGATAAGACGGATTTTCATCATACCGATAAAATAAAATGGCATCGCCTTCAATTTCAGAAATTTCAAAATACTGATCATTCATATCAATCAGCGTAGATAGTAGTTGTCTTACAATATATTCTCCTGTATAAAGTTTAGTATTGAACACAAATTCGGTAAATCCGCTGAAATCCGGAATTAAAATGATTCCCTCCTGTATATTTGTATCCTTCATAATGATTTTAGATTAAAAACCTGCTGCATCATTAAAGACGAAGCAGGTTTCATTTTACTTTATTGCCATCCACCTCCTACAGAGCGGTACAGCGCTGTGATTGCATTCAATCGTTGAGCTTTCAGAGAAGCCAGTTCCAATTCAGCATTAAGCTTATTGGTTTGGGTCATAATCACCTCTACATACGTTGCCGAATTGTATTTAAATAATACATCAGCTTTTTTAACAGCTTCATTAGATTTCACCACTAATCCTTCAGCAATCTTCTGCTGTTCTTCCAGCTTCTGAATCTGCACCAATGCATCGGAAACCTCTCCTACTGCCTTTAAAACAGACTGCTTAAAGCTTATTTCAGCCTGATCTGCCAATACTTTAGACTGTTCGTACTGGGTTTTCAGCTGTTTACCATTCAAAATAGGCTGAGCAATAGCTCCTGCAGCCATTCCGAAAAGAGATCCCGGAATACTGAACCATTTGCTGATCTGGAAAGCATTTACTCCACCCTGAGCTGTAATATTCAATGACGGATACATACTCATTTTGGCCACATGAATAGCTGCAGCACTCTTTCTTACTTCCAGCTCTGCTGTTTTTACATCAGGTCTGTAGCTCAATAATTCTGACGGAATTCCTGCCGAAATATGATCCGGAGACTGAACAGTATTCAGACTTGAGCTTCTTTCAATTTTCCCAGGCATAGAGCCGGTTAACAAGCTTAAAGCATTTTCTTGTGTAGCTACAGAACTTTCAATAGCCGGAATTGTTTTCAGGATCTGATCCTTTACAATTTCCTGCTGTTGAACTGCTAAAGCCGTAATCAATCCTAGCTCCTGCTGTTTCACTAAAAACTTCAGGGTATTATCAGCATAGGTAAGATTAGATTTTGTGATTTCCAACTGAGTATCCAGCATCAGAAGATTGTAATACCCCTGAACTACAGCAGCCACCACTTGTGTTTTTACCGCTTTTGCTGCTTCCTGGGTTTTAAGATAATCAGCCAACGCCTGCTCCTTTCTTCCTTTGATCTTTCCCCAGATATCAGCTTCCCACGAAAAATTGAGTGCTGTCGTATAGTCTTCCGTATACCTCTTCCCTGTAAACTGTCTGCCCATCATTCCGTTCATACTATTGTCTGAAGCACGGCTGACACTGCCGTTTGCAGTAGCATTGATGGTAGGAACATTCCCCCATTTGCTTTGCGTATATGCTAATGAAGCAAATTCTATCTGCTTTAAAGCTACCTGAAGATCATTATTCTGAATCATCGCTTTATCAATCAATCCTACTAACACCGGATCTTTGAAAAAATCTTTGTAACCGATTTTTGCGATGTTTTCATTCTGCTCAACCACGATACTGTCAGCTCTGAAAGCTTCAGGCATCTTCACTTCAGGCTGTTCATACTTTTGAACCCCACAAGAAACTGCTGTTCCTGAAATGAATGCGATATATGCTATATTTTTAATTTTCATTGTTAAAATCATTTGAATTAATATTCCCAATCCGCATCTGTTACCACCTTTCCGTTGATTTTTTCATGCAAAGCCTGGAACATCACGAAAAGTACCGGAACTAAAAAAATTCCTAAGATTGTTCCAAAAAGCATCCCTGAAATAGCAGCATATCCAATGGAATGGTTACCCATTGCAGACGGACCTACTACAAAAATCAATGGAAGCAATCCGGTAATGAATGCCAGAGAGGTCATCAGAATCGGACGTAAACGCGCTTTTGCTCCTTCTACTGCTGAAGCAATAAGGCTTTTTCCTGCTCTTCGTCTCTGAATGGCAAATTCCACAATCAGAATACCATTCTTTGCCAGAAGCCCGATCAACATGACCAGAGCAATCTGAACATAAATATTATTAGACAATTCTGCGAAAGTAATTCCCACAAAAACTCCAGACAACCCTACCGGAATAGCAATCAGTACAGCAAATGGAAGAATATAACTTTCATATTGTGCTGATAAAAGGAAGAATACAAACACAATACACAACCCGAAAATCATCACTGATTGCGAACTGGAACCTGCTTCTTCACGGCTCATCCCTTTATAATCATAGGTATATCCCGGTGGAAGTACCTGCTTGCTTACTTCTTCCACAGCAGCCATTGCCTGACCCGTACTATAACCCGGCGCCGCCATTACTGTTAAATTGGATGAATTGAAAAGATTGAAACGGTCTACCACCTCAGCTCCTGTTGTCTGTTTTAAGCTCACCAAAGTATTGATAGGAACCATTTGTCCAAGATTATTTTTAACGAAAACACCATTCAGAGATTCTTTATCCTGTCTCATTTCCGGAGTAGATTGCACCAAAACCCTGTAATATTTTCCGAATCTGTTGAAATCTGAAGCCTGAATACTTCCATAATATCCCTGCATCACTCCCAATACATCAGAAACATTCACTCCAAGCTGAGCCGATTTCACTTCATCTACAAGCACTTCAAACTGAGGATAGGTAACATCAAAAGTGGTAAATGCTACTGCCACTTCCGGTCTCTGCATCAAAGCACCCATCATTCCGTAGGAAATATTCCCAAGGTTCTGAAGTTCTCCATTGGTACGGTCCTGAAGCACAAGCTCCATACCACTCGTATTCCCGAAACCATCAACCGTTGGTGTATTAATCACAAGGAAATTCGCTCTTTTATCTTTAGAAAGCATTCCCTGTGTCTGCCCGATAATATCATTGATATTGTCGACCGCTCCTCTTTTTCCTGAGTTTTTTAATTTAACGAAGATAGAAGCTGCTGAAGAAGACATTGAACCACTGAATAAATTGAGTCCATCTACTGAAATCACCTTATCTACCGCCGGATTTTTCATCAAAAGATCTTCCGTATCAGAAACCACCTTGGAGGTTCTGTCTTTAGAAGCTCCCGGAGCCAAATTAGCAGTTACAATGATAAAACTTTGGTCTTCATCAGGAATAAATCCTTTTGGAGTCGTCATAGACATCCACGCAAACAATCCTCCAAAAGCAACAATCATTGCCACTGCAATCCATTTTTTCTTTAAAAGGAACAATACTGCTTTTCCGTAACGGAATGTCAACTTATTAAAACTTGCATTAAATCCAGCGAAAAACCGGTCTTTAAAGTTCATTTTTTCATGAGCACCACCGTGATGCTGTTTCAGGAACAGAGCACATAAAGCAGGACTTAATGTTAATGCATTGATCGCAGAAATCACAATGGCAATGGCTAACGTTAAGGCAAACTGCTGATAGAATAATCCTGTGGAACCACTCATAAATGCCACCGGAACGAATACCGCAGACATAATCAGGGTAATAGAAACAATTGCTCCTGTAATCTCACTCATCGCAGACATGGTTGCTGCCCTTGGATTCAGTTTTTTATGCTCCATTTTAGCATGAACTGCTTCCACCACAACAATTGCATCATCCACCACAATACCAATCGCGAGCACTAAGGCAAACAATGTCAGGATATTAATTGAGAATCCAAAAATCTTCATAAAGAAGAATGTTCCTACAATCGAAACCGGTACTGCAATAGCCGGGATTAATGTTGATCTAAAATCCTGAAGGAAAATATATACTACAATGAACACAAGAATAAATGCTTCTATCAAGGTATGAATTACCTGTTCTATAGACTGATCCAAAGCTTCTTTGGTAGCATACGGAATCTCGTAAGCCATTCCTGCGGGAAATGATTTCTCCAGTTCCTTCATTCTTTCCTGAAGAGCAATCTGCACTTCATTCGCATTTGATCCAGCCATCTGGAAGATCGCCATCGTTACGGAAGCCTTCTTATTAAAGTTAGATGAAACCGTATAACTGTAGGCTCCAAATTCTACTTTGGCAACATCTTTCAGTTTTAAAACAGAGCCATCACTTAACGCTTTAATCGTAATATTCTCATATTGTTCAGGTTCCGTGAATTTCCCTTTATACCGAAGGACATACTCCATTACTTCCTTACTTCTTTCCCCTAATCTTCCGGGTGCTGCTTCAAGGTTTTGGGTCTGAATCGCACGGGAAACATCGGATGGAGTAAGATTATAGGAAGCAAGCCTATTCGGATCAAGCCAAACACGCATAGAGTAATCTTTGTTACCATATACCATAGCATCTCCCACTCCTTTTACCCTTTTCAGTTCCGGAACAATATTGATTTTCGCATAGTTCTCAAGAAAAAGATCATTCATAGAACCATCTTTACTCGTCAGGGAAACCATCGCAATCATACTGTTCTGCCTCTTCACAGTGGTAATTCCGGCCTGGATCACCTCAGCAGGAAGCTGGTTCGTTACCTGTGCTACCCTATTCTGAACGTTGATGGCTGCCTGATCAGGATCTGTTCCTAATTTAAAGATAACAGTAATACTTAATGTCCCGTCATTACTTGCTGTAGAAGTAATGTAATCCATATTTTCCACTCCATTGATGGCATTTTCCAATGGCGGAGCCACAGATCTTGCAATCGTTTCAGCATTAGCTCCGGGATATGCTGCCGTTACCATTACAGTAGGTGGTGCAATGTCCGGAAATTTTGTAATCGGCAGACTGACCATACCGACGATCCCGAGAATAACAAGCAACACGGATATAACCGTGGCCAGTACGGGTCTTTTTATAATTTTCTTTAACATGATTTCTTCTTACGATTTTTTCTGTTGAGCATTTTTCTTTTGTGCCACGACAGGCGTTCCTGGCTGCAGTCTGTCGAAACCGGAAACGATGTACTGATCTCCAGCTTTCAGGCCTTTGGAAACGATGAAATGATCACCCGTTTTTCCATTCACTTCTACCGGAAGCATTTCTGCTTTTCCATTTTTGATCGTGAATACAAAAACTTTATCCTGAATCGTTCTGGTAGAAGCGATCGGAAGTAATACAACATTGCTGTAAAACTGATCTAATAAGATCTTCCCGGTATTTCCGCTTCTCAAAAGATGATTCGGATTATTGAATTTTGCTCTTAAGGTAATAGAACCCGTAGTTTTGTTAAACTGCCCTTCAACGGCATCTATCCTTCCTGTTTCAGCGTACTTTTCACCCCCGGAAAGCAATAGAGATACTGCCGGAGTATTTTTAATAACCTCCTCAATGCTGCTTCCTACATATTGTTTCTGGAAATTATTAAAGTCATTTTCACTCAAACTGAAATACGTATATACCTGATGAATATCGGACAAAAGAGTAATGGGCTCCTGATTGCCAGGGGTCATCAAACTTCCCAAACGATAGTTGAATCTTCCGATAAATCCATTTACCGGAGCTTTAATTGTAGAAAAATTAAGATTGATCTTTGCAGATTCAATAGAAGATGTTGTTTGGCTTACCGCTCCTCTTGCAGCATTATAAGCTGCTTCTGCTTCTTTCACCTGGATTTCGGAAACCATTTTATTTTTGAAAAGTTCCTTTTTCCTGTCCAGATCAATTTTAGAACTGGAAAGATTTGCCTGTGCCGTAATCAGTGCTGCCTGTGCACTTTTCATCTGCTCAGCGAATATCTTATCTTCAATTTTGAACAATGGCTGGCCCGCTCTTACATAATCTCCTTCATCTACAAAAATTTTACTTAGGTATCCTGTTACCTGAGGTCTGATCTCTACATTGGAAACTCCTTCAACTGCTGCTGCATATTCTCTGGAGACAGAAGCATCTCCTTGTTTTACTATTTCTACAGGAAGTTCTGGTGCCTGTTGCTGATAAGCTTGGTTTTGGTTACTTTTCTTACATCCCGTCAAAGCGATGAGCGCAAGAAAAAGCAGTGTCGATTTTTGAACAAAAAATCTTTGCATAACTATAGTCATTTAAATTTTCGCCACAAAATTCGAACGAAAAAAATTCAATAGATTTATTCAAAAAACCCCTTGTTTTGTCAAAAAGACTCCTTATTTAAAAAAACATGAGATATATCATTCATAGACAAATTAAATAATATATTTCTAAAATTTAAATCAAAAATTGGCCTTATTTTATCAAAAAGACACCTAAAACACAACTAATTGATTATCAATACAAATCATCTTTCCTGTATTCTAATGGAGCTCTCCCAGTGTGCTTTTTGAAAAATTTACTGAAAGACGCCTGATCTGAGAACCTAAGCTTTGCAGCCACTTCATTCACGTTAAGATTTGGGTTCTTGAGCAATAACCTTGCTTCTACCGCCAATACCTGATGAATAATATCCCGTGGTGTTTTGAACATGGTTTTATTGATAACTTTGGTAAGATACTTCCGACTGATAAACAACTTGTCTGCATAGAACTGAACATTATGTTCCTCTTTGAAATGCTCCTGAACAAGTTTAAAAAAACTGGTAGTAAGTTCATCTTCACGAGGAGTCACCGAATGTGGTTTTTCGATTTTTTTGAAATAATTATCAATCTCATAAATAACCAGCGAGAAGTGATGCCAGATCATTTCATTAAAATAATAATTATCTTTTTCTTTGCTATTCAGCTGCTTTAATTCATCAAGATGAAAATTCAAT
Source organism: Chryseobacterium sp. MYb328 (assembly GCF_037572595.1). NCBI lineage: Bacteria > Pseudomonadati > Bacteroidota > Flavobacteriia > Flavobacteriales > Weeksellaceae > Chryseobacterium > Chryseobacterium sp. MYb328. The sequence continues at coordinate 73,141 of NZ_JBBGZQ010000002.1, read as the reverse complement.
TTTCTAAACAAATCCGGTTCATTCCTGATAATATGAGTAGGATCCGATGAAAGGCTTTTCAGTACATTATTGGATTTATAATTGAAACCAGCCTGAGAAATAAAATCAACCGAAAAGAAAATATACGTTGCTTTATAATCTTCCGCGATATTTTCTACCCAAAAGGTCTCCAACATAGGACAGAAAATGGAATCTCCCTTAAACACTTCATAGCTTTTATCATCTAATCTGAACCCAACACTTCCATCCTGCACAAGAAAAATACAGAAATAGTCTGAGCGGTAAGGGATATCCGGCTTTATGATATAATTTGCCTTATCTATATCCATCACCACAAACTCCTTAATCCTGAGATCAAATCCCACCTGTTCCAAGACTTCATCAAAAGCAAGCTGTGAAACAAAATCGGATTCATTAGAAATTTCTTTACGGGAATTTTTAGCCATGGAAAATGGGTTATGAGACACGAAGGTAGTGAAAAAGACTAAATTCCAAAAAGCAAAGAGCAATTGTGCAACAGTTCAAAAAAGATAAAATATACTTTTTCTGATTTTATATTTCTACTATCAATTCCTTTTCATAACCATTATACTTTTCATCAATATATCCATGAGGATTACAAATAACCTCAGTGTTCCCGATAGTATATCTGCTTGGAGTATGAATATGACCATGAATCCAGTATAATGGCTGATATTCAAGAATTATATCTTCCAGGCTGGAAGCATAAGCTGAAGTTAATGGATCTTCTTTATAATGGTCCGGTACAGACTGAATACTGGGAGCATGGTGAGTAACAACAATATTTTTAAGCTCTTTTGAAACTTCAAGACTCTCCCGCAGCCATACTTTTGAAAGCTGATGAATTTTGAAAGTGTCTATGGTTCTCATTTTTGAATAAGATGGATCGCGTCTGATTTTTTTATAATCATTCATCTTCGGCTGACAGATCATTCCATATTTCACAGGGTTTCCAAAGATTGAAAAATCGGTCCATAAGGTAGCTCCATGAAAACGGACACCTTCAATATCCACAAAAGAATTTTCGAGTACAAAAACATTGGAACCTTCTGCCTCATCTTTTATTTTATGAAGAGTCTTCGGATATGAGCCTTTATAATATTCATGGTTTCCCAGAATATAAATCACCGGCTTACCAGGAATTGTTTTTTTAATCCATTCAATTCCTTTAGTTCCCAAATTAACATCACCAGCCAAAACAATAACATCTGCATTGTCAAAACATAATTCAGTTCGTCCAAATTCCTGATGAAGATCGCTAATGATTTGTATTTTCATGATGCAAAAGTAATAAAGAAGAGTGGAATCTTGAAAAGAACCATTGCAACTTATTCTTAAAAAGAAAAAAGGAACCAATGCCTAAACACCGATTCCTTACTCATATAGTTTGTGTAATTTTAAGGCCGCTTATCATGAAACAGCTACTTCTGTCTGCTTCACTTTTAAGCTTTTCAATATAAAATAGAATAACATTCCAAGGGCTAAAAGAGCATAACTAACCAGTACAATCAAATTCAGGCTTCCAACTGCAAATTCTGAAGGAAAAACCTGACTCATTAAAGTCATGAACGACAGCCCGATCCCAGCCCCCAGGAAGTAACTTGTAGAACTCAAACTTGATGCCAATCCGTAGTTAGAAGGCTCAACATCCTGAATTCCCATCACAGAAAGAGCTGTAAAACAGAACGTCATTCCTATTCCTGAAATACACGCAGCTCCTAATAGAACCATCACTAACGGATGCCCTGCATACACTGAAATTAACAACAGTACTCCACCAGCCAGCATAAACCCCCAACCTAATACGCCCATTTGAGATGAACTCAACCGTTTGGAAACATGAGGCAGTACAAACTTAGCTGTTAAAGCCGATAGAACACTAAACGGAACCAACATTAATCCTGCTGAAGCCGCACTATATCCCATATCTTTCTGAAGCATTAAAGAAATCAGGAACAAAAACCCGATGAAGAACGCTCCTAAAGTAAAGAAAGCTGCATTGGAAACCACCAATGAACCATGTCTGAATAATTTCAGGTCAAATAAAGGCTCTGCAACAGTTCTCAGTCTGAAGAATACCATCACTAAAAGCAACACTGCAACTATTAATGAACCTATTACAAGAAAAGGCTGTTCTTTAATATGAACCAATTCATGGGTTCCGTATGTTAAACTCAAAAGCCCTACAACCATTAAAATCCCGGAAATAAGATCTGTTTTTTGTGCAGTTTCATTTTTCTCATCTGTTGGTAAATAATAATAGGATAAGATTAACGTAATTAAAAGAATTGGAACATTAATAAGGAAAACCCAATGCCAGCTCAGATAGGTACTGATAATCCCACCCACGGAGAGACCACTTCCTGAACCAATTGCAGCAAAAGAACTGAAAATTCCAATTGCACGATTTCTTTCCTGTTCTTCCCTGAAAGTATTAGTTACAATAGACAATGCTGCCGGCATCACAAGCGCCGCTCCCAATCCCTGCAGAGCACGGAATATAGCCAGCATATTGAAGCTTTCTGAAAGACCTGCTCCCAATGAGGTCAGCATAAAAATCAGTGCTCCCAATAAGAATATTTTCTTTCTTCCAATCTGATCGGAAAGTTTCCCTCCAATAATCAGAAAGCCACCAAAAAACAATACATACAGGGTCTGTAACCACTGAACGGTTCCTGCACTGATGTTAAACTGTTCCTGAATAGAAGGAATGGTTAAATTAATAATTGCAATATCCAAAGCCTCCACAAAAGTTCCCACCGATGCTAAAATTAATATTAAATTTTTCCTTGTATCCATATATTCAAATTTCCTGCAAAATTAAAATTAACAGAACGTAATTAAAAATTTTACATTAAATTTGGAACAATAAAACTAAATAAACATAATAAAAAGAACAAAACAACTGAAACAAAGAAATTAACCCTATAAAACAGAACAAATGCCAACAGAAAATTATACTCCCGACGAAAAAGACCTTTCGATTCTGCGAATTCTCCAGAAAGATGCGAAGATGAGCATCCGTGATATTTCCGCCAGGATTAACCTCAGCCCCACTCCTACTCATGAGCGCATTAAACGTATGGAAAAACTAGGGATCATCAAGGAATATACGGCTGTAGTAGACCGTAAAAAAGTGAATAAAGGAATGATGGTGATCTGTATGATTGCCCTGAATCTCCACAATAAAAAAACGGCTGGAAAATTCATTGAAGAAGTCGGTAAACTCAAAGAAGTGGTCGAGTTTTACAACATCAGTGGGGATTTTGATTTTATGCTAAAAATTCTGACACCGAATATGGATGAGTTTCATGAGTTTTTTATTAATAAACTATCGGAAATTGAGGGAATCGGTCAGACGAAAAGTATATTTGTGATGAGCAGCATTAAAGAAAGCGCTCAGATTTTATAAGATATTTCCAAAAAGTCATAAGATGAATTCTCATTAAAATTATCTTCAATTTCATAGGCAAAATACACTTCCATCAGCATAACAAATCAATAAAATACTGACATTCAGGTGTTTTAAAAATCCACAAAACTTATTATTCTTCAATAATTAAAGTCTCTATGAACCAAGTAGGTATTGGATCATTGTTTATTTTTCACTACTTTAGTAGTTTAAATTTATCTGCATGGATAGATTTATTAAGCAACAAAAAAGATGATGAACATTACATTTATTAATTCAGGCTACTGCAATAAGTGGTCCGGTATACTATTACCGATCAATCTATATAATAGGTATCCGTACAGTTTTACAACAACTAAAACTGAAATGACAGACTTCTGAAAAACACAACAATGAAACTTTCAGAAAAAAGTATTGAGACTGAAATTGTGAAATAGTTTCATCATTAGACAAATGAGTATAAAATCACAGAATTCATGAACAGCATAAGTGATACCCCTTTCAAAAGTCACAGAATGTATTTATATCTTTTTATTGCAATCTCCTTGTGTAGCTGCAATAAAAAGATCAATATTACTGAAATAAACAACGCACTGCTGCAAAAAAATGAAAAATTAAGACTTGAAGGAAAAGACAGGGAACTTATCATTCTGAATACTGAAATCATCAGACAATCAAAAGAAGGCGGCTACCCAAAAGGAGCAGCTTTAGGCTATATTAACCTGGCCAATACTTATGGGATGATGGGAAGTTACAAAACCAGCCATGAATACCTGAAGTCTGCGAAAAACATTATCACCCGTCTTCATGACAATTTTCTTTATGCTAAACTCTACCACGAATATGGCCAGATCAATTATGTTACAGGATTAGTAAATACAGCCTTAAGCTATAATGCAAAAGCTATTTATTATGGTAAAAAACTGAACGAAAAAAGCTGGCTGCTGGGAAATATGTATGAGCAAAGAGCTGATTTTATTGCTGCTATGGATAAAGATTCAGCATTGATCTATCGCCACAAAGGCTTCAACACAGATCCTTCTGCTCTTAATGCTTCCCTGATTGGTTATCATCATTTACAGCAAACCAAAAACCTAGATTCAGCCACTATTTATATTGACAAAGGATTATCACTTCTTAAAAGTTCTGAATATGGAACGGTAAGACAAGGCATTATCTATTCTTTTTATGCTGATCTTCTTTCTGAAAAAAAGGAATATGAAAAAGCATTAGATTTTTATAAAAAATCATCAGATATTTTAGTTAAAACAAAAAGAATCAACAAATTACCAAGCCTCTACCGCCAGATCAGCTTTGTTTACCAAAACCTCAACAACAGGAAAATGGAAGAAGCTTACGCTTTGAAAGCAGAGGAATTGGACCAGAAACTGAAAACATCCGGAAATGAAGCTATTGATCTCTCTCTGAGCGAGATAATTGAACAAAAAAATAAGGATCATATTAATCTTATCTTTATTTCCATTGGTGTGTTTATTCTCATCGCAGGAACAATTTTATTTTTACTGATCAGAAACAGGAGACATCAAGAAGAGAGTAAAAGTTCTGAAAAATCAAATACGATAGCTGATCCTTCCAAGGAAAGAATTTCAAAAGAAGATTTCACAGAGTTATTGGACCTTGCGAAGGGTAATGATCTTAAATTCATCAAGAGATTTGAGGAGATCAACCCAGGCCTGTTTCAGAATATTTTAAAGATTAACCCACAGCTTACCAAATCAGAGCTGTCTTTGTGTGCAATGATATGGCTCGGCTTTTCCTCAAAAGACATTGCTGATTTCACTTTTATACAACACAGATCTGTACAGACTAAAAAAGGCAGACTCAGAAAAAAACTTAATATTTCTTCCGAAACGGATCTTTACAGCTTTTTCATGTCCTTATAGTAAGGAAAATTTTACTCAACAGGGAGTCTTTATAAAACTTTAAAACATTTCAATTAACAGATATCTGTTCAGATTAAGGAAATCCTGTTCCAGGCAAGTTTAAAACCGGGAGACAGAACCAAATGATGAAGTTAAAAATGACAATCACATATATTTTGCTCTTTTTAAAAAGCCATTTTTATTACCCCAGTTCCAATATTTAATTTCAGATCCTTATCCGAACTCAGGCCAATAAGAATCTATTATTCATAAAAATTCCACCCTCTTTTAATAATATTCACTACATAACATATAGTATAAAATTTACACCGTAAGGATATTTTTTATTAAAAACAAACAATACTTAAGTAAGAAAAAACTGTCTTTTTAATAAAAAAAACTAAAATTTATTTTACAAAAAACAACACCTATATCTTTATTTATTAAAACTTATTCAACTGAAAATCAAATAATTGAACCATAAGTAGTACCCATAGTGTAGCTGTGTCGTATGCTGTTTTTTGGAAATGTTTACCATTATTGAATATGTTTGTCATGTTAAAAATATAAACCATTAATTTTTTTAAACACTCCACAAAAAGAATACACATAAATTATTTACAGAATCTTAAGAATAATTATAAAACCCTCCCCTCTGCAACCACTTTAAATTTAATTTAATAAAAAGTATTAAGAACAACACAAATGATAAACACAAATGATGAAAAACCAGAGGGGTGTTTTTTTAATAAACTAAACAAATAATATAAGCTAAAAACACAAACAAAAAAAAGAGGCCTATTAACACAACATTCTATGATGAAACAATATCTCACAATACTATAAAAACATTTATAGAAAACTGAGACTATTACAATCTATATTATTTGTTTAACTGAGAGATTACACTTTAAAACTGTAATCTCTTTTTTAATATACACCTAAAAAAAGCAGCAGTATATCTCAATATACCACTGCTTCAATATCCATTATAAACTTATATAAACCGGTTTCCCGGAAAATTATCTTATTTCTTATTGTAAGGTTATTTCCAGTAATTCCAGACTGAGCCATCAAATACGGCGAGTGTTTTACTGGATGTGTCATAACATATCATTCCAGGATATGGATTCTTTACATTACTATGAGGAGTTGCAATCTGAGGAAGAATCATTGCTTTATCCTGAGACTCCAATACCAATACTCCGTCTGCAGTACTGGTTGTCGCTCCAATAATAACCCCCTTCCCAAGCTCTGCAGAATTATTTACAACAACGGCGCTTGAGCTTCCTGCATCAGATAAAAGCTTCCATGTATCATTTTCGTAAACCTTTATTTTACTGTCAGTTATATCAAAAACAAATGTTCCATTTACCAGAGATCCGGTTGGAAGACCAGAAGTTGCCGGAAGGATCAATCCTTTTGTATTTCCAGATATATTATTGAAATCCAGGACCGTACTATTTCCGTCTACAGACTGCTTTCCAATTGCTACCTGAGCAACAGAAAGGTTAAAAACAACAAGGGCAGCTACTATGCTTATATTTTTTATGTTTTTCATCCTTTTATTAATTTTTAGATTAATCATTACAGCTTCTTATTACACATTTCCATTCTGTACCGTTATACAACTTCACACATTTATCCAGAAGATCGTATACGAGCATCCCCTCTTTTGGATCTGCAATAGCATCTCCTGACTGTGGAGTCTGGCTCACATGCTGAACTCTGGTAATAACGAAACCTTTATCTTTTGCTTCCATTGCAAGAAAACCGTTAGGAATATTTTCCGGCCATTCACTCTTTTTTTGCTGAACGGTAATTCCGAATTTGGTAACCCCATCAAGTGTTCCTGTTGCTCCCGGTTTTGTACAAAAAGCATCCATATCATCAATAATCGTAGGTGCATTACCACAAGTTGATTTATCATCGGACAATCCTTTTGGCCAAAGAGATGGACATGTAGCAGAAGTAGCATTAGGACCACAGAAACTTGCATTCCCCATACCAAGCCCTACCACGTTTCCCATAGCAATAGCAACAATTTGGCTGTCATTACTGATTACAGCTGCACCACCACCACTTACATCAGCTTTCGCAATACAATAAGCTTTACCGGTAGGAATTCCAATATATCTAACAGATGGATATGTTGTAGACTGTTGGGTAAATGTTCCACAAATCTCTACAACACTGTTTGTCCCCATGTCTATGGTAGAAATTGATCCCGGGAAAGCACCAAAAAAAGTAGGATCTTCCTGAACGACTGATCCAACAAGAGACAGGAATGATTTGGTTCCTAATTTAATTCTTGAATCCTTCTGAGAATTAAATGCTCCAACTGTAACGGTACCTGTAGATTTCACACTTGCACCATCACCAATCTCCAGAACTCCACTAACCTGAATACTATTAGATTGTAACTGACCAGACTGAACAGTAAGCGTTGCTCCATATGGAATACTAATATTGGTTACTACATTAAGATTCCCATTAAGACAGTAAGTAGTCCCGCTTACCATTGCCTGTCCAGTATAAGGTGTACACGTTTGGGCATAAGTTACACCATAGAAGGCCATCATTAATAAAAAAACCATTTTTTTATTAAAATCGAAAAAAATTAAATTATTCATATATCTTCATCCTAAATTAACAAATTATTCATATTTTAATGATAAATATGTGTTTTTTTTACATCATCGAATCCCTACTCAACAATTAACATACCAAACATCATTATTATTTTAAATAATAATAGAATACTGTGAGAAATTTATTCTTATTAAAAATATTTCTTTATAGTATTTAATTTTGAAATAAAAACAACTTATTAATAAACAAAGGCTTACATAAATCAAAACTACATATATTTAAAAATTCAATATTATCGTATGTATATATTGGTTTATGATCTCCAAAAAAGCAAATCCAAGAAAACATAAAACAATATGTATCAATATTGTACGATTGGGAATACTTTCTCAATACATTGATGCAGATTCTTCCTACATCCCCCTAAATACTCCAGATTTTTGATGTTCAGACAACGGAAAATGATATAATAAAATTTATCTACCAAAATAGTTATGATTTGTATAAACATAGCCTTTTTTTCACCTCCTAATATGCGGATATTGTCTCTGAAAACTATAGTAACAGGCTTCCTATAGCTATAACTTCCACTAATTTAAAATACAGAGCAACTGTGTTCTCTATATTTTAAAAAATCCAGAGGGGAGCATGAATATTTCTGAACCTTCTCATTCCAATAAGAAGTATAGACAATACATATAGCCTCTCTATAAAATTTGTATTAAAAAGCTTAAATTTGCACCATGAATAACGATACTATTTGTGCACTGGCTACAGCCAATGGAATAGGTGCTTTAGGCATTATCAGAGTTTCCGGAAATGATGTTTTACCCATTGTTCAGAAAAGTTTTCCTGCAAAAAAACTGGAGAAACAGAAATCTCATACCATCCATTACGGTTATTTTATGGATGGTGAAGAAGCTATTGATGAAATCATGCTATCCATTTTTTTGGCTCCGAAAAGTTTTACTACTGAAAACTCAGTAGAAATTGCTTTCCACGGTTCACCTCATATCGGAAAACGTATTCTCGAAACTTTGATTAAAAACGGCGCAAGAATGGCAAAAGCCGGAGAGTTCACTCTTCGTGCATTTATCAATGGAAGAATTGATCTTTCTCAGGCAGAAGCGATTGCTGATGTGATTGCGTCTGAAAATGAAGCTTCCAGAAAAGTAGCCATTAACCAGCTAAAGGGAGGAATTACTAATGAAATATCGTTATTGAGAACAGATCTTCTGAACTTTGTATCATTGATAGAACTGGAACTGGATTTTGCTGAGGAAGACGTAGAATTCGCAGACAGAACTGCATTAAGCGGTCTATTGGATAAAATTGAATTAAAATTAAATTCCCTTATTGAAAGTTTTCAGTACGGAAATGCAATCAAAAATGGTACTGCCGTTGCTATTATCGGAAAACCCAATGCAGGAAAATCTACCCTACTCAATGCTTTATTGAAGGAAGAGAGAGCTATCGTCAGCAATATTGCAGGAACAACCAGAGATACAATTGAAGAAGTACTTCATATCAAAGGACATGCTTTCCGTCTTATTGATACTGCCGGACTTCGTGACACGGTGGATGAAATTGAAGCAATTGGGGTAAAAAAGGCTAAGGAAAAGGTTGAAAACGCTAACATTCTGGTTTATCTGACAGATGCAGCTACCGAAAGTTTTTCCGAAGATATTGAAATGATACAATCTTTATTGAGGGAAGATTTAAAGCTCATCATTTGTGCTACAAAAATTGATGAAGTAACTCCTACAAAATATGAAGGTGTTGAAGATATTTTCAGAAATGCAATTACCCAAGAATTTGATTTTATAAAGATCTCAGCGGTTGAAAATCAGAATATTCAGGATCTTAAAAATGAATTATCATCGTATGTTGAACATTTAAAAACTGAAGAAAGCAATGTTGTGATTACCAACCAGCGTCACTTTGAAGCTTTACGAAAGTCACTGGATGCAGTACATCAGGTAAAAGAAGCTATTACTTTCCGAATTTCTACAGAGCTTTTAGCATATGAATTAAGAAATGCCCTGGAGCACCTTGGAACCATTTCTGGTGAAGTCACAAATGACGAAATACTAGGTAATATCTTCTCGAAATTCTGTATTGGAAAATAACCAAGTTGTTGAAAATCAATTAAATACAAAATAAACTATTAAACAAAGCGCTGTTTTTACAGTGCTTTGTTTATTTAATAGAAGAAAATCAATATTATATTACAAATAGATTAGATTAGCCATCCAGTAAAATCCGTTAAACTCCAAATCTGTTATTTTACATCCACGAAATACTTTGGCAAACCCTAACTCAAACCCTCTAATTTAACACCTCTCTTCCTCCTTTCTATGGATATCAAAGCCTTCCCATAATGTAATGCTTCCCCCAACAACATACTTTTATCATTCCGCTATTTTTTAAGGAACCGACTGCTTCATTCTTATTACCACTAACAATCATAACCAATTGAACTCCAGGAGACAATATTCCTAACAGCGCCTTTCCTATATCTCCAAGTGAACCTTTGAGGGCAATTTTCATACTTTTTCAATTTTAATTTGAAGGAATAACTTTTTATTAAAGACAATGATATTCTCACAATCTTTTGTTATTCAATTTATTTCACAAATCAATACAGAAAATAAATGACAGATATACTGAAGAGGAAACATCATCTTATACATAGCCAAAAGTTAGAAACCTTTTATTTACAGCCACAACGTTTTATTATACAGAATTATCAGGGCAGTTAAAACATACACAAATAGTAGAATCAATCATTTTCGACAAATTCCCTGATGTAAAACATTCCTTATTTTATAAAAAAAATATACCATTATTCTCTGTTTGACCAATTAAATAATAAGCAAACTACAGCTCATGGTGTAGGCAATCAATTCTGATGATGTCTTGGTATTGGTTTTCTTTCTAAGATTACTTTTATGATTCTCTACCGTATGATAAGAAATGAAAAGTTTTTCTGCTATTTCAGGGGTATTAAGCCCCTGTGCCATAAGCTTCAGAATTTCTTTTTCCCTTTTGGTAATGGCAGGCTTATCCACCTCTACTTTTTCATGGATATACTGATCAACATGCTTGAAGTACTGTACTTCATCATTCGTAAAATCTATTACGGAAAGCAGTGGCCGATTCTGAATCTGAAAATGAGAAAGATCATAGACCATCACTAACGAGGATTCTACCTCAAAATTCTGATTAACACGTTGCTGTGGTGCATGCAACAATATCCAACGATACTCGCCCTCCCTATCAATCATTCTTCCATAATAATTAAACCGTACCCCGGTTTTTCCGGATTTCAAAAAATTCTGACGCATCGTTGCACCAAAAATAAGAGCTCCCATAATGTGGATTTTATCTTCCGGATGAAAAAGATTAATAAAAAAATCGGTATCCGAATTAAGCCATTCTTTTTTACTATAAGGAGTAAATTTTTCTATGTTATCACTAATAATCTCTGTCCGCATTTTTGTATTGTTAGTGATGAACCAAAAATAAGGGCCTATCGCAAAACTTCCTGCAGTCTTAATAGCACCTGTAAAGTAGTCTTCATAGTCTTCAGGTAATTCACCGTTTTTTGAAAAATACTCATAAAACTCATCAACTTCTACTGGAAAAATCTTTTTTTTTCATAATATGATTAAATAAAACATAAAGAATAATCAAATTTGTTTTTATATTCTCATATTCCAAAACCATACCAATGAAAATTGATAATAAATAAAATCAACGTAAATCCATAAAAGAATTCAACCAAATAAATACCTGATTTACAAACAATTAAAAGAAGCGATCATATCAGTAAAAGATTATATCTGATTACAAAAGCAATTAAAGCAGAGGATGTCTTAGTTCCTGTTTTTTTCCTGAGGTTGCTTTTATGGTTTTCCACTGTAGAATAAGAAATAAAAAGTTTTTTTGCTATTTCCGGAGTTGTAAAGCCTTGTGATATCAGTCTCAAAATCTCTTTTTCACGTTTGGTAATATAAGGCACCTCCAGTTCCATTTCATTCTTTTCAATACTGTTATTCTTCCCTTTGTAGTACTGGGTTTCTTTAATATCAGGAGTAATGATTGATATCAGGGGTAATTGTTCAAACTTAAAGTTATGAAGATCAAAAATAACATTCAATGTGCTATCAATCTGATCATATTGGTTAATGCAAAGCTGTGGACTTTGAAGCAATATCCATCGATAATCATTATCCTTGTTAAGCATCCTGCCATAAATGTTTACTGTAGTGGCATTTCGGGTATCTTCATCAATCCCAAAATACTTATCAACTGCAAATTCAAATGCAGCCAATAAAAAACTTCGATCTTCCGGATGAAATAAATTTATGAAGAAATCAAATTCAGAAGAAATCCAATCACTTTTTGGAAAGGGTGTGAAGTCACCAATATTATCACTCACCAATTGGGTTTTCTGCTCCCTATTACTTATGATGATCCAAAAAAAGGGAGATATAGCAAAACGGCGGATATTTTCTATAGTATTAGAATACAAACCAAGGTAGTCTATATTTTCAGTAGAATTTGTCTTTAATTTGAGAAATTTGTTAGAAGTTATCGTATTTAACTTATCCATAAAGTGGGCTTGTGTTTTTGCAATAATAACTAAAGTAATAGAACATTATTACTCCACTGAATGAAAATGATGGATATCCACTATATTCATATAAATCCCTTACAATAAGCTTTATTCATCATATATCAACAAGGTAATTGATTGAAAAACGAAGCTTTCAAAGAGTTAAAATAATGGATATCTACTATATGTATTCACCCTGGTCCTAATTAACTTTGCCACCATCAACATCGCATAGATGATTTGAAAAGTAATCAACATCAAAAAAACACATATCAATCCAAGATGAAAAAAACAGTAATTCAAACAGGAGCCATATCATTCAGAAGCTATAACCCTAAAGATTGATTTAGCATACGGACAAACATTATAACCCATTCAAGTTATTATAGACAATCAAATTTTTTATCCCCCAAAAAAACACAATAGATAATAGATTATCTGCTCTTAAAGACATAATCATAAACTGGTCTGTGATATACTAAATGGGTTATTCTTTTCAAATATTCCATCACTTCGCTGAACTTAAACTCATTCATTAATAATGGATTTCAAAAACATACATATAGGACAGATGATAAAGGAAAGGGTATCAGAATCTGATATTGACATTCTCCGTATCTGTAAATTCTTTACTACTTCAGAACATGAGATTGAGAAAATGTATTCTTTCAAAAGCATTGACTCAGAAGTATTATTGAGGTGGTGCAAACTCCTGGATTATGATTTCTTTAGAATCTATTCCCAGCACCTTATTTTATATTCTCCGATGATACCCAGCCAATATTCCAGGGAATCTGCATTACCAAGATTTAAAAAAAACATTTATACAAAAGAAATAATAAGTTTCATCATCAACATGATAGAAGTAGGGGAAAAAACCAAGACTCAGGTTATTGAAGAGTACAGGATACCCAAAACTACTTTACACAGGTGGATCAGTAAATATAAGCCCTGATTTTTTAAGCTTCAATATAGTAACGAAAAACACAAAGACATCATGATCAATACAGAACCCAATTATATCAAAATATTTTCAGACATCATTTCAAAGAAGTTTCCTCAAAAATTATCCCATTGTCAACATTTCTTACAAAAGGAAAGATTATCCTCATTGGATATCATTACCCTCAACAGTATTTTATTTTCCGAATCGGATACGAATAATGATCACAAATCCTATGATAAGGAAAGTATTGCAGAAATATTAAACTATCAAAAAAAGACCAAAATGAACAACTCTGAGGTCGCCTCAATTTTTAAAATAAGTAGAAATACCTTGGCAATATGGAAGAAAACAATGGTAAAGAAATAGCCATAAAATATTACAATTATTGACAAAAATAACGGACTCCTATAATTTTCTACAATGAATAATAAAAACCACTACTTCCATGATGAAAATCAAAACATCCAAATATCAGAAGGTGAACTTCCAGGAAAAACAATGGATGAATTATATGATTTTTTAGGAAATTATGAAATGCAAAAGATACACCCGAATGAATGTATTTTTATTATTAAAAAATATTTTTGGGGAATAGTGAGTCTAAAACTACATCTCTACCTTAGTGAAGGTGTCGTACTCAGCTATTGCATCAAGTATTGACACCCTTACCTGAAATAGAGAAAATTTTATATTATTATTTGTTAAGCAAAAAAATATCCGGAATAATTCCGGATATTTTCATGAGGACTCAAGGATTGATATTCCTTCCCGTAATACTTAATGCAGACCTGCAGCTATCTACTCTTACATTAGATAATTAAGCTATTGGATGGAGCCAGCCATACAGTATTCACATCACATCCACAGAAAGTAGCGGATGTTCTTTAAGACATCCAAATAATCCAACAAAACAGCCATCACTACTTCGAATATTGTTAACAGTAGTAGCCGATATTAAAATCGGGCATTTTTCTGTAAAATTTAGCTGATACATTTAAGTATATCATCTTTTTTATTGACAAACTGGTAAATCTCGTTCACCCTATTCTTCTGATCCTGTCATTGTTTTCCTATCAGATCATTATTTGAATCGATAGCCAATACTCAGTCCGAATTTTGTAACCACATTATGATCTGTTTTGCCTGCATTGAACAAAAGTTTTCCGTACCCTGCGTTGGCTTCAAAAACAAATCCTTTTTTTGTAACCAACTTCCAGCCAAGACCAGCACCAAGCGCAACATCATAAACATCTTTATTTTCAGTGAATGTCAGATGGTCTGCTGAGTATATTTTTTTCCCATCAATGGAAGTAAACATTCCAAATCCTTCAACAAAAAAACCGGAAGCATATTTTTTTCCAAAGTAATATCTGTAATATGGGGAGATATTGTAATTCATATCCTTTTCTTTTGTATGATCATAAACAATAAACGAAGAAATCCCCAGTGATGAATTTTTGTTTAAATGTCGTTCATAACCTACTTCAACGGCACCCGATAACGGAGAAATTAGATTCAGTTTAATTTCATTGTTTTTCTGATAAGGATCTACATCAGTTTCACTTTGAGCATAGACAGAATAAAAAGCAAACAAAATGATGAGTAGTGAAAAGTTTTTTTTCATAAAAATTTAATTTGAATTATTTAAATGCAAACTTCAAATAATTCAAATTACAACAGGTTTCAAAAGCTTAAAAATGTATAAAATGGTACTTATTTGCTGGTATTCTTATATTCATTTGGGGTCTGACCAGTCACTTTTTTAAAGGCTTTATAGAAAGTCGTTTTTGAAGTAAACCCAGCCTCCAGCCCCATGGTCAACAAAGTATAGTTTTCATATTCCGAATCTGATATCATCTGCTTGACGGCTTCCACCCGATATTGATTGATGTAATGAGCGAAGTTGTCCCCAGTTATTGTGTTGACAATTTGTGAAACATATCCTGCACTTATACCTAATTTTTCAGCTACTTTCTCTCTGTTTAATGTACTGTCGGTATAAATGTGCTGATCTTTGCAAAGAAGTTCCAGTTTTTGGAAATAAAGATTATCCGCCGTGATAGATTCCTTATATTCCTGTGGGATACTTGTGCTATTTTGTACAATTTGCAAATCAGTAGACGGAATAACTGAATCTTGATTTAAAAAATTGTGGACAGCATCCCTGTTTTTAGCAAGCTTATATTTGTAAATGCCTACATAAGCTGTCCAATGAATGATGAATGTTGCAAATAAAGCCAAGGCACTCATCGTAGAAGAAATGTCATAGTCAAAAAGTAAGCCGGCCAGAGCGGTAATAAGCCAGACTAATAGAACTGAAGATACCATTGTTAATAAGGCAAGTATCCATTTTTTTTCCTGCGAATCTTTTAAATGTCTTATCATGAAATAACAATAAACCGGCAGGAATGGGATAAAGGTAACAGCTAAAAAAAGTTGAATCAAACCAAGTATCTGGATGATAGTGTTGCCTGATTCAGAAAAAGTATAAATTCCTGCAACATGGTCAAGATCGTTTATAATATTAAGGACAGCGGAATAAGCAAATGGAATAAAACACAGATAATTTCTTTGTTTGCTTTTTCCAGTATGATCAATCCTGTTCATAATAAACAGGAACATGAAAGCCGGTATCAGAAATACCCACTCTATGTTGTCCAGAATACGTAGAAGAGGATAGGATATTAATACCTTTTGTATATCAAAAACATGATTCAGTAATTTAATGGAAATTGTAAATAGTAAGTAAGCTAAATATTTATTTGAATTGCTGTTGAATAAGGAAGATTTTAAAATAACGAAACCTAAAACTATTCCCTGGAAGATAGCAATATTTAAAAGTGTTGTATAAATCAATTTTTTATAAAAGTTGTTTTAAAAATTTGTTTTTGAATACCATGACAATTCTTACAAAGATAAGCTTTATAAGAATCTTCCCATTCAATAATAAAACTTTCCAACTCTTTCAAATTAAAATGAACCAGTTTATTGCTCTTTTAAAATTTACTCTGAAAAGAATGGTGAAGATATTTATAAAAACAATGCAATTCTCCAATTGATTTGTCTATTCGACCCTAAAAATCCGTTTCTTTTCCTTTACTACGGAAGTCATCAATTGTTTGGGTAAATCAGGTCATTGAGTCAGAGATGAGGCACTAAAAAAGTAAGTCAGACCACCTCATAATATTACCTGAGAAAGCTTTTTATGAAATATTAGATTGGTTTTTTAATTCTTATACAGCAACAATTCAAAAAAAAACATTTTATAAATGCAATGCAAATGTACGATAAAATGAATGTCCAATAATTAATTTAATAAATTGATTATCAAAAACATATTCGTAAATTAGAGCTATAAACTGAATTGTTTGCCTGTGCGGATGATTTTTAAAATTTAATCCTATGCAAACATCATTTCCTATACCCCACCCCCATTCTCAACCTTCAGACCTGAAATCAGATCAACAGGTAAGAATTGCTTATTTTATAATGATACATCATAAACCTGATGTATTTAAAGAAATGTTTCAGAAGATTTACACGAAAGATCAGTTTTATCTTATTCATATTGACCGGAAAGCCAAAGCAGAATTAACCGAAGAAATACAATTATATCTAGTGCATTTTCCTAATGTCTATATTTTGGAAAGTATGAACATAGTATCCGGAGGGTTCAGTATGATCCAGGCTGAACTTAATGCAATGGAATATCTTTTGAATGCAAACCAGCATTGGGATTATTTTATCAATTTAAGTGGTGAAGATTATCCTCTCAAGTCACAAAATACCATACGTAATTTTCTTACGATCAATAATGGAAAAAACTATCTTTTTTATTATGATCAGAAATTTTACAGACCGGATACACTTCAAAGGATACAAAATCATTTTACAGAGCTGACCCATAAAATCTCATCATTAATTTATAAAAGAGAATTTATGAAAGGAGTTACACCTTATATCGGTGGGAAATGGTTTATTCTTACAAGAGAAACATGTGTCTTTCTGACCAATAATAAGAGGGTGATGGATTTTGAAGATTATTACCTTCATACTCTTTTACCAGCTGAATCATTTTTCCAGACTGTTCTTCTCAATACAGTTTTTAATGATATCATTGTGAATGATGATAAAAGAGCTGTTATTGAAAGTCCCTTTTTTAATAAGGAGCAATACGCTGATAATTTTATTGAAATTTTAAAATCTTCTAATCATCTTTTCATCAGACAAGTAAATGATAAAACAAATAAAAATATTCTAAAATATATAAATGACAATTATCTCCTTCCTCTACGGGAAGTTGACGAGATTGAAAGAGAACTCAGAAGAAATAACCGTCAAAATAATTGATAATACCACATAATTATACACCTCATCAGTTCCCAAAATTCACAAAATGAGGCACCTCTGTAGCAAAACTGTTCATTGGCAGAAGGTTGTTTCGGTTGCTGTTAAAATCAAAAACCGAATTATTATCAAAAGGAACACGCGGATAATAGGTGAAAGAAATCTGAATCCTGTTGAATACCAAAAACGGATTATTAATTAAAACCCCCACTCCTATTTTGGTGTTCGCTTTGGTTTTCAGGAGTTTATCATCAGGCATACCCAGCCACCCTACTGCCATTGTCAAATAGGGACTGAAATGAAAATTCTTCCATGTTTTGTTAATAAACATTTGAAGCTGATACCTTAAAACCATTTTTTTAGTTCCGATATAATCTGAATTGTAAACAGGAAACTCATCGGATGAAGAAAGGGTAATCCTGTCTTTGTAAGAATAGTTATGTTGTGGATTTCCTAATGCGACAGTTGGTGAAAAGAAATGCCTTACTGTAGCAAACTTCCAATCCATAAGGTTCGTAAAATAAGTTCCATCCACCCGAAAGGACTCGCGGTTTTGGCTGTCTTCATTAAAAAATCTTCCAAACTGGGCTTTAAGAGTAAAATATCCCAATTTTGTAAAGCTTCCATAAGATGCTGAAATTCCTACGTAAGGATTCATTTCTTTGTTTCTTGACAAGCCACCTGCAATTACACTTACAGAGTTTCCATAAGCGATATCCTCCGGCAGATCATACTGGAAAATATTCTTCTGAACGGAAAACCTTCTGTTGATAAGCCCCACAGACATCAGAAAGCTGTTGTAAGAGCTGAAATATTTATACTGATCAATCCCGGGACTATCTTTATACTGGTAATTCTGGAAGCGTCCTATAACAGCAATATTACTGGCAACTTTTTCGCTGGCATCAGATGAAACCGGTATCTGATAACCTCCCCATACATCCTGACTATAGACCTTGATCTGAACTTCCGGATAAGCAGTATCTGTTTCTATCGGAAGCAAAACATTCCTCATAAAATACTCAAAAGTAAAACCACCTGCCCATTTCGTTAAAGGGGAAAAGAAATCTCTTCTGACATTGAAATTGATTCTTTCATTTCTAAAAAAATCCCGCTCTCCCAGAATTTGAGCATTGATATAAGAACCAAAAAGATTATAAGCTGTATAGCTTCCTAAAACATAATCCTGCTTTTCTTTGGAGTCATTCCTGTAAAGGAAATCAAAGGTATGCCCTAAGCCCAATACATTTTCTTCGGTTACTCCCAAACCAATCTTACTTCCTGAATAACTGACTCTTGGCTTTAAACTCCAGGAATCAAGTACTTTGACAACAACATCAATAGAATCTTTACCGGAAGTATCATCGGAAACGCTGATATTTACCCTATTGATAAAAGGCATTGTCCTCAGCAAACGTTCGGATTCATAAAGTTTCTGGGCATTATATTCTTCTCCTTCCTTAAAAAGTAAATAGTTATTGACAGTAGAAATTCTTGTCGTGGAATGAAGATGATCTGCCAGCCAATCATACCATTTCAGTTTTTCCTTCTCATCCTGGGAACCATATCCAAAAGGGTCAATGGTTTCTACTCTGATATTTCTGATATACCTTTTATTATAAGCTTCCTGGGGAAGTTTTTCAATTCTGGATTTCACAGAGGTAGAATCTGCCTCCCTACGGAATATGAAACGATGAAGAAATTTAGTGACTTTTCTTTTATCTGAAAACTCTTCTATTTTATAATAAAGCGAATCTTTTTTCTCCTGTGCATTTAAAAAGAAAAAACCACTTAAAAAGAAAATTAAAGTTACAATCGTTCTAGTCATTAGTCATCAAATTCAATACAGTTTGTAGCGTTAAATTACAGGTCAACAGACCGTAAATACGGGATAAGATCTTTAAAGGTACTACTTTTTAAACGAAAAGTCAAACTATAATCTACAGTAATAAATGATCAAAATAATTTAGCAAATCAAAAGCAGGCGATATTCACCCTCATTTTCAACAGGAGCTCTATGTACACAGGGTAAAACTTTTTGTTTCGGATGATCTACTGCCAATCGCCAAAGATGTCCCAATCCCAGATTGGTAGGCTCTGCATTGGGCTTAGCCTGATAATGCAGATCGAAGAAACAGTCTTTCAGAAAGTCTTCAAACCCCTCCTCAGAACCATCATGTAATTCCTTAAGCTTTTTCCGTATCTCAGGATCCTGTATTTTTTGTATGGCCTGTTCATTGGGTAAAATATCACTTGCAGCACCATAATAAGTGCATAAAAAAGTATCTGTTCCAATGGGGGAACGATCTACATGATATGAATATACATCCGTTGATATAAAATCAAATTCTTCGTCCCGCTCATAATTTTTAAGCAAATTAAGAGAAGGTAAAGCCCCGAAATCAGTTAATAACTGTAAATCATTAAGGACAATTTCCCTGGCAACATTTCCCTTTTCTGAAAGTTGTAACGTCAAAAGATCTTCGGCAGAAACCTCAGTAATATTCTCTTTTAACTGAAGCTTAGAAACAATTTCTTTAAAATCTCCGCCTAAATTTCTGTACCAGCACATGGCATTGACAGTTCCCTGAAAATTGGTATTGACTAGTTCGGAGAAAGTAGAAACTATTCCTATTTGATTGTTTTCAGAAAATGGATCGTTCATATTTTGGGATAAACAGTTTTGCAGTTTATGCTTTGCAAAAATAAGGAATAGCTTTTATTATGAGTCCTGTTTCCCATAAACTCTTAAAAACACTTTATAAAAAATGTTTCGGTTTTTTTCCCTGTGCCGCATTTTCTACGATCTCATCAATACGTTTCTTCCGGGTTTCCGGCCGCTTGGCAAGAACAATCCACTGAAGCATCATCTTTTTCATAGATTTACTTAAACTTTGGAAATATTCTTCAGAACCTGTGTAGGTTTTAAAAGCTTTACTTAAGTCTTCCGGCACCATCAGATCTTCCACTGTATCAAGGATTGTCCAGGAGTTATTTTCCTTTGCAATTCTTATACTCTCATAGCCAGCTTCCGTCATCAGCTGATCATCAATTAACTTCTGTACTTTTTCTTTATTAATTCTGGACCATGTACTATTCTTTTTCCGTTTGCTGAACAGTTGTTTGAATGACCCTTCATCAATGGTTTTTCTCGTACTGTCTATCCAACCGAAGCAAAGTGCCTCTTCCACCAGTTCACTCCAACCCACGACAGGTAATCCTGACTTCCTGGTATTGCAAATAACCCAGACTGATGGCCGGGACTGATGAAATTCGGCCAGCCACTGTCGCCAATCTTCTCTCGTACTGATATGGATATCCTGTCTTTTGTCGGGTTCTTCCATCCTTATTTTTTTGAAATTAAAACTGTATTGTTATACACGAAAATACGCAATATCTGGCAGTTAAACCTATTGATTAAAGTCTGACATTAAAGGATTATATCATTTTACGCTTTTCCGTAAAACAGAGAATAAAAAGAAACGTAAATTTGGTGCCTGAAGTTCAAACTTTGACTTCGCTTCCAGTAGTTCCGAAAGTAGCAGATCCGGAAACATGATAATTTCAAGACCAAATAAGAATAAAGGTGTATTATAAGGAAAAGAAAAAATATTATTTTAAAATTGATACAGAAAACAGTGAAGGTGTTGAAGTCTTTGTCGGACAAAATGCAGGCACTCAATTAAATAATGACATTCTGAATGCAAAGGCTGAAGTATTGATCATTTCTCCTTATATAGACGAGGTAAAGCTGGATGATCTTATTATGCTGAAGAACAGGAATATTAACGTGAGATTAGCATTCAGTGATCTCAGACCTGAACAATCCGGAAACATATTGCGAAAACTTATCCATCAGAACCGGGTGACAGATGTAAAGAAAAAAGAAAAAAGGGAAAGTCTGAAAAATTTATTCTTCCTTTCTTCTATTGTATTGTTTTGTCTGGGAATCTTTGCCCTCATCTATTTCGGGATCCATCTTGTTGATGACTTTACCAATTCGAATAATTTCGTTGCGCTTTTGGTCGCGGTTGCTTCCCTGTATGGATTTTTCAGATGCTGGGAAAAGAAAACTGAAGTGGAAAAAATGGAGATCTATACCTATCATTATTCTGAAAATCTGAATTTCAAATACATTCGAAATAATCGTTATGACAATAAGTTTCTGCATTCAAAGATTTATGTGATTGATAGAAAAGTGGCTTATCTCGGATCATTGAACTATACTAAGAGCGGATTTACTTCTAATTTTGAATCCCGGATCAGAATTACACAACGGGAAAAGGTAAATGAGCTTGTTCGCTTTGTGCATGATATTTTTGAAGATAATGTGAACCTGAAAAAACATGAGCTTTTCTATCTTGGAAAAAAAGTATACAGTGAAGATACGTATTAATATTCATCCATAAAAAGCAGTGGTATTGATGAATACCACTGTAATACTAAAGACCTGTACAAACCGTATTACCGGCATATTTTTATCAATTATTTCCAATAATTCCAGACTGATCCGTCAAATATGGCTAATGATTTGCTGGTAAAATCATAGCAGATCATTCCCGGATATGGCCTTTTAATGTTCGTATGAGGAGTCGTTATCTGGGGAAGAATCATCGCTTTACCAAGGGATTCCAGAATCAATTGCTACCTGGGCAAATGAAACATTAAAGGCAATAATCAATTAAATTAATCATTGGAGCTTCTTTGTATACAATTTTACATTTCTGTCATTCTGACGAAAGAAGAATCTAAACTATATATGAAATTTTTCCTTCGTCGGAATGACAAAACAAATGCTTTATCCAAAATTGTATAGAGCTACCATCATTAAAACCAGTAATCATCATTTATTTTAAACGGTATTATAGATTTAATTCAGTAATCACATGGTATAAAAAAACAGTGCTCTCCGAGGAGAGCACTGCTTATTGAATGAAGTATGGATTAATTTTTAATCAATTTGCCTTGCAGCGAGGTTTCTCCCGCTTGTACAATGACAATATAAGTACTTTGCAACCAGTGTGAGATGTCTACATTGATCTCTCCTGAAGCTGCTTTAAGTTCTTTCTGGAATTTAATATTACCCATAGTATCAAAAACCTTGATCTGTGTTGCCAATAATTTCTCATTGCCTGTATTATAGGAAACTTTCACTATTTCCTTCGCAGGATTCGGTGCCAGCTTCAGAGAAGAAGCCGTAGTAAGGCTCAGGCCTTTTCCTGTTTTGTCTGAAATAGATTTACCTATAACCTGTGGCTCAGCAACAAACTTACAATCGTCTTGTCCTAAGAATAAAATTGCATCATTTCCTCCAGGATAACTAGCATTTGGATAGAACATCAATGGATTGGCATTCATATCATATGTTCCTCCTGCCGGAATCGTAATCATAGATGGGAAATAAGTTCCATATCCATAAAGACTTGAAACGTTAAGCATCACCGGAAGGCTTCCGCTGTTGTATATAGTTCCATGAACATTATAATGATCTCCTGCCCATTTGAAAGATTCGATTTTGACATCAAAGTTACATTGTGTTTCTATACCACAATCTTTCCCTGGATAATAATTCATTGCTCCTGAATAATATCTGCAATACATTCCGCCTGCAGTCTGATCAATTCTCAGTCTGTAAGTTCCAGGGGAATCCACAAAGTTAAATGAATCAATGAAGGTATTGCTTCCGCTTTGCAGATTAACTCCAAATCTCTCCCATTGATGATAGTCAAAGGTTCCTTTTGGCCCAAGAATACGACGATATTTATCTCTACAGTAACTGTAACAACCTGTAGGGAATACCCACATCAGACTTTCGATACTCAATGGTACATCTATCTGAGCATATACTTTACAGCCACTTGGTGCAGTGTAGAATACTCTATACATCCCTCCTTCATCTACTGTAATGGTTTGTCCACTCATTCCATTACTCCAGTTGTATTCTCCATTTGCAGGTCCGGATACTGTAAGTTGAATTTTGTAAGGCTGGCAACCAACCTGAGTATATGTTACTGTAGGAACTGCCGGTGGATTGCTCACTGTAACAACAAAATCTTTAGATCCTGAACAATCTGTAGTTCCCGGTACACGAGCTTCCAGAGTGAAGGTATAGGTACCTGCCGATAATCCGCTTACAGTATAGGCAACTGGCTGAGCAGTAAGCCATCCTGCAGATAAAGGAACTCCATTTCTCTTCCATCTGTACTCCAGAGTATTGTCTGTTAAAATACCTTTAAGTACTCCATAGCTATTCTGACAGATGTTTGCTTGTCCTGATATATTTACATACGGCGGCTTTTTAAATGCAACACCTACCGCTTTAACACTCATTACATTAGTCGTACAACCGTCTGCTGAAATCAATACCGGCCAGTAACTTCCTGATTGTGTCGGTATAAAGTTCATTGAGTTAGGAGCTCCCGGCACCTGAACATTGCCATTCATCCAGATATAACCTGAAGGTACCGTACCTGAAGGTACAAATGAAATAAGCGGTGAGCTTCCTTCACATGCAACGGCATTGGGAGGGGTAAGATTTCCATCTAAATTAGCTGCATAAACCGTAATATTACGTACAATAGAATTATACTCACAACCTTGCGGAGTCTTAATCATTAAGCTTACGCTCTTAGGTCCGGCAGTATTGAATGTTACATTCATATTCTGTTGTGAAGTCACAAAAGCTGTTCCGTCAAAAGACCATGTATAGATATTTCCAGGAGTGTATGAACTAGGTGAAAGAGTAATCACCTCTCCTTTACATGCTTTAAATGGAAGTAAGAAATTCGTACTTGGAACAGGTGCCAACGTGATCGTTTTCGTGATCGTACATGCCGGCAATGACGGCTGTGACGGGATAGACATCTTCATGGTAAAGGTATAAGTACCCGGCGCCAAATTATTATAAGTAGCTGTCTGACCCACCTGATCTGGCTGTCCTGCCATACTGAATCTATATTCTATAGAACTGGCAGGATTAACTTCAAATATTGTAGATGAATTATATAAAGTAACATTATATCCGTTCCCACTACAAACCTGACCAATATTGAATTTAGGCTCATATAGTTTTCGAACTTCAAAACTTGTTGAATACCAACATGAACCATATCTTAAACGTACACTTACAATGTGTGCACCGGCAAGATTAGTTTGGAAAGTAGCCGTAGGCTGTCCCTGAGGGCTTACCAGCGTCAGCACGTTATTAGTCACCCACTGGATTTCATCCGGAGCAACACTTACATTTAAATTATTTACAGTAATTGTATTACAACCAGTCCATTTTGGAGTAAAACTCACCATAGGAGGCGTTGTACAGTTACTAGCTGTTGGACAAGAGTTGATTACTTTGATCTCCTGTGAATATACATAACACTCATTAACATCCTTAGCTCTTACCTGATAGGTTCCTGCAAGACCTGTTCCTGATAAAGTATATGCATTGGTATTAAATCCTGGTAATGCAACACCATTTTTAAACCATTGCCACTCTACAATATTCGTAAGACCTGTAGAGCTGTTAGCTGTAAGGGTATAAGGCTGTAAAGGAAAGTCATCACAAACCATAAGATTATATACCGGAGAAACTGTAATAATTGTTTCAGGAAGAATGATAAAGCTCGCACTTGCTGTTGGCTTATATGCACATCCATTGGTTCCGCTATAAGTTACCGTTACGATCTGATTAACATTTCCACCTGTAGCATTCTGAATGTACCCGTTATTTGGGAAATCATATACTCCAGACGGATTGAATGTTGTGGTATAGGTATCTCCATTTGCAAAAGTAAATGTTACATTTGTTGCTGAAGTAATCACTCCCTGATCAACAGTAAAATGAAGATTCGAACCTAAGCACACTTTTCCAACGTTCGTAAAGTTGACTACCGGAAGAGCTAGTTTACTTATAGGCATTATTATTATCTTTTTCTGCCCACATACCACAACTTCCAGTTTCAGGTTAGTTGAATATACACTACCAGCAACCTCGTTAATGTTTACAGTGATCGAAGAAGTCCCCTGCCCGGATATAACACTTCCGAAATTAGGAGTATCAAAACTCCATTCCATAGAATCAGGAACAATACCACCTAAATTAGCTGAAAAATTTTGTGTACTGCTTGGGCAGAAAGGTCCTGAATTCTGATAAATATAAACCTTATCAATATTCATCGGTTTTATCGCCAGTGAAAGTGGTTTAGACAGACAAGCTGCAGTGCCTTCCGTCCTGTAAGCAACCGATACTGAGTATGAAGATGCTCCAGGATTAAAAATAACAGTAGCACTGTTACCAGCATTACTTCCCTGAATGGTACCATTTGTAACACTCCATACCGGAATAACCCCAGGTTGCACTGGTGATGAAAGTGAATATACGTAAGGCTTATTTGGGCATACTACAATATCCCCCGTAATAGGTCCTCTTGGAGGTCTTGGAATACTTACCACCCTAATCAATATTGGATTACTTTCACATCCACCTCTGATTGCTGTAATCACATAATTTCCTGGTGTTAAAAAAGGATAATCAAGAGGAGCAGTAGTGGGTTGTGGCGATGTATGTACTGTGTCACCATTTAAAGTAACATTCCAGATAACAGGAACATTAGGGGAAGCCGTAAATGTCTGTGGTGTTCCCACACAGATTTCCTCTTTCCCTCCTGATATTGTTACTGGAGCTTCTACAACAATCGTTTTTTGTGCAGTACCCCCACATAGCAATAAAGTATTTGTATATGAAGCCGTAAGTGTATAAGTACCCGGTACACTTCCAGTGAAAAGAACTTCATTTCTTTGCTGGTTATACGTCAACTGACCTGGTCCAGGTCCTGTTACATCCCAATCAATATGGGTAGTAGGCCACTGCGGAAGTGAATAGGTGTATTGCTTTCCTGAGCACACTATTGATTCTCCTTTAATTCTTGCTGTTTTTAAAATCACAGGAATCTTAACAGTAGTCCACACCGGGCAGCCACATTCAGATCTATACATCACATAGCCAAAACCGTCTTCAGGATCTACACTGTCCCATTTTACTTCGATTTCGTTTTCTGAGATATTCTGCCAAGATCCGCCAATCACTTTCCATTCTCCTTTGCAGCCATTCTTCACGCTGTACCTTTCAGCACTACCTTCACACACCACTGAAGCACAGCTGATCTGTACTGGTGGGGCTTCTGCAATTTCTAATTTTTGATAGGTCGTTTCTGAGCATCCACATTTGTTGGTTACCGTTAAAGAAACAGTAACTCCTCCACCCTGAGTATAGGTATGAGAAGGTTCAAAAGCTGTAGATGTTGTTCCGTCCCCAAAATCCCAGAAATAATTAACAATATCAGTACCGCCATTTGCATGGGATAAATTGTCAAAATGAACTTCAGTATTTTTACATACAATGTCCTTCAGGTTAACGAGAGTGAATTCTGCAGTAGGTTTATTTATTTTCTCAATGCAGATGTTTTGGGTTTCAGTAGTTCCATTCGTAAATGTAATAGTTGCCTGTAAAGAACCTGACCCCGCATTTCCCCATAAAATTTCAGCTTCAATATTGGCTCCTCCTGAAGTAGTTTGTAACACTCCTCCAGTAGGTATCCATGCTACAAAACTGATGTTTGAGCCATGAGCAGTATATTTCACTTTACTGCCTTCACAGACCCGGACACATGCGCCGGAATCAATGTCAGAAGCTCCGACGAGATTTTCTCCGGATCCTTTTTCGCCCCGGAAGATTTGGCATCCCACCTGGGAATCCCAGGTAATATGACTTAATGATTGTGCTTGTAGCCCCCAAGGCACCAGGAGCCAACATAGCAGGAGCCATCTGAAGATGTGCTGCCTACTAAAGTAAGTAGTGTTTTTCATGGTTAATAAAAATGTATTAATTTTCATTTGGAAATTAATGAAAATTTTAACACTAAAATCATTTATTAGTGAAAAATATCACATTTATACACATTAAAAATCAATAATATCCCGGAATTACTGATCAAAACTTAATTCATGACCGATAATTATTTAGAGAAAAATTAATTTATTTTCATTTTAAAAGCATTAAAAATGAATTTTTCACTGATTTTATTAATATTTAAAAGTAAAAAATTAACCAAAAACCAACATCAACATGTATTAATTACACCAATAAGTAAAAAAACCATAAAATGAAACACATATTTTAAACACACCTAAACTAATGACAACGGTGTAAAATTGCATATAGTTACCTTATTTTTATAATTCAGCAGAAACTGTTTCAATTCATTTAAAATATTTCTCTGAATATGCATACGTAAACCGGAAAACCTGATACGGAAATGACTCATATAACGAATTTCCTTCATTGAACGAGTTTCCTTTTTCAAAATTCTCCTTTGACTCCTGAAACAAAACTTTAGCTTCCTCATTCTTATTCATTTTGAGCAATGACATTGCTTTATAATACTTTGCATCTGCAAAATCTTTATAATATTTCAGCGAAACATCAAAATATGCTGCTGCCTTCGAATAGTTATCAGTTTCATATTCTATCACCCCCAGATAAAACATTTCATATGGATTTACAAAATCACGTTTTCTTCCAAAGGCAACTGCTTTTTCCATATACTGTCTGGAAAGATCAAACCTGTTCATTTGCAGATAGCACAGGGCCATCCAAAAACTATAAGGATGATCCATCACTGTTCCGGATTCATATTTCTTCGATAATTCTTCAAATTCAGACAAAGCACCGGTATAATTTTTTTGAAATAAACATTTTATAAATGCCCGGTATTCTTTATAATGATCAGTTGTATCCAATTCAACAGCTTTATTCAGATACTCCATGCCCATTTCATACTTTCTCTGCTTGAATAAAGGCATAGCCTTCTGCTGCCAAAAGAAAGCTTCTTTCGGTACAATAGTAATGATTGAATCCAGATAGAGCTGATGCTGGACAGAAAAAACAGAAACCTTCGCGTCTTCTTTCAGCAAATTCATAAAAATCTTCTTCTGGGCATCATTCAGATCTTTAGTCATGGTTCTGTTCTGCGAAAATATGATTACAGGGAATAAAAGAAATACTATTTTCATCGGTAATGAGTCTTTGATAATAATGTCTGTTCTCAAATATACACAATTAGCCAAGCGCTGTACAAAGCATTTCTGTTTTAATTTCTCACTCAATCTGTATCCTTTGTACAATAAAAAGAACTTATTTTGCAACAAAAATAAAGCAACAGAAAAATGAAAAGATATTTCAGGGAAATAATGATCCTTTTGATAGTAGTACTGTCAAGATTACCTTTCATTTTTAATAGTCTCGGTTCAGATCTGGATGCCTGGAGAGAAGTCTATACAGGAAAAATATTGTATGAAGATCATATTTACAATGTTTCCCGTTTTCCCGGATATCCGTTTCCTGAATTTTTATATGCTTTAGTCTATGACAAGCCTTACTGGTGCATCAATTTACTTTCGGTTTTATTTACTTTCGGATGTTCCTTATATCTTTTTAAGACTTTGAATCTTCTTAAAATACAGTCAGCCTTCCTCATTAGTATCGCATTCTCTTTTGTACCGGTTATTTATCTGAACAGTACAATCGCCATGGAATACAACTGGTCTTTATTCTTTCTGTTGGGCAGCGTATATTATCTTCTGAAGAAAAACCTTTGGATAGCTGCATTGTTTTTTGGATTGATGGTAAGTGCCAGGTTCAATAATATTATTTTTCTGCCGGCCTTTCTTTTTCTTACGTATTTCTATACAGGAAAAGAAGTAAAAAAACGTATTCTATTTTCAGTTCTGGCTTTTCTTTTTACCAGTTTTTTTTTCTCGCCTGTTCTCCTAAAATATGGATTTAATTTTTTCCAGAGTTCCGGAGATTCAGAATTTAACCTCACAAGTCTGTTGAGCTTGGGCACATTATACATCTACGGAGCCTTAGGAATGACCTCCATTATTTCAGGCTTAGGAATCCAACTCTTTACAGGAGGTTATCAGAAAATAAAAGAGGTACCCAGGAACCATTTTGCCCTATTCAGTATTCTAATCATCATTTCTAATCTGGCATTCTTTATTAAGTATCCACTGGAAGCAGGATATCTGATCCCGTCAGTTCCTTTTATCCTGATCCTCTTACAATACATCCTGAATGAAAAGCTGCTGAAACCAGTATTATGCGTAATAGTTTTTTCTCCATTTTTAGTTCATATAACGGCCAATAAAATTCAGATTAAAGGAAGTGTATTCAACAATGAAGATTATGAAAATCAGCAATTAAAATATTGTAAAGATCTCATTGGGGAAATTCAGGTACATTCCGCCAATCAGCCTGTAGTTTTTCATTTAGGAAATTTTTCCGAACAGGTTTTATTCGTGGGAAATTTTGATAAAAAAAGCAAGATAAAGATTGTTAAAAACCTTAGTCCCAAAGATGAGGAAGATATCATAAATAAAAAAATCCCCTTGTACTATATCAATACAGGAGATGGAAAGATTGAAAATAACAAAACCCATATCCTGGACAAATATGGCACATTGTTTTATAAAGATTTTGAATTAAAAAGATAAAACCTTACTTCTCCAAGATCATAATCAAAAACATACCATTCCCTTCTCCATCATTGCAGCTCTCCCTAAACCTTGCATAAAAAATGAAATATATTATCTTTGTTTTTTCGAGGCTTATCTTAAACTTTTATTCGAAAATATTCTACATGAAAAAAAATAGCTTTTTATTTTCCGCTAAAGGAATTCTTATCGCAGGTTTTTTATCCTTAAATACAGTGATGTATGCTCAGAAAACAGCAGATCTTTCAACGATTTCAGAAAAAACTTTAAGCAGCATACTGGAGAAAAACAGAAATTATTATACACTGGGTAAAGTAGCGGATTATATTCCTGAACTGGGTAAAATGGACGCTAAAGCTATCGCCTTTTCTGTAGTGGATAAAACCGGTAAGGTATTCAGCACAGGAGACGTTCAAAAGAAATTCACCATGCAGAGCATTTCCAAAATCATTGCTTTAATGGCTGCCGTAAAAGAAAGAGGAGAAGCCAATGTCTTCGATAAAATGGGATATTTCGGATCAGACAGACCATTCAATCACTTTTCTAACCTGGAAACAACGGGTAAACCGCTTAATCCGATGATGAATGCGGGAGCAATCCTTACCACCTCTTTAATTTCCGGTGATGGGGAGAAACCATTCCTTAAAGTGTTGGATATGGTTCGGTACATCACGAAAAACACGACGATTGATTACAGCAAATCCGTCTATGAATCCGAAAAATCCACCGGACACCGTAACCGTGGCATGTTCTATATCATGAAAAACAGCGGACTGATTTCAGGAAACGAAGATCAGCTGGATAATTATTTCAAGCAGTGCTCTATTGAAGTTACCGCTGAAGACTTAGCCAAAATCGGATATTTCTTTGCCAATCAATGTGTGCGTTTCGATGGTGACACCCAATATAAAAATGCTGATGTTGCCCAACTGATAGAATCTCAAATGCTGACTGCCGGAATGTACGAATTCAGTGGAGAATACTCCCGAATGGTAGGCTTACCAAGCAAATCAGGAGTAGGTGGCGGAATTACCGTAAGTGTTCCCGGAAAAATGGGAATTGGCGTATTCAGCCCTGCTTTGGATCAACATGGAAACTCATTGGCAGGATATCATATCATTTTAGACCTGGCCAAGCAATACAATTTGAGCATATTCTAAGAAGATAAAGATTATTTTTGATTATATAAAAATTGAAAGTAAACAATTTGCTACTATAATTAAACATTATCTTAACAAATCAAAACCTATAATTAATTCATGTAAATAAATCAAAAACATTAAAGAAAGGAATATTTATTACAGAATAATCAAATCGTCATTAAAATATACAAAGAGGACTCATTAATTGCAGTCCTCTTTTATTTTTAAATGAACCTGATAAAAAAAATCTATAATGATTAAAATTATCATTTCCTTAATCTTATACGTTAAATAATTCACAAAATACATTCTTCACTTTACCTCATATAGTATTCCAATTCAACCCCATGCAACACTAACTAATATTTTTGCGATATTTTCAAATTTACTTTTTGTAGATTTTATCGTAAAATCCGCATGTTATCTTTTTGTAATATAACAAAAACAAATCTCTTCTTTTTGAAATATTTTATTTTTTATTTCTATATTTGCTTAACATTTCTTTAACTATAATTATTTATTTTTATAGTTACACAGATTGTGCCGGCTTGTTTATAACGAATAAGAAAATAAACCATATACTTTTATAACATTTGAACAATTAACATTTGTTTGTTAAAAAATTATTATAGAATTCTATTTATGATTAAAAATATATCATAAATTCATTATTTTTATTCATGTATTACAAACAATTAGTCTATACAACCATTAGATTGATGTTTTAATACAAAATCGCATATTATTATTTTAATACTAAGTGCAATGAAAAACTTGACCATTTTTAGGCTAACGCCTTTTGAAAAGCCGGACACCTACCTTTACTCTAATTACCTTAGGGACAGCTATAATTTGTTGAATTATTTCCAACAAACAAGCCATACTTTTAAAAATATAATAAAAACCAATTTTATGATTTTGTCATAAGCATCTCTCTTTGCCTCAAAGACTTATGCATTATCACAAAATCCTTACTAACATATCACGCCATGAAAAACCTAACCATTATTGGACTAACGCCTTTTGAAAAGCCAGACGTCAACCTTATGCCTAAATTGCATCAGGCGGGTGTATTTCCTGTCCTCAGCTTAGGCCAAGAGTTAACGACCGCCCAGGCAGCACTTAGTCAACTGGAAGAAACAGCCCTACCCTCTTATGGTATTTATGTTTCTAATGAAAAATTTTCAGATCTTCAGCTTCCTGAAAATGTAAGATTTGCGATCTTACCATTCGGAATGAAGGTTACTCAAAATCCGGAACTGGATATTATCTATCAGGTAACCAGCTTAGAAGAAGCTAAACAAGCTGAACAATCAGGAGCCAAAGGAATCATCATCAAAGGAAATGAAGCCGGAGGTCAAATCGGCTACGAATCTACATTTGTATTGTTCCAGCGTATTATTAATGAAATCAAAAGCATTCCGGTGTGGGTACAGGGGGGAATAGGGCTCCATACTGCTGCAGCCGTGAAAGCTTTGGGTGCCACAGGAATTGTACTGGATAGCCAACTGGCTTTATTCCCTGAAAGTTCTGTTCCAAAGGACATAAAAGAATTGTGTTCAAAACTTAACGGAACTGAGACTAAGATCATTGCCAATCACCGTGTATTGGTAAGACCCAACTCACCTTCATTACCGGACAATCTTACAGATGAAGACCTTAAACAGCATTTTAAAGATCTTGATATCAGCAAGAGCTACATCCCAATGGGACAGGATATTTCCCTTGCAACTGATCTTTATGAAGAGTTCAGAACACTGAAAAAACTTGCATTTGGTTTAAAAGAGGCTATGTATGGTCACCTGAAACAAGCTAAAGCTCTTCAGGTTATTGATCAGAACAACCCGTTAGCACAGGATCTTGGATTAACATACCCCATTGCACAGGGACCAATGACCCGTGTAAGTGATGTTCCCGGATTTGCCAATGCTGTTGCAGAAGCAGGAGCTTTGCCATTTGTTGCCTTATCATTACTGAAAGGAAACTCAGCCAAGTCTTTGGTTATGGAAACTAAAGAACTGGCAGGTAACAAAACCTGGGGTGTAGGTATTTTAGGATTTGCCCCTCAGGAATTAAGAGACGAACAAACCTCTTATATCCTTGAAGCCCAGCCACCAGTGGTCCTGATCGCAGGCGGAAGACCGGCACAGGCCAAAGTATTTGAAAAAGCAGGAATAAAGACATTCCTTCACGTTCCATCTCCTGCCCTGTTGGATATTTTCCTTAAAGAAGGAGCGAAAAACTTTATTTTCGAAGGCCGTGAATGCGGTGGGCACGTAGGTCCGTTATCCAGCACAGTTCTTTGGGAAAAGCAAATTGAACGTATATTAAAAGAAGACCATCCAGAAAATATTACCGTATTTTTTGCTGGTGGAATCCATAATGATTTCTCAACAGCATTCGTTTCTATCATGGCTGCTCCATTAGCTGCCAGAGGGGTAAAAGTAGGTGTATTGATGGGAACCGCTTACCTGTATACTCAGGAAGCTGTGCAAACCGGAGCCATTCAGGAAGAATTCCAGTTACAGGCGATGCGGGCTAAAGATACTGTCTTATTAGAAACTGCTCCGGGACACGAAACCCGTTGTTTAAATACATCATTTGCCAACCACTTCAATACCGAGAAAGCTAAACTTTTAGCAGCAGGAACAGATAAAAAAGAAGTTTGGGAAAAACTGGAAAAACTCAACGTAGGCCGTTTAAGAATTGCTGCAAAAGGAATAGAACGCCAGGGAGATCAATTAGTAAACATTCCTAAAGATGATCAATTAGATCTTGGAATGTACATGATTGGTCAGATTGCAACGATGCAAAACAAAGTGCTTACTCTAGAAGAACTTCACCAAAACGTAAGTATTGGCAATTACGAATATATTCAAAATGCTGAATTATCTGAACAACCAACATCCAACGAAAAACCATTAGACATTGCCATTGTCGGAATGGAATGTATTTTTCCTGGTGCTAAAAATCTGAATGAATTCTGGAGAAATATTATCTTAGGAAAAGACAGTGTTACCGAAGTTCCGGACGAAAGATGGAATAAAGATCTTTACTATAAACCGGATTCAGATGAAGCAGATGTATCCCATTCAAAATGGGGTGGTTTCATTCCAAAAATTGATTTTGATCCACTTACATTTGGCATTCCGCCACAATCTCTTGCTGCTATTGAACCTACACAATTGCTTACATTATTGGTAGCAAAACGCGCAATGGAAGACGCTGGATATGGTGAAAAACATATTAATAGAGAAAACATCTCTGTAATTATCGGTGCTGAAGGAGGAAATGACCTTGCCAACAGCTATAGTTTCAGAGGATATTATAAACAAGTCTTCGGAGAACTTCACGAAGAAGTAAAAGAGGCATTTCCACATACCACAGAGGATTCTTTCCCTGGTATTTTGGCCAATGTGATCGCAGGTAGGATTACGAATCGCCTGGATCTTGGAGGAAGAAACTTTACTGTAGATGCAGCATGTGCTTCTTCTTTGGCTGCTCTCGATTTAGCCTGTCAGGAACTTGCACTGGGTAAATCAGATATGGTTCTTGCCGGAGGTGCAGACTTACACAACGGTATCAACGATTACCTGATGTTCTCCAGTACTCACGCTCTTTCCAGAAAAGGAAGATGTGCTACATTCGACAGTGAAGCAGACGGAATCGCCCTCGGAGAAGGAATTGCTATCCTTGTTTTAAAAAGATATGAAGACGCTATCAACGATGGTGACCGTATTTACTCTGTAATCAAAGGAGTGGGCGGATCCAGTGACGGTAAAGCGTTAGGTCTTACTGCACCAAGAAAAGTTGGCCAGGTAAGAGCCTTAGAACGTGCCTATACTCAGGCAGGAATCAGTGCGGCCTCTGTAGGATTGGTAGAAGCTCACGGTACAGGAACTGTTGTTGGAGATAAAACAGAATTAAGTGCTTTAACCAACTTATTCAGTCGTTCAGGTGCTTTACCGGGACAGACGCATTTAGGTTCTGTGAAGACCCAAATCGGGCATACCAAATGTGCTGCAGGATTAGCAGGTTTAATCAAAGCTTCTTTAGCAGTTTACCATGGAGTGAAACCTCCTACCCTTCACCTTAAACAGCCTAATGCTTATTATAACGCAGCAACCAGCCCATTCTCTTTCCATGCTGAAACAGGATTATGGACTGAAAAGAACCGTTATGCAGGAGTCAGTGCCTTTGGATTCGGAGGGACAAACTTCCACACGGTAATTGCTAACCATCCAAAGAAGGATGATTCTATTGCAATGCAGTCATGGCCTTCAGAATTATTTGTATTCCGCGGGGATACTTATGAAGAAGCAAAAGGACAGTCAGCTCAAATCAAAACATTATTGGAAATCAATGATGAGATTCCATTAAAAGATATTGCGTACAGTTTAAGTATCACTTCAGAAAAACCAATTCAGTTCAGTATTGTTGCGGACACTGCGGTTGACCTGATGATGAAAATTGAATTAGTATTGTTGGGGATAGAGACTAAAGATACTTTCACTGTCAGTAAAAAAGAAGGTAAAGTAGCGTTCACATTCCCTGGACAAGGAAGCCAGAGAATCAATATGGCCCGTGATCTGTTCGTAGTATTCCCGGCTATGCGTAAAGTGATTGATAACTATCCTGAACTTGAAAAAGTAGTTTTCCCTTCAACAACATTCAATGAAGCGGATTTAAAACAACAGAAAGAAACCATTAAAGATACCCGTTTAGCACAACCGCTTTTAGGAATTGTTGATCTTGCATTGGCTAAATTCTTGGAATCACTAGGAATTGTTCCTGATATGTTAGCCGGTCATAGCTACGGAGAATTGCCAGCCCTATGCTTCTCAGGAGTATTTGCTGAAGATAAACTGGTTGACTTAAGTATTCAAAGAGCACAATCTATTTTAAATTCAGTAGAAGGCGGAGATCCGGGTTCAATGTTAGCTGCAAGCGCTACTCATGATCGCTTACAGCCGATCATTGCTAAAGTGGAAGGATGTTACCCTGTTAACTTCAATGCTCCTACTCAATGTGTGATTGCAGGAAGTACACCAGCAATCAATACGTTATTGGAAGTCCTTAAACAGGAAGGTATTTCTGCTAAAAAACTGGAGGTTGCGTGTGCTTTCCACAGCCCGTTATTGGCAAAATCAAAAGATTTATATGCTGATGTATTAAAAGACGTTCCTTTTGAAGAAATGCAGATTCCTGTATGGTCTAATACAACAGCACAAGTATATCCATCGAATCCTTCGGACATCAAAGAAAGATTGACTGACCACCTGGTACAGCCAGTAAGATTCGTGGAGCAGATGCAGGCGATGTATAACGATGGAGCAAGAATCTTCATCGAGGTAGGACCAGGAAAGGTTCTTACAGGATTGGCGAAATCATGTATTGAAAAAGATCAGTTAACCTTATATGTTGAAGACAGCAGCCGTAATAAATTCACCCATCTATTATGCATGTTAGCTCAGTATTTAGGAACCGGACGCAACTTCAATATTGAAAAACTTTTCGATGGCCGCTTCGTTCAGCTTGTTGATATCAATCAGCCTGAACTATACAAGAAAAGCCCAGCCATCTGGCGTGTTAACGGACAAGCTGCACATCCGACAACAGGCTCACTGCCTGCTAATGGTGCGCTCCCTATCATAAACCCTATTCCTATGAACAATTTTACGACTCATAATACGCAACCCCCTGCACCGGAAGGCCTATCTACGGCAGAACGTATGCTGCAGGAATATTTAAACAGCATGAAATTAATGATACAGGCACAACGTGATGTGATGCTTTCCTTTATGGGACAGAATCCTCAGGTGAACCCAATGCCTGTTTATAATACACCACCGCCGGCTCATGCTCCTGAACGTACAATACCTGTACAACAAGTACAACAAGCGACAACAGTTGCAGTTACTGCTACTACCGTTGCTGTAAAAGCAGCTCCAACAAGAGATATCAAAGCATTATTACTACAGGTTGTAAGCGATAAAACAGGATATCCACAGGAAATGCTGGGCATGGAAATGGACCTTGAAGCTGACTTAAGTATCGACTCTATCAAAAGAGTGGAAATCATCGGAACGCTTCGTAACGAACTGGGAACCTTAGCTAAAGGTAACACTAATGAAGACATGGTGATGGAACAACTGGCAGGAATCAAAACCCTGAGCGGATTAGTTTCATGGCTTACTGAATTCTCAGGAGCAGATACAACACCAGCAGCTCCTGAAACAAGCGAAACTTCAGCTGAAGCAGCTTCAACACCACAAGCAAAAGCGACTTTATCATTAGAAGACCTTCAAAATGCTATCCTAAATATCGTAAGCGAAAAAACAGGATATCCGAAAGAAATGCTAGGTCTAGATTTAGATTTAGAAGCAGACCTTAGTATCGATTCTATCAAGCGTATGGAAATCATTGCTGATCTTAAAAACAAGATCGGTTTTGGTGAAAACCTTGAACAGGCTGATGATGTGATGGAAAAACTGGCAGCAATCAAAACACTTCGTGGATTAGCTAGCTGGATCAGTGAAATGAGCGGTGATACTAGTGAAGTAAAAAATGAAGTAAAGCAAGAAGTAACTTCTGAAGCTACAAACAATGTATTATCACGTCTTCGTTTTGATATCACTCCTACAGATGCATCTTCAGTACAAAATACAGAGGTTCTGCAAGGAAAACGTTTTGCAATCACTCAGGATGACAGCCAACAAACCTCAGCGATTAAAGCTGAATTGGAAAAACATGGAGCTATCGTAGAATTGGTAGATGCAGATAAAGACCTTTCCAATGTTGATGGACTAATCATGTTAGACTTATTCTCAGCTACGGATAAACCAAGCATTATTGATCATGTTGATTTAATTAAAAAACTTGATTTTGATAAAGCAAAATGGGTGTATTTAATTTCAGACATAGCTGCTCATATTCAGGAAATCAATGATGTAAGTGTGTTACGCCATCACCAGGGTTACCCAGGACTTTTCAAAAGTTTAGCTAGAGAATTTGATCATACAACTTGTAGATTAATCAGCTTGAGTACTCCTCAGGAAGTAGATCAGATCGCTGACATTACTTTAAAGGAAATCCTTACCAATGATAAACCTGCTGAAGTGATCTATAAAAACGAGCAAAGACATAAGGTAGACATTATCCCTTCCCCATTGTCAACAAGTTTAAATGAAGCACACATTCAGTTAGACCAGAAATCAGTGGTATTGGTACTTGGAGGTGCACAGGGAATCACTGCAGAGTTAGTGAAACATATGTCTCAGGCTTATCCATGTACTTATATTTTAGTTGGAAGATCAGCAGACCCAAGAAATGAAGCTTCGGCAAAAGAATTCGAAGGAATGAAAACCAAGGAAGAAATCAGAGCTTACCTGATTAAATCCGGAAAATTCACTTCTCCTGCTGAGATTGAAAAAGAAACCACAAAAATTTATAAAAATAACCAGATCCTACGCACGATCCGTGATATGGAAGCGCTTGGAAACACTATTATTTATCAGTCATTAGACCTTTGCGACGAAGAAGGATTAAGCAACCTGATCAGCAGTATTTATGAAAAATACAACCGTTTAGATGGGGTGATTCACGGAGCAGGGCTTTTAGAAGATAAATTATTCAAACAAAAGACCACCTCTTCTTTCGGACGTGTATTTGATACCAAAGTAAAACCACTTCGTGTATTGGCTGAACAACTTCGTACAGACTGCCAGTTTGTGGTATTATTCTCAAGTATCGCATCGGTATACGGTAACAAAGGCCAGACAGATTATGCTGCTGCCAACAGTGTACTGGATGATTATGCTAATGCGCTGAATAAAAGATTAAAAGGAAAAGTAATCTCCATCAATTGGGGCCCTTGGAAAGGTGCCGGAATGGTTTCTTCCACCCTTGAATCTGAATACGAACGTAGAGGAATTTCTATGATCCCATTGGATGAAGGAAAAGAAATTTTCCTTAACGAAATAAAATACGGAACTGAAAGCCAGGTGCTGATCATGTCAGGAAATAATTGGTAAACTCTGTATTAAACTAAGTATGAAAAAAACAGATGTTGCTGTAGTTGGACTATCCTGCGTCTTTCCCGGGGCGCAGGATGCCCATACTTTTTGGCAGAATATTGTCAATAAAGTAGACTCTACCCAATCGGCTCCGGCTGATCGGATAGATCCGGTGCATTTTAGTGATGCCACCAACCCTGTCGATCGTTTCTATTGCAAACGAGGCGGGTTTATTCCTGATTATGAGTTTGATCCTACCAGCTTTGGGATTTTGCCCCTTGCCGTGGAAGGAAC
This sequence comes from Chryseobacterium sp. MYb328, assembly GCF_037572595.1. NCBI lineage: Bacteria > Pseudomonadati > Bacteroidota > Flavobacteriia > Flavobacteriales > Weeksellaceae > Chryseobacterium > Chryseobacterium sp. MYb328. The sequence continues at coordinate 33,319 of NZ_JBBGZQ010000002.1, read as the reverse complement.
AGAACCTGATCACTTACTGACCCTTGATTTGGTTCAGAAAGCTTTGGAAGATGCCGGAGTATTTCAAAAGAACACTTCCCTTGAAAAAGCAGGAATTATTATCGGGAAAGGAAATTATACCGGGCCGGGAGCTACCCGTGCCATTGAAATTGTAAGAACCGGAGAACAGATTTCCTCTTTATTGCAGGAATTGCTCCCTCAGGTATCTTCCGCTGATATTGAAAAAGTAAAACATGCTTTTCAGGAACGTAAAGGACGTTTTGCTGCTGATACTGCCATGGGATTAATTCCTAACCTGGTAGCTTCATTGGTAGCCAACCGCTTTGATCTTGGAGGCGTTGCTTTTACTGTTGATGCCGCTTGTGCCAGTGCTTTAATCGCTGTAGATCACGCTGTACAGGAACTTCAAAGAGGACGTTCTGATATGATGATCGCCGGAGGTGTTCACACCGGACAGAATGCAGCTTTCTGGAGTATTTTTGCTCAATTGGGAGCAATGTCTCGCCAGGAACAGATCAAACCTTTCAGTATGGATGCTGATGGATTGCTGATTGGAGAAGGTTGTGGTTTCGTCGTTTTAAAACGACTGGAAGACGCTGTTCGCGATCAGGATAAAATCTATGCAGTAATCAAAGGTGTAGGTGTCAGCAGTGACGGTAACGGAACCAGCGTAATGAGCCCATCCGTAAAAGGTCAATTAAAAGCTTTAGAACAAGCCTGGATCAATGCTGATCTGGATAAAAATAAAGTAGGTTACCTGGAAGCCCACGGTACCGGAACTCCGCTAGGAGATAAAACGGAACTTCAGACCTTAGCACAGTTCTTTGGGAAAGAAGAAGCTGCTCAGGTGGCAGGAATCGGATCCGTAAAATCCAATATCGGGCATGCTATGCCGGCTGCAGGAATCGCAGGACTGATTAAAACCTGTCTTGCTTTACACCACGACACATTACCACCAACATTATACTGCGAGAATCCAACGGCAGAAATGCAGAATACAAGATTCGAACCAGTACAGGAAGCCAAAAACTGGTCAAAAACCGGACTGCCAAAAGTAGCAGCAGTCAACGCTTTCGGATTTGGAGGAATCAATGCACACGTTGTTCTGGAAGGTTATGATATGCCGAAAAAAGACACCGTATTGCTATTGGCAAGACCTACTCACGCAGAACTCGTTGCTGCATTAAAAAATAATGAAACAACAACAGGTGAAGGAGATTTCAGAGTAGCCATATTCGATCCTACGCCTGCAAGAATAGAAAAAGCCCTTAAAATTGTTTCTAAAAACCTGATCTGGAAAAACAAACAGGACATCTGGTACACTTCTACCCCATTATTAAAAGATGGTGGTAAAGTAGCCTTTGTATTCCCTGGATTGGATGGACTGGCAAAAGGTGAGGTAGAAAGTGTAAGCCGTTATTTCGGATTAACAGCGCCTATAGAAACAGAAGGTGAAGGCCTTTTAACTGATGCTTTAAATATCTTCAACAATTGCAGCATCCTTGATAATTCATTGAAAAAACTGGGAATTATCCCGGATATGAATGCAGGACACAGTTTAGGAGAATGGCTGGCAGGATATTCATCAGAACTGGCAGAAGCCAATTCTGTAAAAGCTTTAATTGATGTATTGAATCCTGAAACTTTTGAATTAAAAGATTCCAAGTTCATTGCCATTGGAGCCGGAATTGATGTTGTACAGCCTTTTATTGCTGAAATTTCAGATCTGTATGTTTCCAATGACAACTGCCCTAATCAGGTGATTCTTTGCGGAAGCAATGCGGCATTGGATGAATTGGTTCCGCAATTAAAATCAAAACAGATCTTCCATCAGGTACTGCCCTTCCAATCCGGATTCCACTCTCCTTTTATCGCAGACAAACTGGATGTGATCCTTGCCGGAATGGAAAAAGCACAGTTTCAGAAAACGAAGATTCCGTTATGGTCTGCCACGACTTTAGAACCTTATCCAGCAGATCAGGCAGCGATCAGAAAACTGAGTGCCGAGCATTTGGTTGAGCCTGTTCGCTTCCGTGAACTGACGGATAAACTATACGAAGAAGGTGCCAGAGTATTCATTCAGGTAGGTACCGGCGGTCTGATCGGATTTATTGATGATACCTTGAAAGGAAAAGCATTCAGTACGATTGCTTCCAGCGTTCCTGCCCGTTCTGCATTAGCACAGTTACAGCGTGTAGTTGCTTCCCTATTTGTAGAAGGTAAAACGGTTGCGCTTGACTTTTTAGAACTTCAACAGCAATCAAAAAAATCATCAAGTAAAGGAATAAAGCTAGAATTAGGCTCACCTATTATCCGAAATTTTAAAGAAGTAAAAGCATTAGCTCAATCCTTTGAAACACCAAAACAATATACTGCTTCAGCCATGACTGCTAAAAGTGGTCATCCGCTGGTACAGGCGTTCCAGGACAATGTTAATGATATGATCCGTATGCAGGAAGAAGTCTTGACTTTATTCCAGAACCGTCCGGAAATCACCATTCCACGTCCGGCTCCTGTAGTACAGCAGGTTTCGCCAAAAGCACCAAAAAGCACAACTTTCTCAAAAGATCTGTATGTGACGCTTGAAAGTCATCCTTATCTAATCGATCACAGCTTATTGAGACAGCCCAAAGGATGGGCTCATGTAGCAGATATGGAACCGGTAATCCCGATGACCATGATCTTTGAACAGCTGGCAGAAATTGCAGAAGCAGAAATCCCAGGAACACAGGTTCATAAAATTATGAATGTAAGTGTATTCCAATGGATGAATGTTGCCCAGCCTTTTGAGAAAACAGTGAAAGGACAATGGCGTGGCGAAAACCATGCGTATCTGGATATTGAAAACTTCGCCAATGCTGAAGTGATCTTAAAATCTTCACCTGTCCCTACTCCAACGTTTAACCTTTCCGTTGGTGATCTTTTACCCATTGAAAGAACACCTGAAGAAATCTATGATGCCCACATGTTCCATGGCGATAAATACCAGGGAATTACGGAAGTTTCAGCCGTTGGAAACAAAGGAATTGTAGGAAAAATTAAAGGAAATGGCGGAAAAGGATCTCTGCTAGACAATGCCGGACAGTTATTCGGACTTTGGTTACAGCTTACCTTAGTGAAAGACCGTATTGCATTCCCGGTGAAGATCAGAGATATTGAATTCTTCGGCGATATGCACGATCAGGAAGGTATTTTTGAATGCACCTGTATGCTGACCGAGCTTAATGATGAATTTGCCATTGCAGATATCATTTTGAAAAGAGACGGAAAAGTATGGTGCGCCATCACAGGCTGGCAGAACAGAAGACTGGAAATTGATGCCGCATTATGGAATGTTTCCATGTCACCATTGCACAACCGTCTTTCTGAAGAGATTGCTCCTGAAGTATTCTTCTTCCACCAGGCCTATACCAGAGTAGCTTCATGGGATTTTATCCTGAAAAGATATTTCAACCAAACGGAAAAACAACATCACCAGCAATTATTACCGAACAAGAAGAAAAACTGGATGGTAAGCCGTGTTGCTGTGAAAGATGCCGTTAGAAACCTTCTTCGTCAGGAAAAAAATCATCCGTGCTTCCCTATCACCTTTGAAATCCGCTCTGATGAAGTGGGAAAACCTTACCTCATCAGTGATTTCACAGAAGACATTCATATTTCACTCGCTCACAAAGGAAAAGAAGCTGTGGGGATTGCAAGATATGGCAAATCTGTAGGAATCGATATGGAACTTATGGAAGAACGCAGCGAAGGATTCTATGATCTGGTATTTACAGACCATGAATTAGCCTTATTAAAAGGCAGAGATCAGGCAGAATGGACCACCCGTTTCTGGGTTGCCAAAGAAGCCTACGGAAAGTTCTTAGGAACCGGACTGAAAGGGAATCCAAAAGCCTTCGAAGTCGAACTTATAAAAGATGATCACCTGTGGATCAACAATATTGAAATCAAAACTATTAAACATAAAAATTATATTATCGGATGGACACTGTAAACGCAACATTAAAAATGAACCACGAAGAACTTTTTACTTTATTAAAAGGTTTTATTACTGAAGTGATAGGTGCTGAATTTGTAGAGGAGATGGACATTACTCCGGAAAGTTCATTCACCAAAGATCTTGAAATGGACAGCATCGAGATTGTCTCTTTCTCTGAAAAGATCAAGGCGCATTTTGGCGATCAGATCGACTTTACAGGTTGGTTATCTTCTATGGATCTTGACCAGCTTATTAATCTTGACCTTAGTATGATCATCAATTATATCTACGAATGCCAATAATCACTGTCAATAATAAACAAGTTCATATACAGGAACTCAACAAAGGAGCCGAACAAACCGTGGTACTGATCCACGGTATGTTCAGTAACCTATCCATTTATTATTTTAATATTGCCCCTATTCTGGCAAAACATTTCCATGTGGTGATGTACGATCTGAAAAGTCACGGGATGAGTGAACGCTTTTTGGATGGGTACGACCTTGATAACATGTCATCCGATCTGATTGGTTTAATGGATCACCTTCAACTGGAAAAAGTACATCTTACAGGCTATAGCTTCGGTGGTCTTATTGCTTTGAAAACAGCATTAACATACCCTGAACGTGTCAATCAACTCGTAGTGATGGAAGCTCCGGATCCGCAGGACGAAAAAGCAAGGAATATCATTGATGAATACAGCAAGGAATTTCTTGAGCATTATGTAGCCAATTTTACAGATACTACCAAAGTCCAGATGGGCAAAAGACAAATGGAAAAGAACCATCGTATGTATGAGTTTCTGTTTAATCAAACCAGCATCAAAGCAGATATGATCAGGGAAAAACACTTCCTTGGTGAAGCAGATTTCAATCAACTGAAAGCTTCTACTTTATTGCTTTACGGTGCTGATTCCAACTGCAGACCTACAGGAGAATGGCTGCAGTCTCAAATCGGTACATCCGAACTTGAATTAATTTCCGGCGATCACAATATTCCCATCCAGGAACCTCAGCTCATCGCAGAGACGATCGCTCAGTTTTTATCTAATATCTTAACGAAGAACCATGGCTAAATTTGCATTTATAGTTCCACCCTTGACAGGACATGTCAATCCTACCCTAAGCATCGGTACTACTCTGTTGGAAAGAGGACATGAAGTAGCCTGGATCAGCCTTGACCCAACTTTAGAGGCTAAACTTCCCGAGGGCGGAAAATTATTACTGATCCAATACGATCAGACCGACGAAGAAAAGAAAGAAAGCGAACAATATCTTGATATTATTTCCAAAAAAGTAGTGTATGGAATCGACAGTGTGAAGTTTCTTTACGAGGAAGTTCTTATTCCGCTGAACAGACATTGCTATAATGGAATTGTTTCTTTATTAAAAACATACCTACCCGATTTAATCATCGGTGACCATCAGTTATTTGCGGCGCCGATAGCTGCCAAAGCATTAGGAATTCCTTGTGCGACTTCTGTTACAGCTCCGGCTGCCATTAAGATCATGAATGAGCTGCCAAAAGTACACGAATGGGAAGTGAACCAAATCATCGATTTACAAAAAGAACTAGGCTTCAACGAGGAACGCTCTCTGGCGACTTCAGATCTGTTGACGCTTGTTTTAACTTCAACCTATTTTTTTGGGGATATGGAAGACCTAGCTCCTCAATATCAATTCACAGGGCCAGTTCTTACAGAACGCCGTATCTCATGTGAATTTGATTGGGACAGACTAAAAAGTTCCACCAATAAAAAGATTTTAGTAAGCATCGGAACTACTTTTGATCACGATCATAAAAAAGCATTCTTCCAAAAGGTAGTGGATGCTTTTAAAGATGAAGATTTAACGGTTGTGGTGGTTTCTGACCCACAACTTTTCGAGCAGTGGCCGGACAACTTTATGGTGTATCAGCAGGTTCCACAATTGGATCTGTTACCTCATCTTGATGGTGTGGTTTGCCATGGCGGTCACAATACCGTTTCTGAAACCTTATCCAACGGAATTCCTTTGGTAGTCATTCCTATCGCGTATGACCAGTCGCATGTTGCAGGACGTGTGGTGCGTACAGAAGCAGGTGAAAGACTTAATTTCAACCGATTTAAAGCCAATCACCTGAGAGAAGCAGTACAGCAAATTTTAAATAACCCGAGCTACCGTGAGGCCGCTCAAAAAGTAGGACAATCTTTTATGGAAGCAGGAGGAGCATCTACAGCAGCTAATTTATTGGAGACGGCGATTACTAAAGCCTCAAAACACGAAAAACCGTCTAAATTTTTATTCGTTGTTCCGCCGTTTTTCGGACATGTAAGCCCTACATTAAGCGTGGGAGCCAGTCTGATTGCCCGTGGCCATGAAGTAAAATGGTTCGGAATTACGCCTTTAGACAGCAAACATATTCCGGAAGGAGGTTCTTACTTCTACCCTGAAGAGGATCTTATTCCGTATCAGGACGAAATTGCCCGTATTTTAAAAAGACAAGATGACGGACCGGCTTGTTCAGGTCCTGAAGTCATGAAACTGGCATTGGAAGAAACCTATGTTCCTTTCGCTAAAATGATGATGCCAGGATTAACAAGATTAACAGAAAGCTGGATGCCTGATGTGATCGTGAACGACTGTATCACTTTCGGAGGTGCGCTTTTCGCACACAAACATAATATTCCTTGTGTAACCACAACACCCGTTCCGCCGGATGTAATGGGAGATACTGAAAAAAGTGCCCCTAAAATCTGGGAATGGCAGCAAAACTTAATCAAAGACTTACAAAAAGAAGTGGGCATTCATGAGGAAGGAATTTATATTCATTCTCATAAACTGAATATGATCTTTACTTCCCAAGCCTTTGCAGGTTTTGATACAGTGCCATCTCACATGAAATTTGTAGGACCGGTAAAAGGCCGTCCTAATGATGCTCCATTTGACTGGGATAAATTAAATGCTTCTACCACTCCTAAGGTCTTCGTATCACTGGGAACTTTATTGGTAGACATCAGAAAAGCATTCTTTGAAAAGATCATCGCTGCATTCAAAGACCAACCGGTTACCGTGATTGCTGCTACTCCACCGGAAATCTTTGAAGAATGGCCGGAGAACTTTATTGTAAACAGCTTCGTTCCTCAATCTGCGGTAATGCAAAGGATGGATATGGTAATCTGCCACGGTGGTTTCAATACAGTAAACGATACTTTCCGTAATGGTTTACCGATGTTAATCACTCCTATTGCTTACGATCATTTCCATATTGCGAAATTAATTGAGCAGGCAGGTTGCGGAATCAGTATCCGATACAAAAGACTCCGTGTAGAAGCTCTTCGTGAAACTGTTTTTGAATTACTGGAAAATCCTAAATACAGAGCTGCAGCTCAAGAAGTTCAAAATACGTTTAATCTTGCCGGAGGTAATGATAAAGCGGTAGAATTGCTGGAAAACTTTGTACAGGAACATTCCACATTAACTTCAGTATAATTTATGAAAAGAAGATTGTTATTTGGTGAGCGAATGTTACTGGGAGACGGAACAGAACCGTTCAATGCGGTGATTCCTTTCAGACTCAGAGGTACCTTTGCATTAAAGGATATCCAGGAAGCTTTGGCCCAAATCCAGAAAAAACATCCGTGGTTAAGAGCACTTATCGCTCACGATGATAAAAATATTCCCTGGTTTGATGTTCCTGAAAACCCGATCTCCATTCCGGTACGAATTATTGCCAGAAAAGGAGAAGATCAGTGGCAGGAAGAATCCAAAAGGGAATGGAATACCTTATTCGATCCTAAAAAATTGCCTCTTATCCGGTTTGTCTGGATTAAGGGGGAAGACGTTTCTGACATGTTATTTACGTTCCACCATTGTTTATGCGATGGTGGTTCTGCAATGGCCTTCCTTTATGAGTTTTTAAAAGTATTGGATAATCCGAAAGCCGATATTGGAATAGAAAACCCAATTTTAGGTATTCAGGATGTAGTTCCGGCGAATATTTTAAACAGCCGGAAACAAAAATTAAAAGCCAAATTCATTGGAAGGTTAGCGGCTACAGCTATTAAGGTTATTCCTACCGGTAAAAAAGCTGTTGACCGTCAGGATGATTATTTAATCAGTTGGAAAGTAGATGAAACTGTAAGCCAGCAACTGATTTCCTATTGCAAAGCCAATGGTGCTACCGTGAACACGTTCTTAAGTGCTGCTTTACTTCAGGCATTCAAGAGAATAAAAGGAGCCGGAGCTTTCAATAAAGTGTCCTGTCCTGTAGACATCAGACGTTTTGCTACCCAGGTGAAGAACGATCATATTTTTGCTTTTGGATTGATGATTGTAGTTTCTGCTAATGAAAAGCTGAGCTTTATAGAAAATTTACATGCCATGCAGGCTTCCGTAGAACGTAAAACTTCTAAGCTTGATCCTTATATTACCATGATGGTGATGGAATCCGGACATGATGCATTGAATAACTTCACCAAGCTTTTAAAGAACGGAAAATCCTCTAATGACTGTATGTTTTCCAACCTGGGACGCATTCAGATTCCTCATGAATATAAAGAATTCTCTGTGGATACTATTTTCAGTCCGTCCGTAATTGGTCCGCTGGGGAATACCACCACAATGGTAGTTTCTACCTATCGAGGAAAAATGGATTTTTCTTTTGTCGGCAGTGAAGGATATTTACCTTATGCTGATGCCCTGGCCATCCGTGATGAAGTCATGAAGATTATCAAATTACAACTGGAATATATCGCTGTATCATGATCAAAAGAAAACTAATGATGGTGGAAAGGATCATGTATGTAGATCCTGAAACCCCTGTAAACTGTGTATTTGCAGCTAAAATAAAAGGAGAACTTTCGGAGCAGAATTTTAAAACTGCTCTGGAAAAAATCCAGCAGAAACATGCGTTATTAAGAGTGGTGATTGATTCTCAAAGTGAAAAATATCCTTTTTTTAAAGAGGAAAAAGACATCGCTCCTATCCCACTTCGCATTGTAGAAAGAAAAACAGAGGAAGACTGGCTGACAGAATCTCAAAAAGAATGGAAAATCTTATTTGAGGAAGAAAAGACTCCTTTAGCCCGTGTAGTATGGGTAAGAGGACAGGATGTTTCTGAAGTCTTTTGGGCCATCCCGCACTGCATTTCAGACGGGACAACCGGAGTGACTTTAATGCAAGAACTTCTTCAGCTTTTGGATAATCCTGATTTGCAATTAGAACCTTACGAGGCTTTCACTTCTGTGGATGAATTTTTACCTTCCAACTTTAATGTAAAAACTAAGAAATTCAAGGCAAATCTTTACCTGATGTTTGCCAAGTTCTTCTTTCTTTTACAACCAAAAAGCAAAAAGAGAAATCTCGGAAACGATTACGTTCTTCACCAGAAACTGGATCCGGCAACCACAGCCCAAATTACAGAGCGATGCAAAGCTAACGGAGTTTCTGTACATGCTTTATTGTGTTCTGCGTTTATGCAGGCCTTTCAGGAGATAAAAGGGAAAGATGCCAAAGGTAAAGTGATCAGTCCGGTAGATGTCCGTCATTTTATTCCGGAGATCAAAGAGGATCATTTATTTGCTTTTGCACCAACGGTTGATCTAGCCATAAAAAAAGGGACTTCAGATCTACTGAACAACGCCAAACATATCAAAAAAGATCTTACACAGAAAATTGGAAAGATGGAAGCCCGCGAACTCCTGTGGATGGGAGAACAGATGCACCCGATTGTAGACCGTATGATCTCCATGCTAAAATCAAGCAACGGCGGGCATGATGTGACCCTTTCCAATATGGGAAGAATCAACATTCCAAATGAGTATAAAAACTTCAGTGTAGAAACCATCTTCAGTCCAACCGTAGCATTTCCCTGGTTGAACTCAAACACTTTGGTGACGAGTACCTACAACCATCAGATGGATTTTATATTTTTGTCCAACGAAGACTTTCTGCCCAAAGCAGAAGCCGCTAAAATAAAAGAGAAAGCCATAGCGCTTATGACTACCTCATGAAATTGAAATTTAAGCCGAAGCCGCCTAAAAAGCTCAAAAAAACTACTCTTAAACGCTTTCTCATCAAGCGGACGATTTACTATGTCCTTCCGAATGTATTTTTCAATTTCATCATCGCCTATGCAAGCTTCAAAGAATTGGGCTATACCCATTTTTTCTCAGGCGAACAGAATCTGGCCCGCCTTACCTTACCTATGGCTCTATTTCTCCCTGTTGTCCTCACGATAGACATCATCAAAAGGGTAAACGATGCCGCCGGACAAGGCGCTATTGAGTTTACCGTAGATGAAGCGTTGAATATTAAAAAGCTAATGACTAAACTAAGTATTCTGCATGGTGTGATTACCTGTTCTTTGGTATTAGCGATGCTTTTCTTAGGGCAGTATAATTTTTCTAAGGATTATAGATTGGATGCTACGGCAATGGCTGTTGTTGTGGGGATTTTGGCAGGAGTACTGTCTGTGGTGTTTGTGTATTTGCCGGTTTGGAGGTTGAGGAGGTGGATGTGTAGGAAGGTCAAAATTATTTCCTAATAATATTTTTAATAAAAAAGAGCTCTCCCTTCATGAAATACAAAGTATCATTATATATAAACTAAAGAAGCAATTAAAAATACAAAAACATAATAATAGAAAAATACTGGGGTATTATATCGTTTACGGTTTCCCTTTTTTTAACTCAGATTCATTGATTATATTTACAGTTTATACTAAAAACTAAATGATAATCTACGATGGACGCTTTTAAAACTCATGAACAGGTAATAAATGATTATAAATCATATTTGCAATCATTTATTAATATTAAAAATAAAAGAATCTCAGACTTTGTTAATGATTCTACGTTAGTTAATAATGTTCTACCAGAACCTCTTATTCAATTCAATCCCTCCTTTGAAAGAGGACAATCATTTGATGAATTAATCCAAGAAAATATAATACACCAAAACTTACCAAGAGCTTTTGGATCATACAGATTATATCGTCATCAGATTGAAGCGATTAAAATTGGTGTTCAGGACAAGGGATTTATAGTTACTTCAGGTACAGGCTCAGGTAAATCCTTAACTTTTTTAGCTACTATTTTTAATGATCTTTTTAAAAGAGAATCAAAAAAAGAAGGTGTTAAAGCAATATTGGTATATCCAATGAATGCTTTAATCAATTCTCAAGAAGAGGAAATAAAAAAATATAAAATCAACTATTTAGAGCAATTTGTATCTTTTACTGAAGCTGAAAAGAAAAATAAAACCCTAGATGAGATTATAGATAAATTAGAAACCTTAACAACAGAAAGATTTCCTATTACATTTGCAAAATATACTGGCCAAGAATCCGGAAATGACAGAGATCAAGTAAAAAATATCACGCCGGACATTATTTTGACTAATTATATGATGCTGGAATTAGTAATGACCAGATACACTGAAGATTGGTTAAGAAAATCTATAGAAAATCATCTAAAGTATGTTGTTTATGATGAATTACATACTTATAGAGGAAGGCAGGGTGCGGATGTAAGTTTATTAAATCGCAGAGTTCAGGCACTTGCAAAAAATGATTTAATTTTTATTGGGACTTCTGCAACAATGGCTTCTCAAGGTATACCGGAGGAAAAAAAGAAAAAGGTAGCAGAAGTAGCTACCCAAATATTTGGTAAAGAATTCTTCATTGATAATATTATCAATGAATATCTTGAGCCCTGCACTGCTGCCAAAGAGGTAAACCCATTTCAATTAGCTAATGCTATACGCAATGGCATTGACTCAGATGGTACTGAAAAGGATTTTAAAGAAAATGATCTGGCTAATTGGCTTGAATTGCATATTGCTTTAAAATCCAATCATGGAGTACTAGAAAGAGGTACACCGAGAAATATAGACAATATAGTAGAATTAATACATAAAGAAACTTCTTTATCTACAGATGATATTAGAAAGAGTTTAAATGATCTTTTAAAGTGGGCAGAGAGAATTAATGAAGAAAGCAGAAAAAATGGAAAACGTCAATCCTTTCTGCCATTCCGTTTTCATCAATTTATCTCTCAAACCGGTTCTATTTCAGTAACATTAGAGCCAAGAGATACACGACAGATCGTTTCTTCGGATGAGCCCTATCTGAAAATAAATGATAACGAAGAAAAAAAATTATATCCATTACTTTTTTCTCGTTATTCTGGGTATGAATTTTTGTGCGTTGAATTGAATCTTAACCAAAACGAACTTATACCAGCGATTCCTGATAAGGAATTTGTTAACAAGAAAAGAACTGAGGTTAATGAGAAAAACCCAGACTTGGAGGACTTTAAGTTTGGATACATAATATTAGACGAAGGCGAAGATTTTTGGAACACTGATTTTAATGATTTAGTACCTCCTGAGTGGTGGAACAGGCAAGGCACGGCTCTACTTCCTTATTATCAAATGTTAATGCCTCATGAAATATATTTTAATAGTGACGGGCAGTTTTCCTTTGAGCCGGAGTTTCCTATTAAAGGTTATTTTATTCCTGCAAAACTAAGAATTGATCCAACCGCTCAAATTATTTATGAAGATAGTAAAGTAAATGAATTTACTAAACTTTCCAGATTAGGATCTGAAGGTAGAAGTACAGCTACTTCAGTAATTTCTTATGCTATAATTAATAGTCTTCAAGATCAAGAAAAATTACAGGATCAAAAACTTTTAAGCTTTACAGATAATAGACAGGACGCTTCCTTACAGTCGGGGCATTTTAATGATTTTTATACTACGGTACGTTTAAGATCAGCACTTTACATAGCTTTAGAAAAAAGCGAAACCCCTCTTGAAATACATGAAATAGCTGAATCGTTATTCAAAATATTAAAACTAAGAGAAAAAGATTATGCAATATATCCTTCACAAGATGAAGATTTTCCAGATGATAGAAATATAGAAGCTCTAAAAAACTATTTAAAATATAGAATATTTCAAGATTTGAAACGAGGGTGGCGATATACATTGCCTAACCTAGAGCAAGTAGCTCTTTTAGACATACATTATAAAAACTTAGATAAGCTTTCAGGATTGGATGATCGTTTTGAAACTCTTGATTTCCTGAGATATCAATCTAAAGAATATAGAAAAGAGTTTTTAAAAAATGTACTAGATTATTTTAGAACTAATTTTGCTCTTGATCATAAATTCTTCAAAGAAATAGCTAATATAGAAGATTTGATGCGAGATAGACTATCTCCCGATTCATTATGGTCTCTTGATTATAATGAAAATTTAGACAAGCCTGCCGAAATGGTCATTACAATCCCCTCTCAAAGACCAAAAGGAAAATATCTGGTGTCAATGGGACTCCGATCCAATTTAGGAAAATATATTAATCGTTGTAGCGCTGAGTCTGGTTCCCAAAAATTAAAGGGAGATCAGTATCGGGAATTTATTCAAAATTTACTTACACTACTTACTGGCACAAACTTCCTCACCTCTGAACAGGATAAAAAAGATACCGATTTATACTATTATAAATTAAGAGCGGACCAATTATTATGGACAAAAGGTGATGAAAAAACTGTGAAACTGGATAATACACGATTCAACTTTCAAGTAGAACTTCCTCAGTTAACTCCAAACGGATATTTTCAAAATTTGTACAAAACAGATTTTACAAAATTTCAGAAAGAGTTAATAGCAAAAGAACATACAGGACAAATTAATGCTGCGCAAAGAATTGAGAGAGAAAACCAATTCAGAAAAGGAGAAATATCAGCATTATATTGTTCTCCAACAATGGAATTAGGTATAGATATAGCTAATTTAAATATTGTACATATGAGAAATGTTCCTCCTAATGCAGCCAATTATGCACAAAGAAGTGGACGTGCAGGAAGAGGAGGACAAACAGCATTAGTCTTTACTTATTGTTCTACAATGTCACCACATGATGTAAACTACTTTAAGAATTCTGCAGAAATGGTTGCAGGTGTAGTTCAACCTCCACGAATTGATCTGATTAATGAAGAATTGATAGCAACTCATCTAAATGCCTTTCTTCTGATGAAACTTGAAATAGAAGAATTAAAAACTTCCGTCGCTGAGGTATTAGATTTATCTAATGAAACAAATGTAATTGTTCAACATAATATTTTAAATAGTATAAAACATTCAATTTCTAATTCAAAAAATAGTTTTGTAGTAGAATTTGAAAAAATAGCTTATTCTTTATTACCTGAGCTTAATAAAACCAATTGGTTTACTCAACAGTGGATATTAAGCAGAATAGAAAAATTTCCAACTCTATTTGAAGAGTCATTCACACGGTGGATTAGAATGTTTAAAAGTGCATGTACTCTTAGAAATAAAGCACAAGCAATCCTCGATAATCACACTTATAAAACAGATAGTACAGAAAAGAGAGAAGCAGCGAAACAAGAACGATTTGCAAGAAAGCAAATTGCTTTGCTAAAAAATGAACAACAACAAAACTCAACCAATTCAGAATTTTATATATTTAGGTATTTAGCTGCTGAAGGATTTTTGCCTGGCTACAATTTCACTCGTCTTCCTGTTAGAGCAATATTAGGTAAAAGTTATCGTGATGATGTTGAAGTACTTTCACGACCACGCTCATTAGCCTTGGCTGAATTCGGACCTGCTAATATGGTTTATCATTCAGGTAGTAAATTTAAAATCAACAGGATGATTTTGCCAGACATCGAAAATGCTACTGAAAAAATTCTTGTATCTAATAAAACTGGCTATGCTTATCTCAATGATGATATTAAAATAGCTAATATCGACCCTATTAGTAAAAGCCAGTTAAAAGGTGATGCTATTGAAATGTATACCAATGTTTTAGATTTCTCTGAATGTGAAGGCATACCATCAGAAAAAATATCTTGTATTGAAGAAGAAAGAAATCGCTCCGGATATGAAATCTTATCATATTTTAATTTTCCTCATGGAATTGAAAATGCAAAATCTGTTGTTTTAAAAAAAGGAGGAGAAAAACTTCTACAATTATATTTTAGCAAAACTGCAAATCTTATTAAGGTTAATAAAAAAGCCAGAAGATCTAAAAAGGATGGGTTTAAAATTGACCAAAGAAATGGGGTTTGGGTACAAGAACGAAACTTAAATAATAACCAAGAATTGCAGCAAAATTCTAGGGATGTAATGCTTTACACAAAAGAAACTGCAGATATCCTTTATATTCAGCCTCTTGGTAATATAGGAACAAGTCCAGATGAGGTTATTTCCTTAAGTTATGCACTTAAAAGAGGAATAGAAAAATTGTTTCTTGTAGAAGAAAATGAGATAGCAGTAAGCACTATGGGAGATAAGGAAAAACCCAACATTCTTATTCATGAGGCATCAGAAGGATCCCTTGGTATTTTATCGCAGTTAATTTCCGAACCTATAAAAATGAAAGATTGGTTTAAGGCCAGTTATGAAATACTTCATTTTGATTCGGAAACCAGAGAAGAGACTGATAAAGGCAAGGACCTTCCTCATGCAACATATCAAGATCTATTAAGTTATTATAACCAGATTTATCATAAACAACTTAGCCGCTATATTATTAAAGATGTCTTAGAGTATTTGATGGATTGTGAAATTGAATTAATACAGGGTGGTGAAAATGATAGAGAAGAACAATATCAATATTTATTGAATGGCTATGATAAAAATAGTGGTACTGAATTTAAATTTATAAACTATCTTTATGAAAATGGATATACACTTCCTGATAAAGCACAAGTAAATTTAGATAGTTACTACATTAATGCAGACTTTGTATTTAAAAATAATTTTGGATACACATTGATTTTTTGTGATGGTACTATTCATGATCTTCACAAAGTAAAAAAACGTGATGAAATGATTGATCAGATACTAAAAGAGGGTGCACACGATATTATCCGCTGGCATCATACAGAACCTTTGGAAGAATTGATGGAAAGGCGGAAAGATATTTTCAGAAAAGTACAATAGTCAGTACGTGATTTATAGTAAGTAATACGCAAGAAAACAATGAATAACAAATATAATCCGGGAAATTTAATCAAATACCGTAACCGGGATTGGATGGTTCTTCCCTCTAATGAAGATCAGATTATACTGGTAAAACCTCTTGGTGGTTCTGATGAAGAAACTACAGGTATTTTTTTGCCTTTAGCAAAAGATATTGAAGCGATAGAAAAAGCAACTTTTAAAGAACCTACTTCCACTCAAATCGGAAACTTTGAAACGGCAAAATTACTTTATAATGCATCAAGGCTTTCTTTAAGAAATGCGGCTGGTCCATTTAGAAGTATGGGAAAACTATCTTTTAGACCCAGATCCTACCAGGTGGTTCCATTGGTAATGGCATTAAAGCAGGATGTTACCCGATTATTGATTGCTGATGATGTGGGTATCGGAAAAACCATAGAAGCTTTATTAATCATCAAGGAACTTATTGAAAGAGGAGAAATTAAAAAATTTGCTGTGATATGTCCACCACATTTGTGCGAACAATGGCAGCAAGAATTGAAAGATAAATTAGATATTGATGCTGAGATTATCCGTTCCAGTACAGCATCAAGATTAGATCGTATGGTAGCTGATGATCATTCCGTATTCTACCATATTCCATATCAGGTAATTTCAGTTGACTATATCAAAACTGATAAGCGTAGAAGTATTTTCCTACATGACTGTCCAGAATTAATTATTGTAGATGAAGCCCATACCTGCACACTTCCTAAAGGTGCTTCTTCAAAGAACCAACAACAACGTTATAATTTGGTTCATGATGTTGCTGTAAATCAAAACCGCCACCTTGTTTTACTCACCGCTACTCCTCACAGTGGTAAGGATGAAGAATTTCTTTCATTGTTAGGTTTATTAAATCCTAATTTCCAACAATTGAATTTTGAAAGACTTGAACAGGCAGATAGGAAAAAAATTGCACAATATTTTATACAACGAAAACGTGAAAATATTCGCAGGTGGCTAAATGAAGATACTTTATTTCCTGAAAGAGATTCTAAAGAAATAGGATTTACACTTTCAGAAGAAACAAAAGCTTTTTATAATGAATTGGTAGCTTTTGCAAGGGGAATTTCAGATGTGAAAACAGATAATGAGAATACCAGACTTCTCCGTTCTTGGGCTGCAATCGCTCTAATTAAAGGAGCCATGTCAAGTCCTATTATGGCTAAAGAAATGTTAGAAAAACGACAAGCAAAGCTTGCTATAGAAGAGGTAACAGTAGAAGTTGGACCTGAAGCTTTAGAATATACATTATTTGAAGAAAATGACTTTGGGGTTGATTTCTCCAGATCTGATTTATTAAATGCGGTTGATTATAAGACAAAAGAACTGGAAGGACTTACTAAGTTATTGAACAGTGCAGAATATCTGAATGAAAATACAGATACAGATATTAAAATAAAGCATACCATTGATATTGTCAAAAAATGGTTAAAAGAAGGCTTTCAACCGATTATTTTCTGTCATTATATTGCTACAGCAAAATATGTAGAAGAAAAGCTAAAAGAAGTACTTCCTAAAAATGTATTGGTACAAGCTATTACTTCTGAACTTGCAGATGAACAACGTAAGGAAGAAATTCAAAGAATGGGAGAACATGATAAAAGAGTTCTTGTAGCAACAGACTGCTTAAGTGAAGGAATAAATTTACAAGATTATTTCAATGCTGTTCTACATTATGATTTGCCTTGGAATCCCAATAGAATTGAACAAAGGGAAGGTCGTGTTGATCGTTTCGGACAGACATCTACACAGATTAAAACCTATATGCTTTATGGCGAAAATAATCCTATGGATAAATTTATTCTGGAAGTATTGATTCGTAAAGTCCGTGAAATTCAAAAAAGTATAGGTGTTACTATTCCCATCGGAGAAAATAATAAGTCATTGATGACTGAATTGACTCAAAAACTTTTGAAAACTGAATCAGAAGCAGAACAATTAACACTTTTTGCAGAAGACAAAATAAAAATTGATAATGAGCTAGAAATGGCTCGTAAAAAGGGAGAAAACTTACGATCTATTTTCGCTCAGGAATCTGTAGATGCTGAAGCTATTAAAAAAGATTTACAAGAAGTAGATGAAGCCATTGGGGATCCTGAGATTGTAGAGAATTTTTCAGTATTTGCGTTGCAAGCATTAGGAGCATCAGTTACTATTGATTCGGAAGGATATAAAGTACAAACAACCAATCTTCCAAAACATTTACAAGTTGCTTTATTATCTAAAACAGAACAGTTGAAAGGTAAAACAGAAACACGAATTGCTTTTATTTCACCTACTCCAAAAAATTATCAATATATTGGAAGAAATCATCGTTTTGTAGAACAACTTTGCCATTATATTATAAGCAATGCTTTTGAAGAGCAAGGCAATCCTTATGATTTGGCAAGAACAAGCGTAATCCAAACCGAAAGTGTTGAAAGTAAAACAACTCTGGTCATGTTTAGAGTGAGAAATGTTGTAAAAGAAGTTCGCTCTAAAAATGAATCGGTAGCTGAAGAAATGTATTTGTGGGGATATACTGAGAATTCAGAAGGTTTACAGCCTATAGACTTTACAAAAGCACAACATTTATTGAATAAGGCAATACCTTTGAGCAATATGTCATTGGAGCAGCAACAACAACTTTTAAACGCAGAATTAAAGTCTTTTGAAAGTAAGAAAGATGCATTTATAGAACTAGCAACTCAACGTGCAGATAAATTGGTAGAAGCACATGGCAGATTCAAAACATTAATTGGGGGACGAAGCTATGAAAAATCTACTCCAGTATTACCTCCTGATGTTATGGGAGTATACATTCTCTTGCCAAAACCTAAAGCACTTTTTTAAACCATGAAACTAACAACAATAAATATACAAGGAAATATATTCACAAGTGAAATTCTGGAAAAAATACGTCAGGACGACATTAGTTTCCAGAAACCACAAGATTTTGGCCTAAAGCCAAATGAACAGGTCAGGGATGAAATAAGCAATGCATGGAGCTTACTAAATACTCACTGGCAAATTTTTAAACAAAAGAAGAATGCTTTTTCTGCAACAGATAAAGGAATTTCAGAGACTCGAAAATATTGGATTGTCCCTCTTCTTAATCTTTTAGGATATCAGGTAGCTCTTTCTAATGCCGAAATTGTGAACGGAAAGTCTTTTGCAGTATCCTATAGAGCCTCTAATAAAAATGACTTCCCAATACATATTGTTGGTAGTGAACAATCTATGGATAAAAAGGCAGAAAATGGTCCAAGACTTTCACCACATTCATTGATCCAGGAATATATCAATTCTACGGAACATATTTATGGTTTTGTAACCAATGGGAACCATTTCCGTGTACTCCGTGATGCTACAAGACTTTCAAGATTAAGCTATCTTGAATTCAATCTTGAACAAATGATGGAAGAAGGTCATTATGCAGAGTTTGCAATTTTCTATCGATTACTTCATTCATCTCGTATTAATGATAAAAAAGAGGATGGGAAAGATTCTATCCTGGAATTTTATCATAATGATTCCTTAGCATCTGGGTCCCGTATTCGCGAACGATTAAGTTTGGCTGTAGAACAGTCAATAATAACTTTAGCAAACGGATTGCTTTCACAAGAAGAGAACTTTGAACTAAGAAATACTATTGAAGAGGGAAAATTATCTGCAAAAGAATACTATCTGCATATATTGCGTTCTGTGTATCGTATTTTATTTCTTTTAGTCATAGAAGAACGAAATTTGATTTATAAAGAAGACCTTACTGAAAGTGAAAAGAAGCTTAAAGATATTTACTATCAATATTACAGTATTCAACGTCTCACCTATCTTGTTAATAAATCTCTTTATATTGATCCGAAAAAAACAGATCTGTGGCAGTCATTGTTAACTACATTTAGGCTTTTTGAAGATAGTCACTATGGTAAAGAATTGGGGATTGATGCTCTTGGTTCTGGTATTTTTAATCAAAATGCAATTGGTAGTATTGAAAAAACCATACTAAATAATAAATATGTACTGAATGTTTTTAAATACTTAGTTACTTTCGAGAATGAAAATCAACAAACGATTCGGGTAAACTATGCAGATCTGGATGTAGAAGAATTTGGTTCTGTGTACGAAGGGTTACTAGAATTTGAGCCTGTAGTAGAAAATGGAGAATTCAGATTTAAACAAGGAAATGACCGATCTGCATCGGGATCACATTATACTCCAGAAGAACTGGTGAAGCCTCTTATTACTCATTCATTAGATCATATTATCGCAAATAAACTTAAAGAAGCCGATCCGGAAAAAGCATTATTAAGTATTACAGTATGCGATGTTGCTTGTGGAAGTGGACATATTCTACTTTCTGCTGCCAGAAAAATTGGATTCGAATTAGCACGTTTAAGAAGTAATGAAGATCAACCAACTCCTTCTGTTCTTCGAACAGCAATTAGGGATGTCATTAAAAATTGTATTTATGGGGTTGATTTAAATCCATTGGCTGTAGAACTTTGTAAAGTAGCTCTATGGCTGGAAGCTCATGATCCAGGTGAACCATTAAACTTTTTAGATCACCATATCAAAAATGGAAATGCAATTATAGGATTAGCTCGTTATGAAAATCTTCATGATGGTATTGCTAGTGAAGCATTTAAAGCACTAGCAGGCGATGATAAGACAATAGCATCTGCTTTCAAAAAACGTAATGATACTGAACGTAAACTTCAAATAAGCGAATTATTTGATTTAAATACAGCAGATACTGATTTTGCCGATATACAGAAATCGATGGAGCAATTCAATCAGTTGCCAGAGCATACATCTGAACAGATTGCACAAAAAACCAAAATATATTATGATTTAACCAATGGTAAGAAATGGTATAGACTAAAACAACTGGCTGACCTGCAAGTAGCACAATTTTTCATTTCCAAAACAGCAGAAAATAAAGACAAACTCACAACATATAGTCAATATAAAACTTATCTCAATTCCGGAGCACAAATCTTGGATCGTGGAGCTAGTATGGTTATCGCTGAACAGAAGAAGTTCTTTCATTGGTTTTTAGAATTTCCGGAAGTTTTCCAAAATGGAGGATTTGATTGTATTTTAGGAAATCCACCGTTTTTAGGTGGACAAAAGTTAAGTGGAAATTATGGAAATAATTTCCTTGAATATATAAAATATACATACCGACCGATTGGTGCAGTAGATTTAGTAACTTATTTTTTCAGAAGAATCTTTGATGTTATTAAAATCAATGGCTTCCAATCTCTCATTTCGACTAATACTATTGCACAAGGTTCCGCACGAGAAGGAGGTTTGGATGTCATCTGTTCAAGTAATGGAGTAATTAACCATGCTATTCGTTCAATGAAATGGCCAGGCCAGGCTGCAGTAGAAGTTTCATTAATTACCATTCATAAAGGTGAGTGGAAAAATAAAATTGTTTTAGATAATAAGGTTGTGGAAAGAATAACTTCATATTTAGATGATTCCGAAGTTATTGGAAAACCTATGCCTCTCGCTTCAAATAAAGGGAAAAGTTTTCAGGGTAGTATTGTACTTGGAAAAGGGTTTGTATTGACACCCAAAGAGGCTCTAGCTTTAATTGAAAAAGATCCGAGAAATAAAGAAGTTTTATTCCCATACTTAAATGGGGATGACCTTAATAACGATCCTAATCAAGAGCCTTCCCGCTGGGTCATTAACTTTTTCAATTGGTCAGAAGAAAAGTCCCGTACTTATTCTGATTGCTTTGATATAGTAGAACATTCCGTGAAACCTGAACGATTAATTCAAAAGGATAAAGGAGGGAAAGAAAAATGGTGGCAGTTTTTAAGACCAAGAAAAGAACTTTATAATGCCATATCTGAGTTAGACCAGGTAATGGTTTTAAATCGTCATGCTAAATATTTATTGATTTCTATTTGTAAAAATGATATTGTCTTTTCTGAGGCAACTGTGGTATTTGCTCTCAATACGTTTTCAGAATTAGCCATATTAAACTCTTCTGTCCATGATGTCTGGGCATGGAAAAATAGTTCAACAATGGGAGTTTCTACATTACGTTATTCTGGTACGAACGCCTTTGAGACGTTTCCCTATCCGGTAGTTAAATCTGAGAAATTAAACAGTTTGGGAAGTGAACTTCATTTAACTCGTTTAAAAATAATGAAGAATTATCGATTAGGTCTAACAGATTTACAAAATAAATTTCATGATATTTACCTTAATAATAAAGGTGAAATATATGATGATATAATTAGACTAAGGGAGCTATACAAATCGATTGATTCCGAAATCATTAAATTATATAAATGGAATGATATTGATTTGAAGCATAGCTTTTATGAATTAGAGAATCTTCCTGAAAAAGATCGCATAAGATTTACAATACATCCAACTGCTAGAAAAGAAATCTTCAATCGATTGCTATTATTGAATCTTGAGAAATCAAAATGTGATACTTTATATAAAATTGTTAACAAAAGATCGAAAATTATTTCAAAAACTTCAAATACTTTGTTTCCCGAAGATTAAAATAACTTCGGGAAATTGTTTTCTTTCATTTTACTACCTGTCTTTTTCTTTATAGGTTTAATGTTTTTTGAAGTTTCAGATATTTCCTCCTTGTAACGGTGATGATTAAGTATCAATAAACGTTTTAATACTTCTTTACGGGCATCTGGATGAACAGAAAAACGTATCCTATCATTTTCTGGCAGATATTCAAGCTCATAAAAATCATGACTTAAATTTATGTCGCTCCATTTATATGATTCTATAATTAGTTTATCCAGTTTTATAGCAATTTTCCGAAACTCACTAAACTCACTTACAATTTCATTAGTTTCAATATTAATTTTTACTCTTGACAAATATTTTATTAAGAAACTTAAGTGTTTATCTTTTATATCTATTTCATTTTGTATTCCTTTAGAGTGATATATATTATAAAATCGAGTCAAACCAATTTTATATTTGAACATTATTAATTTTCTGACATTGTAATAGTGCCTTCCTAAATCTTCAATCTCATTTCTAATATCTTGTGAAATTTCTTCTGGAAAAGGAAATGTTTCAAAAACCTGTGTTGGAGCATAACTTAAATCAGCTTTCATTGTGCTAGAATATTTCCAGGCCCAGTATATGTGAAAATTTGATTGTAAAAAGGCAAACATTGTAAACGAATTATTTGCGAATACATTTAATTTAGCATCTAAAACTTTATTTGGTTTTGTAAAAGCAAATGCAGTAGTTTTAGAAACTTGGGCAATCACCATTACCTGGTCTAACTCAGATATGGCATTGTAAAGAGCAGGCCTTTTTTCACCATATATCCACCATTTTTGAGGGAGTGGTTTTCTTAATGCATACGTTCCGATAATTTCACTATCATTATTATCTCTTTTCCATCGTTGTCTTTCTGGCTTAACCAACTTCTCTATAATTTCATAACAATCAGGATAAGTCCTTGCCTTCTCTTCATCCCAATCAAAAAAGTTAATAACCCATCTGGATGGTCTTTGTTCAGGGTCATTATTTAAATCGTCACCATTTAAATAAGGAAAGAGTACATCCTTATTACGTGGATCTTTTTTAATGAGTTTTTCGGCTTCTTCAGGAGATAAAACAAACCCTTTTCCAAGTACAATACTACCCTGAAAACTTTTCCCTTTATTTGAAGCGAGAGGCATAGGTTTTCCAATCTCCACAATTTGCTTCAATATCTATTGATTTTTATCATTTTAAAATTATCACTTTGCAGATTATGAATAAATTCACTTCACAAATACTTCAGTAACTATGAGCATACAGATAAGCTATCGGTTTGTACAAAAAAGAGAAAAAAACAAGCAAGGTTTATATCCAATCTATTTAAGAGCATTTTTAAAAGGAAAAAAAATAGAAACAGCTACTCCTGTTACAATTCCTTTACGAGACTGGTCCTTAAGGAATCAAAGAGTCAAAACTCAAAATAAAAATCATGAAAGATATAATATGATTTTAGAGGCAATAGATAAAAAATCAATTAAATTATTGGTTAACAATTTTATCAATGAAGAATTTCCACTAACCTTAACCCAGTTTAAAGAACGATTACTATCAGTAAATCACAATTCTGATGAAAAAAGTTTCACAGATTATATTTTAGGGTATTTGGAAGAAAACAAAGCTAAATTCAAATCAGAAACCTGGTTTGGATATAAATCTCAAATTACCAAGATCCTTAAATTTAGAAGGGAAATTTATTTTTCAGATATTAATGAGAAATTTATTAATGACTATAAACAATACATGCTTTATACCCTCGGAAATAATGAAAATACGGCAAGTAAAAGTTTAAGGGTATTACGAACATTCGTTAATATTTCTATTCGTTTTGGATATATAAAAACAAATCCATTTCAATATACTTCCATAAAAAAAGTTGATGGAAAGAGAGATTTTCTATCAATTGAAGAGCTCAATATACTTACCGAATATTATTTAAAAGATGATTTTTCTGAGCCGATACAAAAGGAAATTCTTAGTTATTTCTTATTTGCCTGTTATACAGGACTTCGATATTCTGATTTAAAAAGTTTCTCAGAGGATTCTATAATTAATGATTCCATACATCTCAGAATGCATAAAACAGGATACTTAGTAAATATTCCTCTCAGCAAAAAAGCAAAAAGTTTTATCCCAGAAAAGCCCTTTAATGAAAATTACATTTTCAAAGTATACTGTAATAAAGTAACCAATAGGGTTTTGAAAAAAATTGGAATTACATTAGATTTTAATAAAAAACTTACATGCCATGTGGCAAGGCATACTTTTGCAACAGTATCAATTTCATTAGGCATTCCCATAGAAGTAGTAAGCAAATTGTTAGGACATACAAGTATTAGGACAACACAAGTTTATGCAAAGATTGTTGATAATGTCAAAATAAAGGAAATGGGAAAATGGGATAAAATATAATTTATGATCTTATATAAAAGTAATGTTTTTTAATAAAATATTATTGTATTAAAACTTAAACCTATTTTATTATTCAATTACGGTAAACCATAATATAATAAAACAATTTTCCCTATTTTTATCTTAATTGTAATTAGCTTATAATTTTAACATGCTACTATAGGGATTAGCAATAGTAAATAAAAAAACAATAACCACATAAACTAAAAATCATGTCTGAAATATTACCATTTAAACAGATATTCCATAAAAAAATATTTCGTATTCCTGATTACCAAAGAGGTTATTCATGGGAGGAAGCTCAATTAGATGACCTTTGGGCAGACCTTTCAAATATTCATTTACAGAATAATGCTTATCATTTTACAGGAATACTTACTATCAATAATTTTTCAGATTATGATTTTGAAAATTTGACCAAAGAAGGGTTTGAAAATTTGATTGATAATGAAAACAAACAAGTAAAGCTTAATGAGAAATATTATCAAGCTTATAATTTAGTAGACGGACAACAACGTATAACAACTATATTAATCTTACTTTCTCAATTATGTCAAAAGCTTAAGGAAGCCGAGCATCGCCAGAAAATAACCAAAGAATATTTTTTCATATCTGATTTGGGAAGTAAATACTTGTTTGGATATCATGTAGATGTACCCTCCCACAATTATTTAATTAGAGAAATATTTGAAGATGAATCCTATGGTACAGAAGATGTGGAGACTCTTTACACCCATAATTTAGATTTTGCTAAGGTATTTTTTCAACAAAAATTGAAGGATTGGTCTCAGAACAACATACGGGATCTTATTACCAAAATAACGGAGCGTTTATTATTTTCAGTGCTTAACCTCAGTGAGACGGAGGGAAGTAATCTTGACATCTCCATGGTTTTCGAGACTCTGAACTTTAGAGGCAAGCAGTTATCCGGGCTTGAAAGATTTAAAAACCGGGTTTTATACCTGGTGTCAAAACAAAATTTTGGACAGACACAAATACTGACCAAGAGGAACTCTATCAATAAAACCTGGCTTGAGATCTATAAGTGGCTTGGACGGAACCCCAATCCTAAAAAAGTAATGGATGACGATGCGTTTCTCAAAGCCTTTTGGTTACTATATTTTTCCAACGAAAAAATGGTAGCCAGTGATTTTAAGTCTTATCAAAAAATTCTATTTGAAAAAGATTTTGACTTGATGAATATTCATAATAATCAATATATGATGAATCCTATAGAGCTTCGAAAATGGTTGAACTGTATGAAAGAATCTGTTATATTATGGTATTTTATTCATAATCCACATGAAGTAGATAATGATCCTGACTTTAAATATCATTATACTTCTAATATTCAGAGGTCTCTATTAAGGCTTACTAGCTTTCCCTTTGGGTATGGTAGATATATACTTAATCTAATATTAGCAATTCTGGTTCGTTTATTACCTCAAAAAAGCGATGGGATAACCTCAGAGGAACAAAAACAAAACTTATCTACCATAGAACGATTTTTATGGGCAGCTGAAAGGCATAACATTATGTGTTTTTTACTACATGGTAACAAAACTAATTATAATCAAGAAGCTACTTTTAGAGATATCAATAAATATTTTAGAACCGGAAATGCTGCAGAATCTGGAATTTCACTTAAAGACCAGCTATTAAAAAATAGAGTAAGCCATTTTACATGGAAAGAAGTAAACCGAAATTTATCACTTGGAAATTATTTTTATACCTGGGATGGAATTCATTTTATTTTAAGGGAATATGAAGAAGATTTATCTGGACATATGGTGGAGCGAGAAATTAGTGTTAATAGGATTTATCCTGAAGAAGAGATGAAAGTAAGAACTTCTTATAAAGATATCAATCGATTAGGAGTAGTAAAAAAAAGAAAATATTCGTACGCTTTAGGAAATATATTTATGTCAAATAATAACCAAACATTAAGAGACTTCAATGCCCATAAAATCAGGATAAACAATGCAATAAACAATAATAATATAATTTATGAATCCGAAAAAGAACTTTTAAATTATCATAGTTGGGAAACGACTGATATTGATGAAAGGAGTCAAAAAATTTTAGAATTCCTAATTAATAAGTGGCAACTACCTCAACCTGAAATAAGTTTTTGGGAAGAATATTTTACTAACTAATATCTAGAAAAGTAGTTATTGTTTATCAACTTCTACGCCCATCATAATACTTTAACAACCTTTATACCCCATCCCCAGATAAATTTTCGTTCTTTTGCAAAAAGTTTTAATTTTTACCATAACATGTCGAAGTTTGATGAAATCCGGTATTTTCATGATCAGGAAGTGAATGAAAGATTACAGAGCATAGCCCGTGATCCGATGATGAAAGCACTGATGAACTTTACTTTTCCCGGAGAGGATGAGCAGGTTTGGCTGGAACAGTTTAAAAATGTGCATTCTATAAGTGATTTTCAGCATCAGTTTGTAGCGTATGCCGTTCGTCAGATTCTTGCCAAAAGTTCTGAAGGTTTAACGACTTCTGGCTTCGATAAGCTTGATAAGAACGCTTCGTATCTTTACATTTCGAATCACAGGGATATTGTACTGGATACTTCCCTTCTTAACCTTGTTTTGTTGGAAAGCGGCCACGTTATGACCGCTTCAGCCATTGGTGACAATCTTGTAAAGAGAAACTTTTTGAATGTACTGGCTAAACTGAACCGTAATTTCTTAGTTCAAAGAGGATTGTCAATTCGTGATCAGCTTAAAAGTTCACAGACCATGTCTGAGTATATTGATATGCTGTTACATGAAGAAAACCGCTCCGTATGGATTGCTCAGCGCGAAGGCCGTGCTAAAGACGGAAATGATGCGACTCAGCAAGGTGTTTTAAAAATGTTGGCCATGGCCGCAGTAGATCAGTCATTAATAGATTATTTTAAAACATTAAAGATCGTTCCTATCTCTATTTCCTATGAGTATGATCCTACCGATTCCTTAAAAATGCCTCAATTATTGGCACAACACAGAGAAGAGGCATACATTAAAGGAAAAAACGAAGACTTCAACACCATACTCAGCGGAATTTTAGGACAAAAGAAAAGAATTCATATCCATGCTGGTGATGTTATTGATACAGAATTGGATCATATTGCCGCTACCATTGAGAATAAAAACAAACAGTTGCAGGCTATTGTACAGCTAATTGATGATTCTATCATTAAGAATTACAAACTTTGGCCTACTAAATATATAGCCTACGACCTAATCAACAATACAGACACCTATGCTTCTCAATATACAGAGCAGGAAAAACAATTGTTTATCCGAAGATCAGAGATGCGTATAGATCCGTCTGATCCTGTTTCTAAGGAGTATTTCCTGGCGATGTACGCCAATCCTCTGGTAAATAAATTAAAAGCAGAAGAAAAATAATTTCTTTTCCCACAGATCTGTACAGATATTCCTTCCTATTTTAGGAGGAATACCTCAAAATACTTGAATTTTTTTTGGGCCACGAATGCCTTTAGATTTGCACAAGGATTTAGAAGTAAATTAGATAATAATTAAATTCTGAAGAACCAGAGAAAATAAAGTGAACTAAACGGATGCATAGACATGAACTATTTCGTGTATCAGACTCTATTTTCTCTTTTGAATATCTGCCATTTAGAATTTTAAGCGTTAGGGCTTATTAAAGGTTTTAGCATGATTCAAAATGGTTCCTTCAGGATTGACCTAAATCCAAAGTTATGAAAACTTATTTTATTGGAATAGATATTTCCAAGGATACATTAGATGTTTGTGTTTTAAATAATTCTGATGAGAAAGAACTTGCATTTAAAGTTAGCAATACAGTAGAAGGTATAGAAGAAATTATTACTTCAACCTGTTGTTTTGAGCAGGATTCCAGCCTTCGTTATTGTTTTGAAAATACGGGGAACTACGGACTTCTTTTAGCGAGTCTGCTGGAAGATCGGGAAATACTCTATTATCAAGTTTCGGCTTTAGAAATAAAGCTGAGTCAGGGTATTCAAAGGGGAAAGAATGACAGAGTTGATGCCTGGAGAATTGCCAGATATGCAAAAATCCATGAGCAGGAACTTATTCCTTCCGCTCTTTCTGAAGAAGTACTTTTTACAATAAAGAATTTTCTCACCTATAGAAATTTTCTCATAAAGGTAAGAACTCAGTTTAAGAACGAAAAAAAGGCTTTTTATCAAGTGAGTAAAATAGCTGATGTAAGCTATGAAATGGAGGAAATAATCCAGCAAATAAAAGCTTTGGATGAGAAACTTGCCTCAGTAGAAGAGAAAATAAAACAACAGATCTGTGAACAGGAAAGCTTACATAAAAACTATGAGAAAATAACCAAAATAAAAGGAGTAGGTTTTCTAACAGCTGCTTATATGTTGGTATTAACTGATAATTTTAACAAGTTTCAGAATCCAAGGAAATTTAATTGTTATGCAGGGCTGGCTCCTTTTGAACATACATCAGGTTCAAGCATTAAAGGGAAAACACAAACTAGTAAGCTTAGAAACAGAAGAATAAAAACCGTCCTTTTCAGTGGTGCAAACTCAGCCATAATACACGATCAGGAGCTCAAGGCATACTATAAAAGAAAAAAAGAACAGGGAAAGGCTCATAATTCTATTATTAATGCGGTATGTTGCAAACTGATTTATAGAATATTTGCTGTGGTAAAAAGAGAGGCACCTTTTGTAAATTTAACAAGATATAATTTGCATATGTCTTAGAATACACGAATGAATAAAAAAAATCGTGCATTAGTGGCTAAAATTATACATACACTTAGAAAGAATCAATGAAATTTATTCAACTCTTTGCTTCCTAAAATACTCCAGCCTTATTTTAGAAATCTTTGCGTAAAAAATTTAAACATTAAGAAAAGTGAAGATTCATCAAAGATGAAATTATAAGGTTGTACAATCAATAGCTTCAGCCATTCCCTTACCTATTTTTATCCTCTCTACCCTTTTAATGGTTCAAATATCTTGAATCATATTCATAAAATCACTATTCAGGCTGAATCCGGAGCACTACCCTTTACGGGATTCCGTAATTTTCTTCAGACTGTTGTTCGTAGTTTCGGGCATTATAAAACAAAGTATTTTTTATAGCCTCATTCAAAAAACAACATATACATTATGAATAAAAAAATGACCCCCGCAGATCTCTTTTTGGGAATTCTTGCCTTATTACTCATCAGCGTAAGTTTTTATCAGACCTGGATTGGATTACAGCAGATCTTTGGCCCTGCATCATTTGTCATTGCCTTGGTTTTATCATTGCTCCTCCTTTTCCTGTGCTGGATGCTGAGAAGTGCCAAACTGGAAGGTAAACCTACCGGAAGTCTGGTGGGAATTTACATCTTTATTGCCTCGTTCTGCTTTATAGCCAATTTTAATGCATTGTATACAAGGTTTATGAAAACGGATATTTATACGGATGAGCTTCGTGATATTAATAAAAATTTCACAGCTCTTGAAAACGATGTGGAATCGAAATTAAGCTATAAGTACAATAAAGCAACCACTCAAAATATTGAGATCAAGAAGAAACAATTGATGGAACAGATCAAAGACCCTGGAAATAAAGGCATCGGAACCCGTGCCCAGCTTTTGATTAAAGATATCGAAAGATTAACCGGTCAAAAAGTAGATCTTCTGACACCTGTTGGTGAAGATTATGAAGATCTTGCTGAAAGAATGGGAAAACAGATTGATAATATCGTTTCAGACCTTTCTCCTGAAGAAAGAACCTTAAAATCAGATATCAATAATGCTGCGTTTAAATGGAATAAAACCATCCAGGACCTGTTGCTTTTATCAAAAAAAGATAAGGACGGACTCTCTCAGGGATTGATTGATGAATCTCTTGCTGATTATAATAAACTGGGAAGCCGAGCACAAACAGTTCTTGGAAATGATAAAATACATTTTGAGCCTGTCGTTTCAAAAACCCAGCAGGTTGGAAAAATAGGTTTTGCCTTTGAACATGCCATTAAAAACTTCGGAATGTACCAGTTTGTGGTATTGGCTGGCTGTATTTTACTCGATTTTGTGATTGTTATTATCATTTTACTGGTCACAGATTCAGGAAACTACAATGGAAACAACAGAAGTGTATTTACCAATAAAAGAAGCGGTAAAACCATCATCCCTAATAACTAAACTATGGAAACCAACGATCAATTAAAACCACTTTCTTTTGAAACCGAGGAAACCTTAAAGCCTCTTTCTTTTGATTTTCAAAATGACACCAAAGAAGATTTTGTTCCGATTGCCAAAACAATTTCCAACGATATTAAAAATAAGGAAAGTAACTTCGTTTTTTTCTTTGGAACAGCAGAATCCGGGAAATCTGTTATCCTTTCTTCTATGCTTTATTATCTCCGGTCATATGCCGGAGTTTTGAGACCGAAGCTAGGAACTCCCAACTCTAAGGAAGCCAATGTTCTGCTTTCCGATTTTTTTGAAAATATCAGACAGGGTGTCCTTCCCAACAGAACGACAAGGGATCAGGTAACCCGTCTGGATCTTGTTTTTGAACCGAATAACCGGTCTAAAAGAGTGGTTCCTATAGATCTTACCTTTCTGGAAACTTCCGGGGAAAACCACAATGATATCCGAAGAGGCGGAAGCTATCACAGCAGCATAGAAACTTTTCTGAATGCCAATATTCCGCTTACATTCGTCATTGTTACCAGCTATGAAACGGCATATAAAGATGATTCTTTAATCAATGAATTTCTGGATGAGCTGGAAAGAAAGGGTAAAAATTTAAAATCGGTGAATGCTATTCTCGTTATTTCCAAATGGGATAAATCCGGAAGAATGGATGTGGAAAGTGCCGAAGCTCTTGATGCTTTTATCTCTGAACATCTTCCCATGGCCTCACAGCGTATCGATACATACGGTTTAAGTAAAACCTATTACACTATAGGTAGTATTCAGAATACCACCGGAAGTGAGAAAATTGATCTGTTGAATCTTTCTACGTCCGAAGTGCTTGCAAAATGGCTCTACAGAAGTATTACAGGCTATGATCTGGATTATGAAGGAACATTCTGGGAACGTATAAAATTTAGTTTTACAAATTAATGGACAATACTTATTTTTTCTCCGCATTCGGGACTTTTGGGAACCCGAATGGCTTCAGACAAACCTTTTTTCTGGGTGGAAATCAAAGCATTGCTAAGGAAATAAGAACCTTTGATCTAAAAACGGATGCTATTAAGCTGTTTCCTCAAAGCAATATCTATTCTATCCGGAAGGATTACGCCGGTGGGTGTAACCTTATCTCCTATTCTGTTTATACTTTTGCAAAAGAACAGAACTCAGACAGGGGTGGAACTTTTATAGGTTCAAGCTTACTTTTCGTTAATAAAATTGCTTCTGAAGGACTTATCATTAATGCCCTAACCGACTTTCAGAACAGTCTCGAGAAAAATAATCTTTCAGAAGATACGATTACCATCAATCATTCCGATCAGTTTTCTATCCGGAAACCTAAGGATTTTGATAAAATAGGATTCAATGTCCGGGAAGTGGATGAGCTGGATTTTACCCGATCCAATAATAATTACCTTGTGGTATACTGTGAGACCAATGCTGCCCAACTGCAGATCTTTTTCAGCAAGGCCATTGATCTTCTGAACGTTTACGACACCATTTATTTTACCCAAAGTCATGAGATTGGAGAATTTGTAAAGCAAAAAAGGATTTTTAAAATTGTAGATGCTGATGGTTTTAAAAAGGAACTTGATTACCTTGAGGAAGAAAGACTCCGAGCCCTTCAAAACGCTATCGCTGAGCTGGAAAAGGAAAAAGTGGCTTTACAGGATGAAAAGACGAAGTTGCTTGAGGACCTCAACAGACAAATCATGCAAAATGAAAAACGGCATCAGGAAAATGAAGCTAAAATAAAGGAATCCAAAAACGGAATTGAAGTCATTAGCAAAGAATATGATCAATATTCAGGAAAAATAGAGACCCTGATCCGGGATCTTACAGCTGATGGAAAGGTAGAATCGGCTAAAAAAAGACATCTGGAAAATAAACGGTCATTCAACCATACTATCCAACAAAACAGGAATATAGAATCATTACCTTCTCTATCATCTTCATCCAATGGAAGAACACAGACCACAAAAGAGAATCCTTATCCTACAGGTCTCTCCGGTTTTCACAGCTCAGGCAGAAATCAGGAAAAAGAATTCAGACTGGATGGTTTTAAGGTCGCTACTTTGGCTTTATCACTGCTATTGATCGGAACTTTAATCTTATGCTTCATGTGGATGCCAAAAGAATATTTAAAGATGCTCTCTCTATAAGCAGATATTTCTGTAAGCTTTGTCCTTTTAAAATGTTTCGGGCCATTTTCTTCGAAAA